>DATEOK010000035.1:0-2800 GCA_035274225.1 Dongiaceae bacterium
GGTTCGAAGCCTATGTGGCCCAGGTTCTCGTGCCCGAGTTGCGGTCCGGCGACATCGTCATCATGGATAACCTGTCGAGCCACAAGCGCCCGGCCGTCCGCGACCGGATCGAGGCGGCAGGCGCAACGCTGCGCTTCCTTCGTAAGCGTGGGCTGGATACCGCGGATCAGGCGGCCTGGGCGATCGATTGCTGATCTGGCCGCCAGTTCCATGGCATGAGTTCATCCCAGCGCGCAGCAGGCCAGTTACCAGCGATCTTGGCCATGACATCGGCGATATAGGCCTGCGGTTCGAGGCCATTGAGCTTGGCGGTCTCGATGACGGAGTAGATGGCAGCGGCTCTGTCACCGCCGACCTTCGATCCGGCGAACAGCCAGTTTTTACGGCCCAGCGCCACGCACCGCATAGCGCGCTCGGCAATGTTGTTGTCGATCTCCAGGCGTCCATCGTCGAGGAAGCGCGTGAGCGCCACCCAGCGCTTGCGGCCATAGGCGATGGCCTTGGCCATCTCGGACTTGGGCGAGAGACGGCGAAGGGCATCGTCGAGCGCCTGACGTAGCTCGTCGATCAGCGGCTTGGTGCGGTCCTGCCTACTTCGTCGTCGGCTATCGGGTTGCTGGCCTCGAACCTCTGCCTCGATCTCATAGAGCTGGCCGATACACGTCAGCAGATCGGTGGTGAGCGGCGTTGGCTTGGTGGCGTGGATGTCGAAGATCTTGCGCCGGAAATGTGCCCAGCAGGCCACCTCGGTGACGCGGTTGGTATCGTAGAGCTTGTCATAGCCGGCATAGCCATCGGCCTGGAGATAGCCGGTGAAGCTGGCGAGCTGTCGCTGGGGATGCGCGCCGGTGCGATCGGTGGTGAACTCATACCAGACCAGCGGCGGCGTGGTGGCGCCTGAGCCGCGATCATCGACAGCGTAGGCCCAAAGCCTGCCGGTTGCCGTCTTGCCGCGACCCGGGTCGAGCACGGGGACCGGCGTGTCGTCGGCATGGATCTTCGATGCCTTCAGGCCGACCTCGCGGATACGGCTGACGATAGGGTCGAGCAGCACGGAGGCCTGGCCGACCCAGCCTGCCAGTGTCGAGCGGTCGATCTCGATGCCCTGCGCAGCCATCATCTCGGCCTGACGGTAGAGCGGCAGATGATGGTCAAACTTGGAGACGACGAGATGGGCCAGCGTGCCGAAGGTCGCTTTGCCCCGGGCAATCGCCTTCACCGGCGCGGGCGCCTGGACGATCTTCTCGCAGGATCGGCAGCTATACTTGGGACGGATGGTCCGCACGATCCGCCATTGCACCGGCACAGCATCAAGCATCTCGTCGCTATCCTGGCCCAGTGGCCGCAGCGTGCCGCCGCAGTCGGGACAGGTACAGTTGCCCTGTTCGGGCTCGATCCGCTGTTCCTCGCGCGGCAGATGGGCAGGCAGCGCCCGAACAGGCGATGGCCGATCGGTATCTGCCGGATCGGCCCGACGCGCGGTAGCAACAATAGCCTCGCCTTCGAGTTCTTCGAGCGCCAGCTCAAGCTGTGCGATCTGCGTGTCGAGCTTCTCGGACGACTTGCCGAACTGCATCCGCTTGAGGCGCGCAATCTGCACACGCAGCGTGTCGATCAGGATGTCGCGGGCGGAAATATCGGCGCGAGCCGCCGCCAATGCGGCTTCGAGCTCGGCGATCCGAGCGTCTTTGTCAGGAGTGGAAAGGCCTGTGTCCGACACCGCGATCCTATAACAGATCGGTTGCCTTCATGCCAGAAAAAGCGCCGAAAACTGACACTTTTAACCCGCTAATGACGGTGTAGATGTGCGCTCGGGACGGCGCCAGTCGATGCCTTCCAGCAGCATGGAAAGCTGTGCCGCCGTCATCACCACCGATCCCGTCTTGGTCGAGGGCCACACGAACCGGCCACGGTCCATCCGCTTGGAAAACAGGCATAGCCCCTGACCATCATACCAGAGCAGCTTCACCAGATCGCCGCGCTTGCCCCGGAAGGCAAACAGCGCGCCGGAATGCGGGCTCTGCTCCAGGACCTGCTGCGTCATCACGGCCAGACCATCGAAGCCCTTCCGCATGTCCGTCGCACCGCAGGCCAGGAATATCCGCGTCGAAGGCGGCAGCGGGATCATCGCGTCAGGACACCGATCACCCGCGACAAGGCATCGGCATCGACCGTGGCATCCACCGTCACCCTGATGCCCGATGGCAGCTCAATCCCGATCGGGCTGCCGTTGGGCGCGGAAGCCGCCGGCGCAAGCAAGGTAGGATGCCCGCTGATCTGGACTTCGGCAAATGCCGGCTCGGCCGGCTTGCGAACACCGGTCAACTCGCCGGACATCGCCTGCCGCCGCCATGTGTAGATCGAACCACTGCCGACGTCATGGCGCTCGCAGGCCGTGCGCACGCAGCCCTCTGGGCCAAACGCATCCCGGAGAATGGTAAGCTTCTGTTCCACCGTCCAGCGCCGCCGACCCGACACCCGGCCAACGATCTCGATCCGACTACTCATACGAGAGCTCGTATGAGTAGTCGCTCCATCGCTCGCTGAACCTATGATCTCGTCCGACACCGGCCACCCCGCTCAAAGAGCGGCAATCATCCTGTCGAAATGCCACGCCGCAAGGCGGCCGGCAGACCTCGCTTACCTCACAATGAAAATCCCAAGCCCTACAAATGGGTGAAGTCAGCCGACGAGATCCTCGCCGCAGTCAAACGCTTCTGCCAAAAAACAATGAACCGAACTTCGGATTCAGGTGACTAGGCTGGGAGCACATCAACCTCACCGGCGAATATCGATGGCC
>DATEOK010000036.1:0-3131 GCA_035274225.1 Dongiaceae bacterium
TGGTGCTCAACGCCGACAAGCGCGCGGTCAAGCAGGTGCTGATCAATCTCCTCTCCAACGCGGTCAAGTTCACGCCGGAGAACGGCACCGTCACGCTCGCCAGCCGGCCATGGCACGACGGCGTCGAGTTCGTGGTCAGTGACACCGGCATCGGCATCGACGAGAAAGACATGCACGTTGCGCTGGCCCCGTTCGGCCAGATCGACAGCCAGTTCACCCGCAAATACGAGGGCACCGGCCTCGGCCTGCCGATCGTGAAGGGCATCGTGGAGCTGCACGGCGGCACGCTCGACATCACGAGCGAGCCGAGCCAGGGCACCAGTGTCATCGTGCGTTTTCCCAACCGCCCGCCCGAGCCGCCGATGGCCGAGATCCTCGCCATGCCGCGCAAGGTCGCGGCCGGCGAGTAAACGACGCGCAGCCTCTAAGGCCGTATCAGAAGTCGAAGCGGGCTTGGTCGAGGCAAGGGTGATCGACGGCGAGCGAGCGTCATTGATGCTGCGAAAAACGCGCAGCGCCCGCGACCGGCGCAAGCCATTTCACCGCATGATCAGTATAGATTTCGCTCGTTGGCTGTAGCCCGTCCATGCTGTCGAGAGTGCCGGCCCTCACCACGACCCTTCCAGGCGCCAACGCCGTCTTCGCAAAGATAGGTGAGCCGCAGCTTCCACAGAAATGGCGATACAGCGGCTGCCCGCTATCGCCCTTGTCCACGTAGACCATGATCTCGCCCTGTTGATCGTAGTCAGCCTCTCTCACGACGACGTTGAAGGAGAGTATGCTCCCGCTTTGTCTCTGGCAGTGCTTACAATGGCATATTGCGACGGCCTGCAAATCGCCCTTCAACACGTACCGCACTGCCCCGCACAAGCAGCCGCCTTTCCGGTCCGGCATGATGTCTCCTCCCAAACGATGTGACTGTGGCCGTGTCGGGACTTTCTACCTTCTCCGCGCGCCGGATCCTGCCAGGAGTGCTTCCTGGAAGAGGCGCGCGGCGCGTTTGACGGCCGCTCACGGCTCGAGCGTGGAGACTGGAAAGCACCGCTGCGCTTGCAAGGTTGCGCCCTAGTCGGCGGCGACCGGCTTCGGAATGGCGCTCACCATGCGCACGAACCGCGTCGCGCAGATCATTGCGAACAGCGGCGCCAGCGCGCCGATCCCCAGCACCCATTGCGTTGCACGCGCCACGTCGTCGTAGGCGAGGGCGTCGGTCAATCCCGCCTTGTTGGCGATCACCCCGGCGCCGGCCGAGCCGAACGCGATTCCGAGCGACCGGATGGTCGGGATCGCGCCCGCCGTCGTGGTCTGCTCGCCCGCCGGCGCATGGCGCATCGAAGCCTCCACCAGGTGCAGGTTGGAGCTGCCGAGCCCGGCGCCGACCACCACGTTGAGCGCGACGATGACCGAGAAGGGCAGATCGGTGATCGCCAGCGCCATGCCGCCGAGGCCCAGCAGGCACAGGGATTGCCCGATGACGATGCTGCGCATCGCCGCCTGGCCGTGGATATGCGAGGTCGCCATCGACGCGACGGTCCAGGAGAAGGCGAGGCCGGTAATGGCGTAACCCGCCGCCTCGTCCGAGGCGCCGTGCAAGATCTGCAGGCTGAGGGGCAGATAGGCGCCGATCACCGAATGCGTGACCGACGACAGCGCCATCACCCAGTTCGCAGTCCCGATCGGCCGCGCCAGCGACAGCGGATGGCTCGGGAACATGCGGTTGTCGCTGGTCTGGTCGAGCTTCATGGTGAGCGCGACCGCCATCGCCGCCGCCAACAAAAGGCCGACCTGCGCCCACAGGTGCGCGACCTGGCTCGCCATCGCCACCGCCGCCACGCCTGCGGTCAGCAATGCCAGCTGCAGGTAGGGAAAGCGGATCGCATTCTCGCTCGGCTTCTTCTTCGGCAAGCGCGTGCAGGCGAGGATGAACAGCAGCACGATCGGCACGTTGATCCAGAACGCGCCGCGCCAGAATCCCGCAGAGGCAAACAAGCCGCCGATGCCGGGGCCCAGCAGCGAGGCAACGCCCCAGGATGCGGAAACCAGCGCCAGCACGCGCTTGCGCAGATGCGGCGGGAACAATTCGCTGATCAGGCTCATGGAGAGGGCGATCATGGTGCCGCCGCCCAGCCCCTGGACCACGCGCGCCACCAGCAGCGCCACCATGCTCGGCGCCAGCGCGCAGGCCGCCGATCCCGCCGCGAACACCAGCGCGGCCACGGCATAGCCGATGCGGCTGCCCAGCATCTGGCGCACCGGGTTGCCGGCGGCGGTTCCGATGATCGAGGCGACCATGTAGAGCATGGTGGCCCAGGTGTAATATTCCGCGCCGCCCAGCTCCTTCACCACGCGCGGCATTACTGTCGCGATGATGAAGACGTCGAGCGCGTGCAGCCCGATGCCGACATTCAGCATGATGGTATAGAGCGCGAGGCCGTTCTTGAACGGATCGACCCAGCGCGCGCCCTCAGCGGCCGTCTTGCCCGGCGATGTCGATTGGTTACTCAGAATGAACTCCCAGTCTCTACTGCGCCGTTGATCCGGCGATATGAGACGATCGCGAAGCCCGATCGTGACATGGCCCTTGCCCCAAGGGCATGCTATGCCAGCCGATAAAGACCCGCGTCAGCAAGAGGGAGTTACGCATGGCAGCCGTGCAAGTGGTGCGCTTCGGAGCCAATCCGCCGCCGGTCGAGACCGGCAAGCCCGGCAACATCGTGTCCGGCGATCCGGCGACGCGCCTGCAGAACTACTTCAGCGACACGACCGGTCAGTTCTTTTCCGGCATCTGGGAAAGCTCGCCCGGCAAGTGGCGCGTCTCCTATGCCGAGAACGAGTTTTGCGGAATCTTGAGCGGCCGCGTCGTCCTCACCGGCGCTGACGGGACGGCGCAGGAATTCAAGACCGGCGATGCGTTTGTCATCCCCGCGGGTTTCGAGGGCAGCTGGGAGACGATCGAAGCGTGCCGCAAGTGGTACGCGATCTTCGAAGCGAAGAAAGCGTAAGAGTGCGGACTAAGAATCCCCTCCCCAACATGGGGAGGTTAGGGAGGGGGAAGCCGCGCTCCGGTGGAAACAATCTTCGCTCGCCTCCCCCACCTCGATCCTCCCCCATGCTGGGGGAGGAGGAATGCG
>DATEOK010000037.1:0-9510 GCA_035274225.1 Dongiaceae bacterium
TCGACCTCCAGCACCCGCTGGATGACGAACATCACGTCGGGGCGCCCGGCATCGTATTCGTCGAACACCAGGGCGGTCGGGTGCTGCAGCGCCCAGGGCAGCAGGCCCTCGCGATATTCCGTCACCTGCTTGCCGTCGCGCAGGACGATGGCGTCCTTGCCGATAAGGTCGATGCGGCTGATGTGGGAATCGAGATTGACGCGGATGCAGGGCCAGTTGAGGCGCGCCGCGCACTGTTCGATATGGGTCGACTTGCCGGTACCGTGATAGCCCTGGATCATGACGCGGCGGTTGTAGGCAAAGCCCGCCAGGATCGCCATCGTGGTGTCGTGGTCGAAGCGGTAGCTCTCGTCGACATCCGGCACATGCTCGGACTTCTGGCTGAAGCCCGGCACCTGCATCTCGGAATCGAGGCCAAAGACCTGACGCACCGAAATGGTAATGTCCGGCAGTGTCGACGTTTCCGCAGCCGCGGCGTTGTTGGTCGCCATCTCGAAAAATCCCAATTCTTTGAAGGACGCGGTGTTTTTAGCCGATTTGACCCTGTCAGGCTAGGCCACAGCCGACGTGGGGAAATGCATCCGCGTCAACCCGGCCATGCGCCTGGATTGTCTCGAATTAATCCAGCGCGGCAGTCTTCAGGGTGCTGTAGGCCTGATTGACCACCTTCAACCGCTCTTCGGCCGATTTGTCGCCGCCATTGGCATCGGGGTGCAGCTTTTTGACCAGGGTGCGGTAACGGGTCCGGATCTCCTGCATGGTGACCGGCGCGGTCAACTCCAGGATCGCCAGCGCCTGCTCCTCCTTGCTGAGCCGGGCGTTGCGGCGGCGGGTCTCGCGTTCGCGCTGCTCCTTGGCCTGGGCGCCGTTCAGCGCTTCCTTGACGTCGTCCGGGATGAAGTCGGAATTGACCCGATAGCCGCGTCCGGCTGGGCCGTGGGCCCCCCACTTGCCGAGCGGCCAGGTCGGCCGCTGCCCGACCACGTCGTTGCGCACCTGTTTCTCGATCTCGGCCTGGCTCATGCCGGCGTAATAGTCCCATGCCTTGTTGTATTCGCGCACGTGGTCGAGGCAGAACCAGAAATATTCGTTGAGCTGCTTGCGCGATTTCGGCGCGCGGTAGACGCCGGGCAGACCGCACTCCGGATGCTGGCACTGCGTCGGCTGCGGCGGCGTCTCCGGCTCATAAAAGCGCGGCCGCCGCTTGCGCGGCGCTTCGCCCTGCGCGCGCGGTTCGGTCTGGGTCTTATGCGTGCCTAACTTGCTCATGCTGACAGTATGCGAAGGTGCTCTGCTACTGGCAAGGGAAAGGCGCGATGCATCGCTCTTGTCACGGATCGACCGCAATACTTCTGCGCCCGTCGACATCGACGCGGCGGAGGCTTACCTTGACGGATGACTCGAAGCGCAGAATCTTCGAGCGGTCTGGGGAGGGTGCGGTCATGAAAGTGATCGGTCTGGGGGTTGGCAGGACCGGAACCTATTCGCTCAAGCTGGCGCTGGAGCGGCTGGGTCTTGGGCCATGCCATCACATGGAAGAAGTGATCTTCAATCCGCCGGTGCAGATTCCGCTATGGACTGCGGCGCTGCAAGGCCGGCCCGACTGGGCGGCGATCTATCGCGGCTATGCCAGCGCGGTCGACTGGCCGACGGCGGGCTTCTGCCGCGAATTGTACGCCGCCTATCCGACCGCGAAGTTCGTGCTCACGCATCGGAGCGTGGAGAGTTGGGTCCAAAGCTTCTCGGAGACAATCTACAAGCTGACCACGGGCGCGGTCATCGTTCCGCCGCAGATGAAGCCGTTCCTCGACATGGCCGGCGGCATCATCGCCAAGACGGGCTTTCCGATCGGTCTAAGCGCCGAAAGATTGGAGCAGGCGTTCGCGGTCCACATGGACGCGGTCAAGGCGACCATCCCTGCAGACCGGCTGTTGGTCTACCAGGTGAAGGAGGGCTGGGGACCGCTGTGCGCGTTCCTCGGCGTGGCCGAACCTGACGAGCCGTTTCCGCGCACCAACAATCGCACCGAGTTCTGGGACAGGCTCGCCGGTCGGAACTAGAAACGCGTGTCAGCGGCGCCGCGCGTCGCCGAAGGCGATGGCCGCGACGCCCAGGAAGATCAGCACGCCGCCAGTGATCAGGCTCGCGGGCAGCGATTCGCCGAGCCACAACGTCGATGCGATCAGGCCCCACGCTGGCACTGCCAGGTAGGACAGCGAAATGGTGCTTGACGGCAACGCACGCTGCAGACTGACCGACGCCCAGAAGGCGAAGGCGGTTGCGAGCGGACCATTGTAGAACAGCATCCAGATCAGTTGCCAATTCCACTCCGCGTGGAACGGCCCGTCGATCAAGTAAGCCAGCACGCACATCGGCGCCAGCAGCAGCGACATCTGGATCGGCGCCAGCTGCAGCGGCGAGAGATGCCAGGTGTGGCGCCGCGTGTGCAGGATCGCGATCGCCCACATCACTGCGCCGAACAGCAGCATGCCGTTGCCGAGCAGCACGCGATGGTCCGACCAGTCGATGCTGGCGGGATTGAGCAGGACGACGAGCCCGGCGAGCCCGGCAATCATCCCGGCGAGCCGCCAGCGCGTCAGCTTCTCGCCGAAGAACAGGATCGCGGCGGGCAGCACCCACAGCGGCGAGGTATAGGAGAGGATCGCCGACCGGCCCGCCGGGATAAATTGGATCCCGACGGTGGTGAGGGTCATGAACACGTACATCTGGAAGAACGACACCGACCAGATCACTGGCCAATCCGCCTTGGTCGGCTTGGCGAGGCGCCCGGTCGCCGCCAGCAGCCCGAACAGGCAGAGGGCGCCCAGCGCCAGGCGCGCGACCACGAACCACAGTGGCGGCATCAGGTGCACGACCATTTTCATGATCGGCCAGTTGAGGCCCCAGATCAGCACCAGGACGGCGAACACGCCATAGGCCGCACTGCGAGACAGCGGGGCGTGCGCGGGCGCGGCTGGGGTCGCGGTCGATTGGCTCATGAGCTCACTTGCATGCTGAGCCCGCCGGCTGCTAGGCAATGCGGCGGACGAATATATGGATTCTCGGGCGGCATTATATGGGCCAAGTGGCGGAGCGGATCGAACGCAAATTGCGCATGGCATTCCAGCCGGAATCGCTGGCCGTGATCGACGAGACCAACCAGCATCACGGCCACGCCGGCTGGCGCGAAAGCGGCGAGACGCACTTCCGGGTGGAGATCGTCGCCGGCGCCTTCACGGGCAAGTCGCGCGTGGATCGTCAGCGCGCGGTGTACCAGGTGCTGGCCGAGGAACTCGCCGGGCCGGTGCACGCACTGGCTCTGACGGCCAACGCGCCGAAAGCATAGGCTCTGCCTGCTCCACCTACTCCGTCATCCCAAGGCCTGGCCTTGGGATCCACGAGTTTGCCTGCGACCACTCAGACCCGTCCAACGAAACTCGTGGATGGCAAGGCCAAGCCTTGCCATGACGGAAGGAGTGGAGAATCCCGCTACGACTTCCGTGCTTCGTAGAACTGCGGATACTGTGTGCGCACGACCTCGCCGTCGCTGGCTAGCGCATGGCAGGAATCGATGAAGCCCGGCTTGCGTCCTGCCGCAGCTTCGCCGCTGGGCGGGCCTTCCTTGTCCAGCCCGGCTTCGCGCTTGCGCCGGCCCTGGTAGCCGTAGAGCGTCTGGAACGCCACCGTGGCCATTGCACGCAGCATCTCGACATGGTGCACGCAGCCGTGCCGCCCGCCGAACTTCTCGCGCAG
The DNA here is from genome assembly GCA_035274225.1 of Dongiaceae bacterium. Taxonomy (GTDB): domain Bacteria; phylum Pseudomonadota; class Alphaproteobacteria; order Dongiales; family Dongiaceae; genus Dongia_A. The sequence continues at coordinate 3,754 of DATEOK010000037.1, forward strand.
CACACGCGACCAGCCGCGCCCGATCCGCTCGCCCTTGAGCGCGGCGAAGGACGGCGTGATGGCGGGGCAGATCTCGTACGGCCCGGCCGCGGTCACGCATTCGACATCGCGGATGACGAACCCATCGTCCAGCGTCAGCCGGATGCGCATGTCGTGCAGCGGCTCGTCCGCTTCGATGGTCTGCCGCCAGTCGTTGGGAAAGGCGTAGGTCTTGGTGTCGGTCATCCGGCCTTCGATGTCGAACAGGCCGTCGGCGCGGCGATAGCCGCCGAACGCGTAGTTCCGGAAATGCTGCGCCTCGCGTTCGACCGGTGCGCTCAGCTCGGCGCTGCTCACATTCGCCATCGCATTCTCCACAGGGCTCAACTGAGGCGGACGGCGGTCCCGGTCGCGCTCACCATCAGGATGGTCTTGCTGTCGCCGCCGATCGAATCGTGGTCGAAGCTGACGCCGATGATTGCGTCGGCGCGCAACGCCTCCGCGCGGGACTGGAGGTCGGCGAGCGCTGCTTCCTTGGCATCGGCCAGCACTGTCTCATAAGAGCCGACGCGCCCGCCGACCACGTCGCGGACGCTGGCGAAGAAATCGCGGAACAGGTTGCTGCCCATCACCGCGCTGCCGTGCACCACCCCCAGATAGTCGGTCACCCGCCGCCCGTCGACGCCGTTGGTGGTGGTGACGATCATGCGGTTCCTCCCGCCTGGCGCGGTGCCGGAGCTTCCTTGTCGCCGGCCGCGGATTTCGGCTCGAGCGGCGTCACGCGGATCTTGCGGATCTGGTTGCGCTGCCGCTCCAGGATCTCGAACCGCAAATTGAAGAAAGTGAACACCTGGCCTTGCAGCGGAATCTGCCGCGCCTCATGCAGGATAAGCCCGGCGAGTGTCGAGGCGCGGTCGTCCGGCAGGTTCCAGTCCAGTTCGCGGTTGATGTCGCGCAGCGTGACACTGCCGTCGGCGATGAAGCTACCTTCCTCCTCCTGCACGACGCCCTCGACCTTCATGTCGTGCTCGTCGGCGATGTCGCCGACGATCTCTTCCAGGATGTCCTCGAGCGTCACCACGCCCATCAGCGCGCCGTACTCGTCGACCACGATGGCGAAATGCTCGCGCCGGCTCTTGAACGCCTCCAGCTGCTTCAGCAGCGTGGTGCCTTCCGGGATGAACCACGGCTTGGCGGACAGCTTGACGACATCGATGCCCTGCAGCTTCCAGTCGTTCTGGTGCAGCGCGCGCAGCAGGCCCTTGGCATGCAGCACGCCGACGATGTTGTCCGGCTCGTTGCGCCACAGCGGGATGCGGGTATGCTGGCTGTCCAGCACGTGGCGCACGATCTCCTCCGGCGGCAGGTCGGCATCGATCATGGTCATGTTGCGGCGGTGGATCATGATGTCGCTGACCGGCACCTCGTCGAGGTCCAGGATCGAATGCAGCATCGCGCCGGCTTCGCGGATCTCCTCCGCCGATTCCGAATGCAGGTCGATCGCACCGCGCAATTCCTCGATGCTCTCCTCGGCGCCCGGCTCGCGCTCCACCTTGACGCCGAACAGCCCCAGCACGCCGTTGATGATGATCTGCGTGACATGGGTGATCGGATAGGTGACGGCGACGATCGGCGACAGGACCGGGGCCAGCCTGACCGAGACGCGCTCTGCATTGTTGACGGCATAGGTCTTGGGCAGCACCTCGCTGAAGATGAAGATCGCCGCGGTGATGACGATCGACGCCACCACCACCATCGTGCCGCTGTTGCCGAAATAGGTCGCGAAGATGAGGGCGGTGATCGAGGCCGCGAAGTTGTTGACGAAGGTGCTGCCCAGCAGGATGGTCGCGATCACCCGCTCCATCTGGCCATGCAGCTTCTCGACCCGCACGGCGCCGTGGTCGCCTGCCGCCGACAGGGCATAGATCCTGGCGCGCGAGGCGGCGGTGACGGCGGTCTCGGAGGCGGAAAAGAATGCCGAGCAGCCGAGCAGCACCAGCAACAGCAGCAATTGAAGTTCGACGATCATGGCAGCGATCCGATCATCCAATCAGTTGGCAGAAAAGGGGCGTCGAGGTCAGGCGGCAATGGCCTCGTCCAGCATGGCGGCGACGTCCGAGAGTTCCACAAAGGCCGGCGTGAAGGCCTGACCGATGCCGCGGGTGAGCACGAAGCCGATGCGGCCGTCCTTCACCTTCTTGTCCTTCGCCATATGCTCGATCAGCCGCGTGGAGGAGAAGCTCCGCCCGTCGATCCAGCTGGGCGAGGTCGGCAGCCCGATGCTGGCGAGGTGCCGCTGCACCCGCGCCGCATCCTCCAGCGGGCAAAAGCCCAGCCGCGCCGACAGGTCGTACGCCATCACCATGCCGATGGCGACCGCCTCGCCGTGCAGCAAATCGTCGGAATAACCGCACTCGGCCTCGAGCGCATGGCCAAAGGTGTGGCCGAGGTTGAGCAGCGCCCGCGCGCCGGACTCCCGCTCGTCGGCGCCGACGATCGCGGCCTTGGCCTTGCAGCTTTGCGCGATGGCGTGGCGCCGCGCGCTGGCTTCGCCGGAGATGATGCCGGCGCCATGCCCCTCGCACCAGGCGAAGAAGGCAGGATCGTTGATCAGGCCGTATTTCACCACCTCGGCATAGCCCGCCAGCAGCTCGCGCCGCGGCAGCGTGTCCAGCACCTCGATGTCGGCCAGCACCAGGCGCGGCTGGTGGAACGCACCGATCAGGTTCTTGCCTTGCGCCGTGTTGATGCCGGTCTTGCCGCCGACCGAGGAATCGACCTGGGCCAGCAGGGTGGTCGGAATCTGGATGAACTCGATGCCGCGCAGCACCACCGCCGCCGCGAAGCCGGTCAAGTCGCCGATCACCCCGCCGCCGAGCGCGATCAGCGTGGTCGAGCGCTCGACCTTCATGTCCAGCAGCCGGCCGCACAAGGATTCCAGCTCGGCGAAGCTCTTGGTCCCTTCGCCCGCCGGCAGCACGATCGCCTCGCTGGCGATCCCGGCGCCGTGCAGCGATTGCTCGATCTCGTCGAGATAGAGCCGCGCGACATGCGTGTCGGTGACGATGACGGCGCGCTTCTGCTTGAGCGCCGGCGCGATCATCTCACCCGCGCGCGCGACCAGCCCGCCGCCGATCTTGATGTCATAGCTGCGCGTCCCGAGATCGACGCGCACCACGTCGATCCCCGCCCGGTCGATGATGGTCATGGCTTGGTGGCCTGGCTGACGTCCGCTTCGATCGCGCGCAGCACGCGCTGCACCGTCACGTCCGGTGGCCCGTCCGCGCTCTCGACCGTGAGGTCGGCCTCGGCATAGACCGGATAGCGCAGCTCGATCAGCTCGGCGAGCTTGGCGCGCGGGTCGACATTCTGCAGCAGCGGCCGGTCGTTGCGCCGGCCGATGCGCTTCAGGATCTGGTCGAGCTCGGCCTTCAGCCAGACCGAGACTGCCTTGTCCTTGATGAGGGCGCGGGTCGTGGCGTCCATGAAGGCGCCGCCGCCGGTCGCCAGCACGTGCATCGGGTTGCCGAGCAGGCGCTGTATCACCCGCCGCTCGCCATCGCGGAACACCTTCTCGCCATGGATGGCGAAGATGTCGGAGATCGAGCAGCCGCCGGCCGCCGCCTCGATCTCGCGGTCGGCATCGACGAACGGCAGGCCGAGGCAGGCGGCAAGCCGCTTGCCGACGCAACTTTTGCCGGCTCCCATCAGGCCGACCAGGACAATCGTCTTGTTGAGATGTTTGGCGAGGTCGTGGGCAGGCGCCGCCGCGTTTTTGGGGCGGGCGTGGGGGCGGGTTTGCGCCCCTTCATCGTCGCTTGCCTGCGCCGAACCGCCCGGATTCACCGCTTGCTCGCTAGGTTGTGACGTGTTTTGGCCATATTTGAACACTAGCATGAATCGAAAGCCCTGTGGCAAGTTACAGCCCGTTCGCGGCGGCTTCGAATCGGACGTATGTCGCGGATAACATTGGGATAAATAACCGATCCCCCGAACGGGATCTCCATAGGGCTAAGGCATGGGTAAGCTGGTGATGGTTCTCGTGGTGCTGCTTCTGGTTGGAGCCGGAGGCTTCGCCGTGTTCCTCGCGTTCTGGCAACCGCCGATGCCGCCCGGCACATTGGAGATACCGATCCCGAATGACCACCTCTCGACCCAGTAATCCCATGCGCATGTCCGCCCGGTATGTTCTGGGCGCGGCCGCTGTCGGAGCGTTGATGCTCGGCCTCACGCCGGTTTCGGCGCTTGCCTTGAACGACCCGACGCCGATCGGCCTGCCGCCCGTCGGCGATCAACCGCCCGAAGAACAACCAGCGCAACAGCCCGCTTCGCCGCCACCTGCCGCTCCGGCGACCGGCCAAGCCCAAGGCGGCGGCCTTGGCGGCACGCCACTGCCACCGTTGCCGGCCCCGCCGCCGGAAGGCCAAGCGCAGCCCACGCAGCCGATCGATCCCACGATGCAGCCCGCTGCCACCGGCGCCCAGCCGGCGCCGGTCCAGAACAGCGGCGCGCCCGGCCTGCTCGACGACAGCAATGCCGGCCTCGGCGGCAACATCTGGCAGGGCTCGAGCGGCGCACAACTGGTTTCGCTGATGCCGAAGCTCGCCGCGCCGCAGACCCAGCCGTCGCTGCGCGATCTGCAGCTCCGCCTGCTGCTGACCAAGGCGCCGGGACCGAACGCCGGCAACGGTGTCGATACGCTGGTGCCGCTGCGCGCCGAGCGGCTGCATGCGATGGGCTTCAGCGCCGAGGCGATGCTGCTGACCAAGGGCGCCGGCAATGCCGGGCCCGCCGATGCCAAGGGCGCCTTCGAGAAGGCGCTCGCCGCCCAGGATCTCGATGCCGCCTGCGGCAAGGTCGATGAAGTGGTTGCGAGCCCGCAGACCCTCGACCTCTATTGGCGCAAAGCGCTGCTGTTCTGCCAGATCCAGCGCGGCCAGAAGGATCAGGCGAGCCTTGGCCTCGACCTCATCCGCGAAACGGCGGACAAGGATCCGAACACCAAGGATTTCATCTCGCTCTCCTCGCTGCTGCTGGGCGAGACCAAGAAAAAGCCGAAGCTCGCCGGCACGCCCGATCCGCTGCTGGCGGCGATGATGCTCAAAGCCGGCATCAAGGCAAAGGATGTGCAGGCTGCGCCGCCGCCGAAAGTCTCCGGCCTTGCCGCCGCGGCGGCGACCGCGCGCGATGGCGGGCTGCCGCTCAACGTGCGCATCGAATCCGCGGAGCAGGCGTTCGCCGGCGGCCTGGTCAGCGTTGACGAGCTGATCGGGCTCTATCGCCAGGCCAAGTTCAGCGGCGATCCGCTGACCATGCCGGATTCGCCGATGATGCGTGCGCAGCTCTACCAAGCCGCCGATCAGGCGTTCGACCCGGTGCGCCGCGCGCAGTACGTGCAGCGTGCGCTGGCCAACGCGCGGGCGCGCGCCACCTATTTTGTGCAGGGCGCGCTCTACCGCCCGATCGCCGACAAGATCACGCCCTCGCCGAACCTCGTCTGGTTCGCGCCGGAGGCGGCGCGGCTGATGTTCTGGTCCGGCAATGTCGAGCGCGGCGGCTTCTGGCTCAACCTCGCGCAGGGTGCGGCGCCGTCCAACCCCGAGGTGGCGCGCGCGCTGCCCGGGCTGCAGATCCTGGCGGAGATGGCGGGCCTCACCGGCAACTACGATTCCGATCCGGTGATGACTTGGCAGCAAACGGGCGGCAATCCGGGGCTCGCGGAGCGGATCCGCGGGATCCGCGCCGGGCTCGGCCTCTCCGGCGGCATCGCGCCGGTCG
>DATEOK010000038.1:0-6009 GCA_035274225.1 Dongiaceae bacterium
GAGCTTGATCTCGGCACGCCCGCGCAATCCGATCCGGACAAGGCGGACGAATCCAGCCTCTCGACGTCGCTGGATCAGATCTTCATCCGCTGACCGCGATCGTGAGCCGCTAGCCCCTCGCGGCGGCTTCCAGCGCTGCGATGTCGAACTTCACCATCTTGAGCATGGCTTGGGTCACCCGCTGTGCCTTGGCGTGGTCGGGGTCCATCATGAGCTGACCCAGCCTTTTCGGCGTGATCTGCCAGGAAAGCCCCCAGCGATCGCGCAGCCAGCCGCAATGCTCGGTGGTGCCGCCCTCCCGGAGGGCATCCCAGAGCCGGTCGATCTCCGCCTGGGTGTCGCATGCGACCATGATGGAGAAGCTGTGATTGAAGGGGTCGAGGGGACCTGCCTCGATCGCCATGTAGCGCTGGTCGCCGAGGGTGAAGGACGCAATCTTGACGCTGCCCGCCGGGCCGCTGGGCGTGTCGGCCGGTATGCCGGTGATCCAGTCCACCGCCGAGCTGCGGATCAGGGACGTGTAGAACCTGATCGCCGCCTCCATGTCCTTCTCGAACCAGAGGTGTTGGGTGACTTTCATGGCCATGCTCCTGTCAGCTGCCGCAGGCGCCAACAATCCCGGCCTCGGACCATTCCGATAGCAGGCGCCGCTCCCCAAGGACGTATGACGACACGCGCAGCCGACAGGCGTGCGGAAATATTTCTACGCCGAATAGAAAACCGCCCGGGCCTTGCGGCACCGGGCGGTTTGTTGGGTCTTAATCCTCGGCTTAGAACAGCCGGAGGATCGCCTGCTGCGCCTGGTTGGCGAGGCTGAGGCTGATGGTGCCGAGCTGCTGGCGCGTCTGCAGCTGCAGCAGGTTGGCGCCTTCCTCGTTCTGGTCGGCCTGCACCAGCTTGTTGGCGCCTTCCGCCAGGACGTTGATGAACTCGTTGGTGAAGTTCAACCGCGTCGTGATGATGTCGAGATTGTTGCTGAGCGAGGAGGCCGATCCGCGCAACTTCAGCTTCGCGGACTCGATCGAGGCGAGTGCGAAGTCGATGTCCGCCCGGTCGCGCCATTCGTTCTGCGCGAAGTCGACCGCCAGGCCCTGGCCGTCGGTCTGCACGTTCTGGCTCACCACCGTCACCTGGCTGGTGTTGGTTTCGTTGAGCTGGACCGTCAGGTTGTTGCTGTCGTTGCCATCGGTGACCTGCACGGTCTCGATGGTCGAGGTCTGGCCGGTGTTGGCGGCGCGGACGTCGAACAAGGCCTGATCGGGCGCGGTGAAGTCGCCGATCGCGTTGTATTTGAGCGTGCCCTCGGAGTTGGCGACCAGGCTGCCGCTGGTAAGCGTCAGCGCGATGGTGGCACCGCTGTTGACGCCGCCCGTGATGGTGAAGTTCAAGGTCGCGCTGCCGAAATCGGCGGCCGTCGCCGTCGCCGTGCCGCCGAAGCCATCGCTCAGGGCGAAGGTCGCAGCGGACGCGGTGGTGACGATATCGAAGGTCAGCGTGTGGGCGAGGTTGTCGGCAAGGCCGGTGAGGCCGCTCAGCGACACGCCGGTTCCCGGCAATGCCCCGCCGAGCGCCTGCTCGGTCGTGTTCGCATCGCCGACGCTCGAAGCCACCGCGCGGACGACGCCCTGGAAGCCCGCGGTCTGCAGGTCGAGGGTCACGTTCGCGGCGTTATCCGCGGCCGCGGAGAAGGTATAGGCACCGCTCGCGCTCACGGTCGTGGTGACGCCGCCGTTCGGGCCGACTAGGGTCGTGGCATAGCTGCCGAAGGTGCCGGTCACGAAGTTGAAGTCGGCTGCAGTCGCCGACGCGGTGAGGGAGTAGGTGAAGTCGTTGGCAATGCCGGAGGTGCCGATGGTCGCCGTGCCGACGATCGCATCCGACGCGCGGCCGTAGGCCAAACCGGCGGTCTCGCTGTAGGCGGCAGCCTGCAGGATGGTGCGCTCATCGACCGTCATGCGCGGCGTGCCGGAGTCGAAAGCCCAGGCATTCTCGCCGTCGGACAGCTTCTGCTGGCCGGACTGGTTGAGCGCGCTGCGCTCGATGCGCTGGCCGATGCCGTTGAGGTTGGTGGTGGCGACCGCGATGTTGACGTTCTTCTCGATCACCGAGGTGCCGACGCCGGCGGTGTCCGGCACGTCGTCAATCTCGTCGAAGTCCACGTCGAAGTTGATGTGCGTGCCGCTGGCGAACTGCTGGTCGAAGTTGAGCAGCCGGCCGGTCGCCTTGGCATCGTCCCACTGCTCGGTGGTGAAGGTCTTGGTGACCGACACGCCGCCTTCTGTGATGGTGAAGGTCTTGTCCTTGCCCTTGCCGCCGGCATATTTGATGACGACGTCATCGAAGTTGCCGAGCGTCTTGCTGGCGAAACCGCTGATCGTCAGGTTCTGGATGCCGCGGTCACGCTCGGCGTTGGCGATGTCGTTGGCATCGGCGCTGATCGCGCCGTCGCCGGTGATGTCGACGACATAGTCGTCGGCCGACACGACGTTGGTGGCGCGCGTGTTGCTGATGCCGGTGATGGCGTTGGTCGCGCTCTTCGAGGACGAGGTCGCGTCGAGCCGCAGGCCGCTGCCCAGTAGCAGGTTCTTGCCCTGGTAGGTGGCGTCGCCCGCCTGCTTGTCGATCTGACGCAGCAGGTTGTTGAACTGGTCGGCCAGCGACTTGCGCAGTGCGACCGAGGCCGAGTCCTTGCCGAGGCTGCCGTAGGCCGAGGTGATGAGGCCCTTCGCCTGGTCGAGCATCTTCTCGATCGAGGTCACGCCGGTGTCGGCGGCCTTGATGGTGCTGATGCTCTGGCCGATCGAGTCCTTGAGCTGGGAGAGGTCGTCCGCGCGGCGGTTCAGCCCCTTGGAGGCAAAGAATGCGACGGCGCCATCGATGGCAGAGTTGATCTTGTTGCCAGTGGCGAGCCGCTGCTGTGTGCGGTCGATCTTTTCAGAGGTGAACTGCAGCAACAGCAGGTTGTTGCGGATGCCCGCAGTCAATTGAATGTCGTTCGTCGGCATAGGGTTCTCCTTCGTAGCCTGCCAACTTCGGTCGCGCTTTGGCGCCCGAGTCATGTCCGCACAAGCGGTGTCGAACCCATCAAAGCAACTTACGTGCCAGACGCTAAGCTATTGGCAGGGCTTGATATATCTTGGGTGATTGCAATTTGAGGCAATTCCGACCGGCAAGGATCGGCGCGGTGACGGGAAATTTCGTACCAGCAAACAAGAAAACAGCGCACCTGAGTGCAGGGGCTTTAACGCATTCTTAATAGATGGGGACAAAAATCATCTATACTGCTGTGTGGTGTAAACGGCCCGAAATTCGGGGCCGGCAGCAGGAGAAAGGAGTAGCGGGCTCGATGTTGCGCCCGGTCACCACGTCAAGCGCTTCAGCCAGTTCTGCACCTTCCATGGTGCAGGCGAGCGCTGCTGCGACTCTTTCGGCAAACGGGGCGCAGGCGACGACGGTTGCCGCTGCGGAGTCCGCGCGCACCCAAACGGGTGCCAGCAGTGCGGAGCAGATGCTCCGCTATAATAGCTTCCAATTTATTTACAGGCAGGACATCGGCCGCATCGTCCTGATCGGCCAGAGCCCGGAGACCGGCGAGCGTGTCATCCAGGTGCCGTCCGAACAGGTCCTGCGCGCGTACGAACGCACCGTGCGCGTCGAACGGCAGATGGCACGCCAGCAGGGCGATCAAATGCCGACTTCCGCTTCGTCCGTCGAACCGACGGGATCCCAGCCGGCGCCGCAACTGGCCAAGGCGCTGGCCGCTGCAGTCGGCGGCGGCAACCAGGGGAGCGGTGTTGTAAGTCTTTCGGCTTAGTCCGAACGATCCGACTGCTAGTCCGGGCCCGCGCGGGCCTTTTTTCATGCCCGCTGCTGAATGGCGGCCGGACCGATCGCCGGCGCGCGCCGGCCGCGCCGCAGCGCACCGCGCTGATTGTAGCCGGTGACCTGGTGACGCGGCTCTTCCAGCGCATCAACCACCGCGCGCATGACGCGCTCGTTCACATCGCGCATGGCGCGCAGCGCACGCAGATTGTCCTGCAGCGCCGCCTGGAACCGCTCGGTCGCCTCGGTCAGTTCGTTCTTGAGGACGTCGGTGACCGCGTCGGCCGCGATGTCCGGTTCCTTCAGTGCCAGCACGAACGCGCGATAGGCATCGCTTAGCGTCGATTTGTCATGCTGGAGCTGGCGCAAGTCCTTGGGCTTCATGGCGCGCAGCAGCTCGACCTCGCGTTCCATGCAGGAGATCAGCCGCGAGGTGATGGCCAGCAGATCGGCCATGCGGGACGACTTGTTCATCGCGGGGACTCCTGAAGCTGCAGCAACTGCTTCTGCACCATGTCGGAAACGCCGATACCGCCGGCCTTGGCGACCTGCTTGCCGTATTCCTGCAGCAGGAAGGAGCGGAAGATGTTCTCTGCTTCGCCGCCGCCGAACAGGGGATCGCTCGACAGGTCGCCGTACATCTCCTCGAACGACTTGGTGACGAAGAAGGCTTCGAAGTCCTCGGCGCTGGCCTTGATCTTGGCCATGTCCTTGGCATCGACGGTGGGCGCTGCGGTCGTGCGCAGCGTGCCGAAGCGGTCGAGGGGCGTGGCGGAGATCGGCGCGGTCATTACTGCACCATCAGCTCGGCTTGCAGTGCGCCGGCGGTCTTGATGGTCTGCAGGATCGAGATCATGTCGCGCGGGCTGACGCCGAGCGAGTTCAAGCCGGCGACCAGCTCTTCCAGCGTGACACCCGGATCGATCACCGCGAGCTTGCGGTCGGCATCCTCCTGCACCTCGACGTTGGTGCGCGGGACGACCACGGTGACGCCGGTGTTGGAGAAGGGGTTGGGCTGCGAGACCTGGGGCGTCTCGGTGATGCGGATGGTGAGGTTGCCCTGCGCCACCGCGACCTTGCTGATGCGCACGGTGTCGCCCATCACGATGACGCCGGTGTTCTCGTCGATCACCACCTTGGCCGGCAGATCGGGTTCGATCGGCAGGGTTTCGATGTTGGTCAGCAGCGCGGCCGGATCGCCGCCGCCCATCGAGACGTTCAGCACCACGGTGCCGGAATCCTGCGGATAGGCGACATCGCGGTCGAGCTCGGTGTTGATCGCGTCGGCGATGCGGCGGGCGGTCGTGAAGTCAGGGTTGCGCAGCGCGATGTTGACGGTCGGCAGGCCAGCCAGGTCGAACGGCACCTCGCGCTCGACGATGGCGCCGCGCGCGATGCGGCCGCTGGTCGGCACGCCGCGCAGCACCGCTTCCGCCGCACCGGCGGCCGAGAAGCCGCCGATCGTCACCTGGCCCTGGGCGACGGCGTAGACCTCGCCGTCGGCGCCCACCATCGGGGTCACCAGCAAGGTGCCGCCCTGCAGGCTGGTGGCATCGCCCAAGGCGGAAATGGTCACGTCGATCTCGGCACCCTGGCGCGCGAAGGGGGGGAGGGTCGCCGTCACCATCACCGCGGCAACGTTGTCGGTCTCCAGATCCTCGTCGCGGGCGTTGACGCCCAGGCGCTCGAGCATGCCGATCAGGCTTTCCCGGGTGAACACCGCCGATTCCAGGTCGTCGCCGGTGCCGTTGAGGCCGACCACGATCCCGTAGCCGACCAGCTGGTTCTCCCGGACGCCCTCGAAGTCCGCGATGTCCTTGATGCGCGAGATGGCGGACGCCGGCGCGATCATGCTCGGCGCCAGCAGGGCGGCCGCCAGGGCAAGGCGCCAGCCGGTCCGCAAGAGTCGCTTGATCGAGTGCTGCAACATGGGTTTCCTTCGGCACGTCTTATGGCTTTTGTTGGCTGCAACTACGCAACTCTCGTGCCAAATCAAGATTAACGGTAAGATATTGATTTATATGGTAATTTTTTCAGATGGACTCGCCCGAGAGGGAACCCGTCCGGCAGGAATTTCCTGCGCTGGCAATGGCTTCCCCACCGTGTTAAGGCCTTGTTAGCGATAGCGCGCCATTGTGGCCCGGATGGTTTCGGGCGCCCTGAATCCCGGAAGATTCGCCGCGCATA
>DATEOK010000039.1:0-2618 GCA_035274225.1 Dongiaceae bacterium
GTGCAGGCGCTGCTTCAACAGTTCCACCACATGCAGCGCGGCGGTGCGGATCTCGATCTCCTCGATCGAACCGACTTTGAGCGGCTCGCCGCGGTCGATGTGGGCGGCGAGGTCGACGTCGTAGCTGAGGAGGCCGTCGACCCTGAGGACGTGCGGCACCAGGTTGTCGGCGAAGATGGTGAGCTGGTCGAGGTCGTCGAACCGGCCCCAGCCGTCCTGCTCGAAGGCGAGGCCGAGGTCGGCGGCGGTCAGTTGGGCGCGCTTCATGAACGGCACCTTGTGGCCGTGCCAGATCTCGACGTCGTCGAAGAACGGCATGATGCGCAGGATCGCCACCAGCTTCTCCGCCTTGTGCTCGGCACTCTCCACCAAAGTCGCCGTGTCGCCGCCGAAGCGTGCCAGCAGCAGCGCGCCCAGGTCGTTGAGCGCCTTGGCGAACAGCCCCATCAGCTCGGCCGCCGCCGGGCTGCCCAGGTCTTGGCCGAAGATGCGCGCACAATCGGCCTGGGTCAGCTTGGCAAGGCGCGCGGCGCTGGGCGCGCCTTCCGCCTGGAACCAGTCGTTGAGGCCGGCCGCCATGGTGAAATAGCCGGAATGGCCCGGCCGCTTGCGCACATGGGGGAAATAGCCGGAGCCGAAATTGATCGCGTCGAGGGCGAGGACGAAAGCGAGGGTGTCCTTGCCGTGGCCGAGGTAGTGGGTGGCGGGGTCGAGGGTCGCCGCGCCGATCTCCGCCACCGGGAAGTCACGGGCATAGTCCGCCAGCCGCGCCGCGTCGATGCGCAGGCGCCTCGCCTGTTCCGCCACCTGGCGGCAACCGTCGCGGATCTCGTCGAAGATCGACATCGGGCTCCTTCCTGGCCGCACTCTAGCCTCATGTCGGAGGCAGGGCCAAGCCTGAAGGCCGTGTGACGGCCGTCACAAAACCACATCCCATCGTCCGCCGACCGAACCTATGGAACCTCATGCAACGGGATCGCCATGTCCATCGATGTCGAGACCAAGAAACTCGAGCGCATGTCCAGTCGTCGATCCTGGCGCCGGACGGCGTGCTGATGCCGGACTTGGCGCCGCAGCAGGCGCCGCTCCCGGCCTTTCCCTATGCCGTCCTCTACGGCGACCTCAAGCTCGCGGCCAGCAAGGGCATCGGCGGCAACGACACGCTCGAAGGCGGCGAAGGCGTCGACACCTTCCATCTCCTCAGCCCCAAGGAAGGCGGCATAGCGATCGGCGTTCGCTCGACGGCGAGGTGTTGATCGGCTTCGGCGGCGGCGGCACCGTCGAGCTCCAGGGCGAGCAAAGCAACGGCGCTACGACGCTCGCCGATCTTGCGCAACTCATCACCATCGACTTCGGCTGATCGCCGTCGTCCCGTGCGGTCGGCGCAGTTGTCCGCGCCGGCCGCGTTGTCATGTCCGGACTCCTACGCATCAGAGGAATGTGATCCGCGTTTGTGAGCGCGATCACGAACGCGCGGCTTCGCTCGAACGACCGAATCGCGGGGACATCGAGTGACAGGAGACTCATCATGGCAATCCGTGGATCGCTGGAAGACCAGCTGGTGGCCCAGCTGGCGGCGCAACAGGCACCGTTCGTGCCGTTCTCTTACAACGTCATCTATGGCAGCAACCTCGCCGACAGCATCGTCGGCACCTTCGGCGCGGACATGGTGTTCGCGGCCGGCGGCAACGATACCGTCACCGGCGGCGGCAACAACGACATCCTCGACGGCGAGAGCGGCAACGACGAGCTGTGGGGCGGGTCAGGCAACGACCAGCTGCTCGGCGACGTCGGCAACGACACGATGAACGGCGGTTCCGGCGCCGACAAGATGCTGGGCGGCGACGGCCAGGACAAGATGGACGGCTACACCGGTGACGACTGGATCGAAGGCGGCGCCGGTTCCGACGACATCTACGACACTTCCGGCACCAATACGGTCTACGGCGGCGACGGCGACGACAACATCACCGCTCAAGGCGAACTGCACGGCGATGCCGGAGACGATGATCTCACCGGCGGCGATTCCGCCGACACGATCTATGGCGGGGCCGACGACGACTTCATCATGGCCTACGATGGCGACGATCTGATCTACGGCGATGCCGGCGACGACCTGATCTCAGCCTGGTTCGGCGACGACACCGTCTATTGCGGCAGCGGCAACGACACCGCCAGCGGCGAAGACGGCAACGACTATGTCAACGGCGGCACCGGCGACGACTTCATCGCCGGCGAGGAACTCAACGATACGCTGATCGGCGGCCTCGGCGCCGACAGCATCCGCGGCGGCACCGGCGACGACACCCTCTATGGCGACCTCACGCAGGCCCAGGGATTCCTGTTCGCCGCCGGCGGCAATGACACCATCAAAGGCGGCGACGGAACCGATACCTTCGTCTACTTCGCCAACAACAGTAACGGCATCGACGAGATCGTGGACTTCGATTACGACACCGACGTGCTGCGACTCGCGGACGTGGTCGATGAGAACGACGACAGCGTCACCGTCGGCAGCTCGGCGGATGGCGACGTCCTGATCTCGTTCGCCGGCGGCGGCAGCGTGGAGCTGAATGGCCACACGAACGTCGGCCTCGAAAACCTGTTCGAGCTCGGCA
>DATEOK010000040.1:0-4518 GCA_035274225.1 Dongiaceae bacterium
TGTCCGGCGCTGCCACGCCGAAATGCTCCGCGGCAATCTCCGCGAGCCGCTCGCGGATCGTCTCGCAGGCGTGCTGCACGGCCGCGCCGTTCAGGTCCGAGCCGATCGTCGCCGCCGTCGCCGACGTGTTCGGCACCTTGCCGGTGTTGGTCGGCGTGATCTTCACTTGGTCGAGGTCGATCTGGAACTCCTCGGCCACCACCTGCGCGACCTTGATGAACAGGCCCTGCCCCATCTCGGTGCCGCCGTGGTTCAGGTGGACGCTGCCGTCGGTATACACATGAACCAAAGCACCGGCTTGGTTGAGGTGCGAGGTGGTGAAGGAGATGCCGAACTTCACCGGCGTCAACGCGATCCCTTTCTTGAGATACGCATTCTGCCGGTTCCACTGCGTAATCTCTTTCCGCCGGGCGCGATAGCCGCTGCTTTCCTCAAGCCGCGTGATCAACTCAGGCAGGATGTTGTCCTCGACCGTCATGTGGAACGGCGTGACGTTCCGTGGCGCGTCGCCATAGAGATTGATCCGCCGCACGTCGAGCGGGTCGAGCCCGCGCTCGCGCGCGATCGCGTCCATCACTTCCTCGATGCCCAGCATGCCCTGCGGCCCGCCGAAGCCGCGGAAGGCCGTGTTCGACACCGTGTTGGTCTTGCAGCGCTGCGAGCGGATGCGCACCGCCTCGAAGAAGTAGCCGTTGTCGGCATGGAACATGGCGCGGTCGGCGATGGCGCCGGACAAGTCCGCCGAATAGCCGCAGCGCGCCGCGTGATGGAAGTCGATGCCGAGGATGCGGCCCTGGTCGTCGTAGCCGACCTCGTAGCCGATGCGGAAATCGTGACGCTTGCCGGTGGCGATCATGTCGTCGTCGCGGTCCAGCCGGCATTTCACCGGCCGCTTCAGCCTGACCGCGGCCAGCGCCGCGATCGCAGCCCATTGCGAGCCCTGCGTTTCCTTGCCGCCGAAGCCGCCGCCCATGCGCCGGCACTCCACCGTCACGGCGTTGTTCGGCCGCCCCAGCACGTGGGCGACGTTGTGCTGGACCTCGCTCGGATGCTGCGTCGAGCAATGAACCGTGACGTCGCCATCTTCCATCGGCACCGCCAGCGAGACTTGGCCCTCCAGGTAGAAATGCTCCTGCCCGCCGTGCTGGAACTCGCCCTGCAGGTAGTGCGGCGCACCGGCGATGGCGCGCGCCGCATCGCCGCGCTTCATCACGTGATCGGGCAGGACGAAAGATTGTTCCCGCAGCGCATCCTGGACGGTCAGGACCGGAGGCAGGTCCTCATACTCGACCTTCGCCAGCTTGGCCGCGCCGCGCGCCACCAAATGGCTCTCGGCGATCACCGCGAACAGCACCTGGCCGTGGAATTCCACGATGTCACGCGCGAACACCGGATCGTCGCCGGCGCCGATCGGCGACACGTCGTTGGCGCCCGGAATGTCCGATGCGGTCAGCACCAACACCACGCCCGGCGCCGCCCGCACCTTGCCGAGGTCCAGGCTGCGCACCCGCGCATGCGCCCGGGCGGCAAGGCCCGGCGCCGCATGCAGCGTGCCGGCCGGCTCCGGAATGTCGTCGACATAGATCGCGGCGCCGCTGACATGCTTGGCCGCGCTGTCGTGCGCGATGGCGTTGCGCACGCCGCCGCGGATGGTGGCCGCCTTGGCCGGGGCTGGGCTATGCCCGTGCATGGGCCGCCCTCCGCTCCGCCAAGATCCGGGTCTTGGCTGCCGGCTCGCTGGTCTCGATGAAGAACTTGTGCAGCAGGTTCTGCGCCACCCGCAGGCGGTAGCGCGCGCTCGCCCGCATGTCGCTGATCGGCGTGTAGTCCTCCGACAGCACCCAGCAGGCGCCTTCCACATTCTCCCGCGTCCACGGCTTGCCCTTGAGCGCCGCCTCGGCCTGGCGCGCGCGCTTGGGCACCGGCGCCATGCCGCCGAAGCAGATGCGGATATCAGCAACCTCGCCGCCGTCCAGTGCCAGCGCGAACGCGCCGAGCGAGGCGGTGATATCCTGGTCGAAGCGCTTGGCGATCTTGTAGCAGCGCACGATCTGTTTCGGATCCGCCACAGGTACTTTGACCGCGACCACGAATTCACCCGGCTGGCGGTCCTGCTTGCCGTAATCGAGGAAGAAGTCCTCCAGCGCCAGCTCGCGCAGCCGGTCGCCGCGACGCAGCACCAGCCGGCTGCCCAGCGCGATCAGCGGCGGCGGCGAATCCCCGATCGGCGAGCCGTTGGCGATATTGCCGCCGATGGTCCCGGCATTGCGGATCTGCTCCGAGCCGAGGCGCCGCATCATGTCCGCGATGTCGGGATAGTGCGCCTCGATCGTGGCGAGCGCATCCGAATAGGTCACGCCCGCGCCGATCTCGATCCAGTGATCGTTGATGGTGATGTGCTTCAGTTCCGCGACCGCGCCGATGGAAATGATCGGCCCGAGGCGCCGCAGCTGCTTAGTGACCCAGAGCCCCACGTCGGTGCCGCCGGCAAGGATCGTCGCGGCCGGGTGATCCAGCAGCAGCTCGGCCAGCGCATCCACCGAGCGCGGGGCGAAGTAGCGCCGGCCGTCGGATTCAAGCCCGGCCATCGCGCCATCGTCCAGCGTTTTGAGCGCGGCGGCGGTCTCGCCCGCCTGGCGCGCGAATCGGTCGGGCCGCGCACCCGCCTTCATCGCCTGCGCCGCCGCGGCGATCGGGCCGTAGCCGGTGCAGCGGCACAGATTGCCGGCCAACGCATCGTCAATCCGGTTGCGGTCCGGCGTGCCCGGCTCCTGGTACAGCGCGAACAGCGACATCACGAAGCCGGGGGTGCAGAAGCCGCATTGCGAGCCGTGGCAGTCCACCATCGCCAGCTGGCAGGGATGCAGCGTGCTGTCGGCCAAGTCCTCCACCGTCAGCAGCTGCTTGCCGTCCAGCGCGCCGACGAACTGGATACAGGAGTTGACCGCGCGGTAGCGCACGGCACCGCCGTCGAGCTCGCCCAGCACCACGGTGCAGGCGCCACAATCGCCCTCGCCGCAGCCTTCCTTGGTGCCGACCCGGCGCTCCACCCGGCGCAGGTAGTCGAGCACGGTCGTGTTGGGGTCGATGGCGCTGAGCTCGCGCCGCTCATCGCCCAACAGGAACCGTACCGGCCGGGTCCGCTCAGTCATCGCTAGCTGCCCCGATAGGTGGAATAGGCATAGGGGGAGAGCAGCAGCGGCACATGGTAGTGCTGCTCGGGCGAAGCGATCCCGAAGCGGATGGTCACCTCGTCGAGGAACTTGGGGTCGGGGAGCTTCGCGCCCGCGCGGTCGAAATAGGCGCCGGCAGCGAAGGTCAGCTCATAGGTGCCGGCGACAAAGGCCGTGCCTTCGAGCAATGGCCGGTCGCAGCGTCCGTCGGCGTTGGTAACGAAATCGCCCAGCTTCTCGCGGCCGCCGGAGGGTGCGATCCGGTACAGCGCAACCACGATGCCGGCCGCCGGCCGTCCAAGCGCGGTGTCCAAGACATGCGTGGTGAGCCGTCCCATCCGTCCCCTCGCCTCCTTAAAAGTCGGCGATCCGTGCCGGTTTCTTGTGCTCGGCAGCGCATCCGTTCGATGTAAAAAGATAGCGTGATTCTGCGGCGCGGTGACGCGGGATTATTCAGGAATCGGATCAAAACACTATAAAGCAAGCGTTGAAGCCGCGTTTGGACGCTGCCCACCGTATTTTGATTTTATGCTGAAATATGAGGCGCCTACTCCGAGATGCTCAACGGACCCGTCGGGTCGGCGCGGATCAGTATTAGCAGGCCGCCCCCATGCCCTTCTACTGGATATGATGTCGCGCCATTCAGAAGGAGCGCCGATGATCGACTTGCTGTTCCGGACCGCGACCCGCGACGACCTCCCCGCCATGATCGCCATGATCGCGGACGACCAGCTGGGGCAGGCGCGCGACGACGCGACCCTGCCGCTCGACCAGCGCTATGTCGATGCTTTCGCGGCGATCGAACGGGATCCCAACCAGATGCTGGTGATGGCCGAGCAGGCGGGCGTCGTGATCGGCTGCTTCCAGATCACCTTCATCCCGGGCATCTCGCGACGCGGCGCCTGGCGCGGGCAGATCGAGTCGGTACGGGTGGCGCGCGCAAAACGCGGCGCCGGCATCGGGACGGCCATGTTCGAATGGGCCATCGCCGAGTGCCGGCGCCGTGGTTGCAATCTGGTCCAGCTTTATACCGACAAGAGCCGGAAGGATGCCCACCGCTTCTACGAGCGGCTAGGCTTCAAGGCCAGCCACGAAGGGATGAAGCTGGCCCTGTAGCGGTTGGCGCTAGTCGTTGTCGTAGGGCCAATACTGCTGCTGTTGCTGCTTCTGCTTGTAGCGCCAATCGTTGTTCGATCCGATGGCGCCGAAGCCGTCGCGGGCCTGTGTGCTCCGGTCGCCCGCGTTGCCGAAGTTGTCGTTGTGGCTGTCATAGCCGACCCAATGCTTCTGGGTGCAGCTTTCAGTGCGACGGTCGCACACCACGCCTTGCCTCGGCGAGAACAGG
>DATEOK010000041.1:0-7837 GCA_035274225.1 Dongiaceae bacterium
CGGCGGCGACGGGCCGGCCGGCGATGTCGGCCAGCCGCCCGGCGTCGATACAGCGGGCAGCCGGGGCGGCGGCGAGCGCCGGCTGGGTGCAGAGGGAGAGGGCGATGCCGCGCTCGGCGGCGATGACGCGGAACGCGACGATCAGCTCCGCCTGTTCCGTCAACTCCGGCACCCGCCAGACGATCCCGGCCTTGATGAGGTTGCGCGCCGACTTGGCATAGAGCTGGGCAAAGGAGACGACGACCTCATCGCTGATGCCGGCGAGTGCATCGGCCAAGCGGGTGAAGTTGGCGCGGTGCCAGCCGGCCTCCGTCCCGGGCGTCAGCAGGATCGGATCGTAGCGCCACACCACCACACGCTTGCCGTAGGTCGCCGCGAGGGCACGCGCATTGTCGATCGCCAGCTTGGGGTCGATCACGTTGGTGTCGATGGCGCGCGGATAGCCGAGGATGGTGTACTGCACGACGAACGGCCGGTCTTGCGCCGCCACCGCGGCCAAGGCGCGCATGAACGGCCGCGCATTGCGGGTCCAGAACACATAGCCGTCGACCACCTCGGGGCGAAGGTCGACGCAATAAGGCCGCTGGCTGTAAGGATTGGCGACCGCGACTTTGCCTGCCGCAAGCGCGGCCAGGAACCAGTCGCCGTGAAAGGCGGGAATGTCGCTGCGGTAGCTGGCGGAAATGATCATGCCGGGATCATAACGCCACCGTCGGTGGGCGCGATATCCGGGTGCTGCGCGCTATTGGCGCTGAACGGTGCCGCTGCTCTTCCGTTCCGCGCTGCGTTCCTCTGGTGGCAGCTGCTTGGTCAACTTCGCCTTGACCCAGAAGGCGTTGCCGACACTCAGCGCGGCGGCCCCGTAGAACACGATGCGCATGAGCCCAGCCGTCTCGTCATCCAAGTCGACCATGGCCGGCAGGAACGTCCCGATCAGTGCCATGACGGCCGAGCCCAACAGCAGGATCACGAACACCATCTTGATGGTCGCGCGGGTGGGTGCCTGGTTGCCCATAAGTCTCTCCCGAAAGATTCAGCGCATGGGTTGGACGGTGTTGCCACTGCGTCCACGCGCCTGCCTTGCCTTGTTGATGCGGCTGCGCAGCCAGAAGGCGACCGCCACATCGGCGACGGCGACGCCGTAGAACACCAGGCGGAAGGCCAGCGCGGGTGTTCCCTCGATCCCGATCAGGTCCGGCAGGAAGGTGCCGAGGACCGCGATGATCAGGGCGCCGCTGATGATGGCGGCGGTCAGGATGCTGGTGCTGTTCGGGGCTTTCGCGCGGTCGTCGGGCATGGCGCGCCGCTAGCGCATGCGCTGCACGGTCGGCGGGCGCGTGACCGTGATGGCGGGATTGGACTTGGCGCGCTTGCCGCCGGCGGGCTGGGCCGGCGTGGTGGGGCCGGCTACCCGGATGCGAGGGGTCCACATCCGGCTGGCGCCCAGGCGCTGCAGGGTGCGCATGGCGCGGATGAAGCTCCAGAGCGCCAGGGCGTAGAACACGAACGGCGCCCAGTGGGCAAAGGGGGCTGTTTCCGGGATCTGGCGCAGGAAGTTCTCGATCGGCACTGCGACCGCGACGATGAACCAGAAGATTGCGTTGGCCAGCAGGCCGAGGACCGCCTTGCCGCCCGGGGAATGGTTCGTTTGCGATTGGATTTGGCGTGCCATAACGGTCTCCCCAACGGGCCGAATGGCCGATTCTCCCATGGCGGGAGCCCGGGCTCAATGGGGCCTGAACAAAGTCCCAGGGGCCTTTTCCGGAACCGGGCGTTTGCGAGGCCCGAAACGCCACCGTGGCGGGTTGCCGCTGCGTTCCGAAGGGGCACGGCGGAGGGGCCGCATCGTCTTGCAACGGCTGGAAAAGACCCTATATATCCCTGCGGAAATTCGGGGGTCTTTCAGAACCGGCCTTGGCCGGCTGGAGGGCCGCTGAACGGCGGCCGAA
Organism: Dongiaceae bacterium; assembly: GCA_035274225.1. GTDB lineage: Bacteria > Pseudomonadota > Alphaproteobacteria > Dongiales > Dongiaceae > Dongia_A. The sequence goes on from DATEOK010000041.1 coordinate 1,950, forward strand.
GCTGACCGCCAAATCGAGCACATACCGACGGGAGTCCCCGCGGCGCTTCAAAGGAAGGCTGCGCAAGGGACTTGCTGAGATTGAGAGGAAGAGATGAGCAAAGTCATTGGCATCGACCTCGGCACCACCAATTCCTGCGTCGCCGTCCTGGACGGCAAGGATGCGAAGGTGATCGAGAATGCGGAAGGCGCGCGCACCACGCCTTCGATGGTCGCCTTCACTGATTCCGGCGAGCGCCTGGTCGGCCAAGCCGCGAAGCGCCAGGCGGTGACCAACCCCGAAAACACCCTGTTCGCGATCAAGCGCCTGATCGGCCGGCGGTTCGACGATCCGCTGACCAAGAAGGACATGGGCCTGGTCCCGTACAAGATCGTCTCCGGCGACAACGGCGACGCCTGGGTCAGCGCCCACGGCAAGAACTATTCGCCCTCGCAGGTGTCCGCCTTCATCCTGCAGAAGATGAAGGAAACCGCCGAGAACTATCTCGGCGAGAAGGTGACCCAGGCGGTCATCACCGTTCCCGCGTATTTCAACGACTCCCAGCGCCAGGCCACCAAGGACGCGGGCAAGATCGCCGGCCTCGAAGTGCTGCGCATTATCAACGAGCCGACGGCGGCCGCGCTCGCTTACGGCATGGAGAAAAAGGGCACCGGCGTCATCGCGGTCTATGACCTCGGCGGCGGCACCTTCGACATCTCGGTGCTGGAGATCGGCGACGGCGTGTTCGAGGTGAAGTCGACCAACGGCGACACCTTCCTCGGCGGCGAGGACTTCGACGCGCGCATCATCGACTACCTGGCCGAGGAGTTCAAAAAGGACAACGGCATCGACCTGCGCAAGGACAAGCTCGCGCTGCAGCGTTTGAAAGAGGCTGCGGAGAAGGCGAAGATCGAGCTGTCGTCGGCGATGCAGACCGAGGTCAACCTGCCGTTCATCACGGCGGACCAGACCGGTCCGAAGCACCTCACCATCAAGCTGACGCGCGCCAAGCTGGAGTCGCTGGTCGACGACCTGATCGAGCGCACGATGGAGCCGTGCCGCAAGGCGCTGAAGGATGCGGGGCTGAAGGCTTCCGACATCAACGAGGTGATCCTGGTCGGCGGCATGACCCGCATGCCCAAGATCATCGAGAAGGTGAAGGAGCATTTCGGCCGCGAGCCGCATCGCGGCGTCAATCCGGACGAAGTGGTCGCGGTCGGTGCCGCCATCCAGGGCGCGGTGCTGAAGGGCGAGGTCAAGGACGTCCTGCTGCTGGACGTGACGCCGCTGTCGCTCGGCATCGAGACGCTGGGCGGCGTGTTCACGCGCCTGATCGATCGCAACACCACAATCCCGACCAAGAAGGGCCAAACCTTCTCCACGGCCGAAGACGGCCAGACCGCGGTCACCATCCGCGTGTTCCAGGGCGAGCGCGAAATGGCGGCGGACAACAAGCTGCTGGGTCAGTTCGACCTGGTCGGCATCCCGCCGGCGCCGCGCGGCATGCCGCAGATCGAGGTCACGTTCGACATCGACGCCAACGGCATCGTCAACGTCCAGGCCAAGGACAAGGCGACCAACAAGGAACAGCAGATCCGCATCCAGGCTTCGGGCGGCCTCAGCGACACCGACATCCAGAAGATGGTGAAGGATGCCGAATCGCACGCCGCCGAGGACAAGAAGCGCCGCGCGCTGGTGGAAGCCCGCAACCACGCGGACTCGACCATGCACGGCGCCGAGAAGCAGCTGAAGGAAGCCGGCGACAAGGTCGGTGCCGATGACAAGGCAGCGGTCGAAGGCGCGATCGCCGCGCTGAAGGCGGAGATGGACAGCGACAACGTCGATGCCATCAAGGCCAAGACCGACGCCTTGCTGCAGGCCCTGATGAAGGTCGGCGAAGCGATGTATAAGGCCGCCGCCGAGCAGGGCGGCGCCCAAGGCGCAGGTCCGGGCGGCGATGCCGGCGCGCAGTCGGGCGGCGATGCCGGTGGCGCGCAAGGCGGCACTTCGGGCGGCGACGAGAAAGTGGTCGACGCCGATTTCGAGGAGGTCGACGAGCGCAAAGGCAAGAGCGCCTAAGCGTGGATTGAACAAACGGTCGGGGCTGGACGGGGAAGGTCCAGCCCCAGCCGTATTTGAATGACGTAATTGGCGTGCTGGGGGCGAGGGACAGTTGGCCCCGTATCGCCAGGCTTGAGCGAAGTGGCGATGGCGAAACAGGACTATTATTCAACGCTGGGGGTAGCCAAGGACGCCGATCTTGAGACTCTCAAGAAGGCGTACCGCAAGCTCGCCATGCAGTATCACCCCGACCGCAATCACGGTGATGCGGCGGCGGAGCAGAAATTCAAGGAACTGAGCGAAGCCTACGACGTCCTCAAGGACGAGCAGAAGCGCGCCGCCTACGACCGCTTCGGCCACGCCGCGTTCGAGAACGGCAATGGTCGTGGCGCCGGCGCTGGCGGCTTCGATTTCACCGCCTCGGGCTTCGCCGACATCTTCGACGAGATGTTCGGCGAGTTCATGGGCGGCCGGCGCGGCAGCCAGTCCCGCGCCCGCGGCGGCGACCTGCGCTACAACATGGAGATCACCCTCGAGGAAGCGTTCGCCGGCAAGCAGGCGACCATCCGCGTGCCGGGCACCGAGCCCTGCGCCGCGTGCCACGGCACCGGCGGCGAGAAGGGCACCCAGCCGGTCAACTGCCCGACCTGTCGCGGTCATGGCAAGGTGCGCGCGACCCAGGGCTTCTTCACCATCGAGCGCACTTGCCCCGCCTGCAGCGGCCTCGGCAAGGTGATCGAGAAGCCGTGCCCGACCTGCCACGGCCAGGGCCGCACGGCGAAGGACAAGACGCTGCAGGTGACGATCCCGGCCGGTGTCGAGGACGGCACGCGCATCCGCCTCGCCGGCGAGGGCGAAGCAGGCTTGCGGTCCGCGCCATCGGGCGATCTCTACATTTTCCTCTCGGTCAAGCAGCACCGGCTGTTCCAGCGCGACGGCGCCAACATCCATTGCCGCGTGCCGCTGCCGATGACCACCGCAGCGATGGGCGGCGGGATCGAGATCCCGACCATCGACGGCTCGAGGGCCAAGGTGCAGGTGCCGCCGGGAACCCAGACCGGCCAGCAGTTCCGCCTCAAGGGCAAGGGCATGAGCGTCCTGCGCACCAACGCCCGCGGCGACATGTATGCCGAGATCGTGGTCGAGACCCCGGTCAACCTCTCCAAGAAGCAGAAGGAGCTGCTCCAGCAGTTCCACGACGAGGGCAAGACGCACGGCTCCTCCTCCCCCGAAGCGGACAGCTTCTTCCAGCGGGTGAAGGAATTCTTCGGCAAGGAAGAGGGCTGAAAGGATCCCCTTCGCAGGTAATCGTGCCTGAAGTTAAGATAGGTGAAGGACTGTTAACCTAGTTCTTCAGAGTTAAACTATTTTTTACCCGTCATTAACTGACTCACCTCTAGTTTTCGCCTTTCGGCCAGCGCCTTGGCCGTGCGCCTGTACGCGCGCGTCCTCGGCGGGGAAAAGCAGGGCGATTGATGGGCGAAGCCGCCAATAAGGGCTGCGATCCGGCGATGAGCGGAGTCAGCGCATGAGCGCTGAGCTCGACGCATCCATGACTCCGCCCGCTGCGAATTCCGACACGCCGATCATCGCGTCACCGAGCGCACCGATCGTCGCGCGAAAGCCGTCCATGCTGTCGTGGCGATTGCTGGTGGTCGGCGGATGGGCGCTGTTCATCAGCGGCTTCGCGTTCGGTCAACCTGCTGATGAAACCGCGCGCCACTGGTGGGTCGACGGCGCCTGGACCATCACCTATCTCGCCACCACGTTGCTCAGCCTGTGGGCCGCGATCACTCTCAAGGGCCGCGACCGCATGGCGTGGGGCTTCTTCGCCGCGGCGTCGGGTGCGTGGTTCATCGCGCAGCTGATCTGGGACTACTACGAGCTGCTGGCGAACATCTCGACGCCGTTTCCGGCGCTCTCCGATCTGTTCTATCTGCTGTTCGCGCCGCTCTACGCGGTCGGCCTGATGTTCTTCGGCGAGAAGCCGAAGGGCGCCTCGATCGGACCAAAGCTGGTGAGCCAGCTGGTGATGATCGGCGCCGCGGTCTATGCCGCGGTCGGCCTGCATGTCAGCGAAGCGATCGTCGGCAGCGGCGATGGCCCGCTCTATCTCGCCACCGCAGTCGCCTATCCGTTGCTCTACGACGCCGCGTTCCTGATGGGCGTGATGTCGCTGTGCCTCTATGTCTGGGGTCCCAAGCGCTTCGTGTTGACGCTGCTGGTCATCGGCCTTGCGTGCCATGCGTCGGCGGAGACGTTGTATGGCCTGAGCCTGCTGGGGCGCGAATACGAGGTCGGCCAGGCCTACGACTTCCTGTGGCTGCTGGGCGGCGCGTTCCAGTTCTGGGCGGCCGCGGAGCACGTCCACCAGGCGCGCATGCGTGCCGATGAGGAGCCGCTGGGAGAGCAGTTCCTGATCGCAGCCTACAGCCGCGCGCGCCGGCTGGAACCGCTGGTGCCGGCGCTCGGCATCGTGGTGATCTCGCTCACCCTGGCGCTCGACGCCGACGGCCTGTCCCGCAACGAAGCGCTGATCGTGCTGACGCCGGCCTGCTTCGTGTTCGCGATCGCGGTGGCGGTGGCGGAAGGCTGGAGCTGGCGCATCGAGGACGGCTTGCGCCGCGCCGCCGCCGATGCGGCGCTGAAGGCGAAGCGCTCGGAGAGCCGGCTCGCGGCGATGCTGGAGATCGCGCCGACCGCGATCATCGCGATCGACCAGAACCACGCCATCCGCTTGTGCAGCAAGGGCGCCGCCAAGCTGTTCGGCTATGCTGCGCAGGAGACCATCGGCTTGCCGATCACGCTGCTGTTCAGCGACGAGCGCGCGCAGAACGGCGGCGCGGCGCTGACGCCCGACGAGATCATCCAGCGCCTGCGTCGCGGCGAGATCAAGGGCCGCACGCAATCCGGCACGCAATTCCCGCTGGAGGGCGAATCCTACGAGCTGGCCGATGGCGGCGAGGGCGCGCTCACCATCATGATGATGACCGACGCCACCGAGCGGAAGCGCCAGGAGCGCGCGCTGCGCCACGCCAAGGAATCGGCGGAGGCCGCCAACCGCGCCAAGACCCAGTTCCTCGCCAACATGAGCCACGAGCTGCGCACGCCGCTCAACGCCATCATCGGTTTCTCCGAGGTGATCTCGAACAAGCTGTTCGGCGAATTGAACCAGCGCTATACCGACTATGCCGGCGACATCGTCGCCAGCGGCCGCCACTTGCTCGGCCTCATCAACGACATCCTCGATCTCAGCAAGATCGATCTCGGCCAGGCGACCCTGAGCGAGGGCGAGGTCGACCTCACCCGCTGCGTCCATTCCTGCCAGCGCCTGATGTTCGAGCGCGCGGAGCGTGGCGGCGTCCATGTCCAGGTCGTGCTGCCGTCGACCCTGCCGCTGCTGTGGGCGGACGAGACCAAGGTGAAGCAGATCACGCTCAACCTGCTGTCGAACGCGGTCAAGTTCACCGAGCGCGGCGGGCGTGTCACCATCGGCGCTGCGGTGCTGACCGACGGCGGCCTCTCCCTGTCGGTGATCGACACCGGGATCGGCATGCGGTCGGAAGACATCCCGAAGGCGATGATGCCGTTCGGCCAGCTCGAGAGCACGTTCGAGCGCCGCTTCGAAGGCACCGGCCTCGGCCTGCCGCTGGTGCAGCGGCTGGTCGAGCTGCATGGCGCGGAGTTCCGCCTGGAGAGCCACCCCGGCAAGGGCACCAAGGCGGAGGTGCGCTTCCCGCGCAGCCGCGTGATCGGGGCGGCGATCCTGCCCATGGACCGCTCCGGCGAGCGCAAGCCCGGCAGCGGCCGCAAGACCGCCACCAACTAGTCTCGTTCCCCGCCGGCCG
>DATEOK010000042.1:0-9409 GCA_035274225.1 Dongiaceae bacterium
CTTCTATTACAAGAGCTTCCACGAGAAGAAGACGTCGTGGAAGGCGTGGGAGCCGATCATCCGGGCGATGGCCGGCCTCGGCAAAGCCGACCTCAAGGCCGACTTCCATCACTCCTACTACGACAAGCAGTACCTGTTCGCAGACGTGGCGGTGATCGGCGGCGGGCCTGCCGGCATGGTCGCGGCATTGAGCGCGGCCGAGAGCGGCGCCGAGGTCATCCTGGTGGATGAGGGCGCGGAGCTGGGCGGATCGCTGTGGTATGGGCGTTTCAATGTCGACGGCACGCATGGCTCGCTCACGCGTGCGGAGCTGGTAACCGCCGTCAAAGGCCGGCGCAACATCCGCGTGCTGAGCGGGGCGGTCTGCACCGGCCTGTTCGCTGACAACTGGCTGCCATTGATCAAGGACAACCGGCTCTACAAGCTGCGCGCCAAGTCGGTGGTGGTGGCGACCGGCTCGATCGAGCAGCCCTCGGTGTTCCGCAACAACGACCTGCCGGGGGTGATGTTCGCCTCGGCGGCGCAGCGCCTGGTGCGGCTCTATGGCGTGAAGCCGGGCAGCCGGGCCGTCGTGCTGACTGCCAACGACGACGGCTATGGCGCGGCGCTGGAGATGCTGGACGCGGGCGTGTCGGTCGCGGCGATGGTGGATCTGCGCACCGCCGTGCCGAACACCGACCTCACGCAGGCCGTACGGCGCGCGGGCGTCGCGATCATCGCCGGCCATGCCATCCAGGAAGCGTTCGCCGGGCCGGGCAAGACCCGAATCACCGGCGCCATCGCCGCCCCGATCACCGGCGAGGGCAAGCTCGGCGAGGGCGGGCGCACGCTGGAGTGCGACCTGATCCTGATGGCGGTCGGCTATTCGCCGGCGGCGCACCTGCTGCATCACGCCGGGACCAAGTTCGCTTACGACACCGGCAGCCACATGTACCGGCCCGATATGGTGCCTGCGCATGTGTTTGCGGCGGGATCGGTCAACCAGGCCTATGCGCTCGAGGCGGTGCTGGCCGACGGAAGGCGCGCCGGATGGCTGGCGGCGCGCGACGCGGGCCACGCGAGCGGCCTGGAGCCGCCGGCGCCGGTCGACCTCGGCTGCGATAGCGTTACGCATCCCTGGCCGATCTTCCCGCACGACAAGGGCATGGACTTCGTCGATTTCGACGAGGACCTCAAATACAAGGACCTGATCAACGGCATCGCCGACGGCTTCGACAATGTCGAGTTGCTGAAGCGCTATTCGACCGTCGGCATGGGCCCGAGCCAAGGCAAGCACTCGGCCGTGGCGGCGGTGCGCATCGTCGCGCGCGAGACCGGCGAGAGCCTCAACCGCATGAGCGTCACCACCCAGCGTCCGCCGTACACGCCGGAGAAGCTCGGCCACATGGCCGGCCGCGTGTTCGAGCCGGAGCGCCGCACCGCCATGCATCACCGCCACCTGGAGCTGGGCGCGCAGATGATGCCGGCCGGCCTGTGGTGGCGCCCGGCCTACTACGGCAAGAAGTCCGAGCGCGATGGGACGATCCGCGATGAAGTGAGCGCGGTGCGCACCGGTGTCGGGCTGATCGACGTCTCGACCCTGGGCGGGCTCGATGTGCGCGGGCCGGATGCGGCCGAGTTCCTGAACCGCATGTACACCTTCGCCTATGCCAAGCAGCAGGTCGGCCGCTGCCGCTATGTGCTGATGACCGACAATGCCGGCGTCGTCACCGACGACGGCGTGGCGGTGCGATTCCACGACGAGCATTTCTATGTCACCGCGACCACCAGCGGCGTTGATGCGGTCTATCGCCAGATGCTGTGGTGGAACGCGCAGTGGCGCCTGGACGTCGATGTCGCCAACGTCACCGCGGCCTATGCCGGCGTCAACATCGCCGGCCCCAAGTCGCGCGACGTGCTGAAGCGCGTGTGCGAGGGCGTCGACCTCTCGGCCCAAGCCTTCCCCTATATGGGCGCGGCCATGGCCGAGGTCGCCGGCATTCCGGCGCGCATCATGCGGGTCGGCTTCGTCGGCGAGCTCGGCTACGAGGTGCATGTGCCGGCGAGCCAGGGCGAAGCATTGTGGGACGCGCTGATGGCGGCGGGCGGCCAGGAAGGCATACGCCCGTTCGGCGTCGAGGCGCAGCGCGTGCTGCGTCTCGAGAAGGGCCACATCATCGTCAGCCAGGACACCGACGGCCTCACCAGCGTGTGGGAGGCCGACATGGCCTGGGCGGTCGCCAAGACCAAGCCGTTCTTCGTCGGCGGCCGTTCGGCGGAGATCCAGGCCAAGAAGCCGCTCACCCGCAAGCTGGTCGGCTTCACCCTCGCCAACGACGGCGACCCCTGCCCCGAAGAATGCCACCTGGTGCTGAAGGGCGAGGAGATCGTCGGCCGCGTGACGTCGGCGGTACGCTCGCCGTCGCTGAACAAGGTGGTCGGCCTCGCCTACGTGCATCCGAGCGATGGCGAGCCCGGCAGGCAGTTCGACATCAAGGTCGATGGCGGCAAGCGCATCACGGGCGTGGTGACCAAGTACCCGTTCTACGACCCGGACAACAAGCGGCAGGAGATGTGAGCGATGGCGAGCCTGACCAACCTCGATCCCGCCACGCTGAAGCGCCGCAGCTTCATCTATCGCAAGCTGGCCGCTGCCGGCGCCGAGTTCGCCGAGGTGAATGGCGGCGCCGTCGCCATGCGCTATCCCGCGCGCGGCGAGCAGGAAACGGTGACGGCGCGGCGGATGGCGCTCGCCGATCTCTCGGTCCTGCCGCACGGCGGCTTCAAGGGCCGCGGCACGGTCGAGTGGCTGACCAGCCAGGGCCTCGCTATCGGCGCGGACAGCAACAAGGCGTATGTGCAATCCGGCGGCGAATTGGCGGCGCGTCTGGCGCCGACCGAGATCTTCCTGCTGGATTCGCTGCAGGGCACGGGACAATTGATCGGCAAGCTCAACAGCGCCTGGCAGTGGGCGCCGGCGGCGCCGCGGCCGCAGCAGGGCTATCCGACACCGCGCCAGGACAGCCACGGCTGGTTCATGGTGACGGGCGAGAAATCCGCCGAGATGTTCGCCAAGATCTGCGGCGTCGATCTCAGGCCCAGACACTGCCCGGTCGGCACCATCGCGCAGACCTCGATCGCCAAGATGAGCGGCATCATCATCCGCGCCGATCTCGGCAGCACGCTGGCCTATCATTTGCTGGCGGACATCGCGTCCGCGGAATATCTGTGGACCTGCCTCGAGGACGCGATGGCCGAATTTGACGGCGGCATCGTCGGCCTGGCGGCGCTGCGGAGCCTGCAAGCATGACCCTCGCGGCAGCATCGACGGCGCGCCCATCGGCTCCGAAAGCCGCGGAGCGCGGTGCGATCGCCGGTCTGCTGCCGGATTTCCTCAAGCCCCGCACCAATGCCAAGGCGCCGTTCCGCGTCGCCGTCATCCTGGTGCCGGGTTTCGCGCTGATGTCCTTTGCGTCGGTGATCGAGCCGGTGCGCGGCGCCAACCGCCTCAGCGGCGCAAAACACTACGAGTGGGAGCTGTTCGCGCCGGAAGGCGGGATGGTGGAATCCAACAGCGGCATCACCGTCGCGGCGGCGCCGGTGTCGGCGCTGGAGCAGAACACCTTCGACCTCGTCGTCGTATGCGCCGCGAGCCACGCCGAGCAGCGCCGCTTCCGCATGGTGGAGGAAACGCTGCGCCGCCTCTCCCGTCGCAACGTCGCGCTCGCGGCGGTGAGTACCGGCAGCTTTGTTCTGGCGCGCGCCGGGCTGCTCGCCGACCGGCGCTGCACGGTGCACTGGGACTATGCCGACAGCTTCGCCGAGGCGTTCCCCGACATCGCCTTGTGCAACGATTTGTTCGTGGTCGACGGCAGTATCCTGACCTGCGCCGGCGCCACCGCCGCGCTCGACATGATGCTGCAGCTGATCGGCGCCCATCACGGGCAGGACCTGGCGCGGCAGATCTCCGGCCAGTTCCTGCATGGCGGCATCCGCGCCGCGGCCGACGACCAGCGCCGCATGCTGCTCGGCATGGGCGTGACCAACTCGGTGGTGCAGAAAGCGGTATCCCTGATGGAGGCCGCGATCGAGGAACCGGTGCCGTTGGGCGAACTGACGCAGCGCACCGGCGTCTCGCAACGCCAGCTGGAGCGCCTGTGCAAGCGCTACCTCGGCGCGACGCCGGCCCAATATTATGTGCAGCTGCGTCTGGAGCGCGCCCGCCGCATGCTGCGGCAGACCGACATGTCGGTGGCGGAAGTCGCGATCGCCTGCGGCTTCGTCTCGCTTTCTCATTTCGCAAAGGTCTACCGGCGCCATTACGGCCTGTCGCCGCGCGAGGATCGCAAGGCGAGTTAACGAGCAGCCGTTTTTGGTCAGCTTCTATACCTATCGATGTAGTGCTGATGCAGGATTCTGCTGCTAACCATAAATTTCGGTAGCATCTTCGCCCAACAAGCGCTCTATCATCGGCGGTGTCTCGCTGGGGGGACATCGGTGCAGAGCTGGATAGCGCGTGACGGCGGCAATGGCCGCAGTCCGTGTTCGCGCCGGCTTGAAGGGTGGGGACGATGCCTCGGATACTGATCTCGAACATCGACAACGAAAGCATGATGGCGGACGAGCGGGCGCTGACGCCCGACTTCTGCCGATCCAGTGCCATCACCGCAGGCCGCATGGCGTGGTTCGCCGAGCCCGGCGACATCGTGGTGTTGCCGCGCGATCTGTCGCCGCGGCTCAAGGTCTATATCGCGCACACCATGGGCTATGAGCCCGGCACCGTCACCTATCTGACGCCGGACTGGGGCAGCGGACATCCGCGGCCGATCCGCGCACACGAGCTGCTGCACACCGGCCTCGCCCAGCGCATGGCGCGGCTGATCGGCGATCCCGCCAGTTGGACGCTCTATCCCTATTGCTACGAGCGCAGCACCCAGCAGTTCGCCGAGCGTCTTGGTCTCGACGGCGAGCGCGACGTGCGCCCGTTCGTGCGCCAAGGCGGCGCCGAGCTGCTGAACGACAAGCGGGTGTTCCGCAGCGTCGCGGCCGGCCGCGGCGTCTCGATCGCCGAGGGCGCAGTGTGCGCGACGCAATGGCAACTCGAGGAATGCATCGCGTCGATGATCGACATGACCGGCGCGGTCATCATCAAGCAGGACCGCCACAGCGGCGGCTTCGGCAACCTGATCGTCAGCCGCACCGCGATGACCAATGCGCTGGGCGCGCCGGAAGCGCTGGTGGCGCAGGACGAATCGCAGATCCGCGACCAGTCGCGCATCGCCTGGACGCGGCTTGCCTATGCAGAGCGCGCGCCGCTGATCGTCGAGGTCTACTATCCCGTGACGGCCTGCCTGACCGCGGAGTTCAAGGTGGAGTCGGCGGCCAACGCCGTCACCTTCCTCAATTGCGGCGAAGTGCGGCAAGCGCCAATCCTGAGCGGCCTCATCATGCCGTCGGCGGTGCCGCCCTATCAGCTGGCCTCCTTCATCGCCGACGCCACCGAGCTGGCGCGGCTGTGCTGCGACCTCGGCTATGACGGCCTGGTCAACATCGACGGCATCGTCACCAGCAGCGGCGCCGTCATCGTCAACGAGTTCAACGGCCGCATCGGCGGCTGCTCGCACATCCATCGCATCCTGGAGACGGCGGCAGGACCGCGTTACGGCGACCGGCTGGTCACCGTCTCGCACAGCCGCAGCATCGCGATGTCGATCGACGAGGTGTTCGGCATCCTCGACAGCCAAAAGCTGGCGTTCGATCGCGGCGCCGGGCGCGGCATCGTCATCACCGGCGAGGATGCGGCCGGCAGCGGCCACCTCGAATATCTGTCGATCGCGCCGGCGCGCGACGAGGCGATGCGCCTGGAGGCGGAGTTCGAAGCGCTGCTCGGCGGCGAAGCCGATCCGCAGAGCGACAGCGGCATCGAGCATCTGGCGCGAATCCTCAGCCATATGCCGCAGCTGCGACGGCTGGAGCCGGAACAGATGGCGCGCGAGGTTCCTCGCCAGGAGCGGCGTATAAAACCCGAATAGAGCATCAGCGCAGGAACGCGTCCCGCCTGTTCTTTTGTTATGATTACATTACTATTTGCAGCTGCTTAGCAATGTTGGCGAATCGCGTTATAGCTATCCGATAAAGATCGGGACTTCGACTGCATGAGTGTTGACCAGCGGCAATTGGAATTTCCGCCGACCTGCCGCCCGGAAACCGTGGCGCTCTACGATTACTGGCGGCGGAAGTGCGGCAACCGGCCGATGCCGCGCCGTGCGGACCTGGATCCGTCAGAGATTCCGCCGCGCCTGCTGCCATGCATTTCCCTGGTCGACGTCGTCGACGACGAGCGGCGTTACGTCTATCGCCTGGTCGGCACGGCGGACGTGCAGGTGCGCGGGCACGATCCGACCGGCAAGTCGGTGATCGAGGGCTTCTTCGGGCCGTCGGTGGAAGATGCGCTGAGCTGCTATGACCGGGTGGTTGCGACCAAGTCGCCGGTCCTCGATCCCGTACCCTTCACCGCGACCAACGGCCGCTACGCGACCGAGGAGACGATGTTCCTCCCGCTGTCCGACGATGGCATCAGCGTCAACAAGATCATCGTGTTCTTCGCTTTCGTCGACGTGCTTGATCCCGGATCGGTTGTCCAACTCGATCTCTAACCGGCGGGCGGGGTCCACCCGAAAGTCTCAATGACGCAAACGCAGCACCGGGGTATGGTGCATGGTTGGCTTGACCTGGAACGAGGCGGAAATGAAGGAATCGCGGCGCGCAGAAGCGAAGCCCGGCGGCAAGGGTGCCGCCGAGCGGTCGAGCGCCGCCGCTTCCGGGGCCAAGAAGCCGTCTGCTGCCAAGAGTGGTAATGGCAGACAGGGGGAATTCCAGGACCCCCACCACGTCGACTCACGCGCGACCCGGCTGGAATCGGCGATCGGGCGCGAGGTGCGTTCGTTCCGCCACCAGCTCGGCATGACCGTGACGCAGCTGGCGCAGAGCGCCAACATGTCGGCCGGCATGCTGTCCAAGATCGAGAACGGCCAGACCTCGCCGTCGCTCGCCACCCTGACCGAGCTGTCGCGCGCCCTGCAGGTGCCGGTGACGGCCTTCTTCCGCCGGTTCGAGGAAGAGCGCAGCGCGACCTATGTGAAGGCAGGCCAGGGCTTGCCGATCGAGCGGCGCGGCACCCGCGCCGGCCATCAGTATCAGCTGCTGGGCCATTCCTTCAGCCGGCTGCTGGCAGTCGAGCCCTACCTCATCACCCTCAGCAAGGACTCCGACGTCTTCCCGATCTTCCAGCACGAGGGCGTCGAGTTCCTGTTCATGCTGGAGGGCGAGGTCAGCTACCGCCACGGCGATAAGACCTACCTGCTGCAGCCCGGCGACAGCCTCTATTTCGACGCCGACGTGCCGCATGGCCCGGAAGAGCTGCGCAAGCTGCCGGCCCGCTATCTTTCGGTGATCTGCTACGCCAGAGGGTCGGAATAGCGGCTTTACCGGTCGTTTACCTACAGTAAAAAAAGTTTCACAAGGCTTGCATGGCGGCGCGGCCGGCACTATCTTGGTCCCAATTCCGGTGACCCAAGGAAAGGTCGAAACGCCATGTGCGGCATCGTCGGACTGTTTCTGAAAAACCCGGCCCTGCAACCCCAGCTCGGCGCCCATCTCGAGACCATGCTGATCGGCATGACCGAGCGCGGCCCCGACAGCGCGGGCATCGCCGTCTATCACAGCCCGGTCGCCCAAGGCCGCAGCAAGCTGACCCTGTTCAATGCGGATGAAGCCTATCCCTGGCGCAAGCTGGCGGGCGACGTCGGCGCCGCGCTGAACGTCGAGACCGACGTCAGCCAGAAGGGCAACCACGCGCTGCTGATCGCCGAGACCAGCGAAGCCAAGGTGATCGACTGGCTGCATGCCAACCGCGGCGACGTGCGGATCATGGGCTATGGCACGCTGATGGAAGTCTACAAGGACATGGGGCTGCCGGGCACGGTGGCGGAGAAATACGGCCTCAAGAAGATGGCCGGCACCCATGCCATCGGCCACACCCGCATGGCGACGGAAAGCGCTGTCACCACTGAGCATTCGCACCCCTTCACCCCGGCGCCGGACATGTGCCTGGTGCACAACGGCTCGCTCAGCAACCACAACAACCTGCGCAAATGGCTGAAGAAGCAGGGCCAGAGCTTCGACACCGACAACGATTCCGAGGTGGCGGCGCGCTATTTCGCCCATCGCCTGGCGGAGGGTGCGACTCTCGAAGAAGCGCTGGAGGCGGGTCTTTCCGATCTCGACGGCTTCTTCACCTTCACCATGGGCACCAAGGACGGCTTCGCGGTGCTGCGCGACGGCATCGCCTGCAAGCCGGCGGTGCTGGCCGAGAATGACGATTGGGTGGCGATGGCCTCCGAGTTCCGCTCCCTCGCCTATCTGCCCAACATCGAGAAGGCGAAGATCTGGGAACCGGCTCCGGCCACCGTCTACACCTGGAGCCTCCACTGAGATGAACGTCATCGACTTGGCTAAGACGCCGCTACGCGAGGTCAACAGCCGGCTGCAGAAGCTCCCCCAGGACACCAACGAACGGCTCTGGAAACTGGTCAACGTGCATGGCGAGCATGCTTGCGCCGTCGGCCTGACCCAGCCGATCGAAGTCCAGATCGAAGGGCACATCGGCTATTACTGCGGCGGCATGAACCAGGAAGCGACCATCGTCGTGAACGGCCAGTGCGGCGTCGGCCTGGCCGAGAACATCATGTCCGGCGAAGTGCGCGTCAAAGGCAATGCCAGCGCCGCCGCCGGCGCCACCGGCCAAGGCGGCCTCATCGTGATCGAGGGCGACGCCGGCACGCGCTGCGGCATTTCCATGAAGGGCGTGGACATCGTGGTTGCCGGCAGCGTCGGCGCGATGAGCGCCTTCATGGCGCAGGCCGGCAGCCTGGTGGTGTGCGGCGATGCCGGCGCCAACCTCGGCGACTCGCTTTACGAGGCGCGTCTTTATGTGCAGGGCAAGGTCGAGAGCCTGGGCGCCGATTGCGTCGAGAAGAAGATGACGCCACATCACCTGGAAAAGCTGGGCAAGCTGCTGAAGCGCGCCGGGATCAACGCCGACCCCGCCAAGTTCAAGCGCTACGGCTCTTCCCGCAAGCTCTATAACTTCCACGTCGATAATGTCGATGCGTACTAGCGCGCATACTCGCCTAAACAACTCCCGTCATGCCAAGGCTTGGCCTTGGCATCCACGAGTTTTCATAGGCGAGACCGTGCAGTCGGAAGCAAACTCGTGGACCCCAAGGCCAAGCCTTGGGGTGGCGGAGAGAGTGAGCGCAATGCCTACGCCCAAAGACGAAAGCAGCCCTTCATGAGCTCCACGCCCTTCTACACGCCGCCGCGCTGGTCGGCGACCTTCGATCCGCACTCGGTGGCCGAGATCCATCGC
>DATEOK010000043.1:0-8618 GCA_035274225.1 Dongiaceae bacterium
ATTTTACGTGCTTCGTCCCAAAGTTGAAACGCGTTCTGCGAGGCACGATTGCACCTTCCAGGTCAGATGTACCGGTTCACCAGCTCCGCCGTTTCCTTCGAGGGCACCACCGGCACGATCTCGAAGTGGGTGAGGTCGCCCCAGACCAGGACCCATTCCTGGATGGCGCTGAGGTTGTCGCATTCCATGAGCTGGAAGCAGCGGCCGAAATTGGCCTCGATCCAGGAGCCGACATATTTCAGCCCCTCGGGCATCATGCGGCCCTTTTCCTGGAAGCGCTTGTAGAGCGGCTTCGGATTGTTGCCGTGGAAATGCTCGATGATCATGAACAGCATGCTGCCTCCCCGAAAACGCGAGGAGGCGGTCAGCGCTGCGCCTTGGCCTCGTCGCGAAGCTGGTTCAGCAGCCTGCATAAGCTGTCCAGGTCGGTGCGATCAAGGCCCAAGTCGCGCCCATAGAGCGTGCAGTCGGCCTTGGTCATCTTCCGGACCCAGCGCGACCAGCCGTGTTCATTGGCATGATCGCTGGTGTTCATCTCCCATTCGATCCGCGCATCGAAACTGCGCTTGCCGTGCAGCGAGAACGGGCCGCACTCGGCCAGCATCTCGACCGTCGAGCCCATCTCGAACTCCCATTCGAGATAGTCGTCGTTGATGACGATCGTGCCGGCGTGGCGCTTGTGTAGCAGCTGCCCGACCCACCAGGCGGCCGAGGCGGCCAGCAGCAGCGGGATGCTGATGAACAGCAGCGCATAGAGCGCGGCGCTTTGGCCCGGAGTCTCGATGCTCAGCACCCAGATCCAGAAGGCCCAGCCGAGCGCCCACAGCGGCGGCACGAAGAAGCGCCACATGGTGCTGCGCCATTGCAGCGTGATCGGCAGATCGCCCTTCGACCAGCGCAGCGCGGCCGTGTCGAACGAGGCATTGGATGACATCGCCAGGTTACGCATTCGGATCCCCTTAAGGTTACGAACCGTCCCTTTGGCATGAAGGATAGCGAACGAAGCGGCAGCGCGCCATTTCGGGTATTCGAGCCGATTTCGAGGCAAAAAATCGCGAGCAAGAGCGGTATTCGCGCTCTAAGCGCCGGTGGCCGGGCCGAAGCGGTTGGCGCCGGGCGTTCCATCCTCGCCGGTGAGCCGGCGCCGCAGCGTACCGTGGCGCGCCAGCGAGTCGACGGCCGCGCGCCAGAAGCCGATATCCTCGTCGAGGTCGTGTGCGCGCCGCATCGCCATCCAGGCGTTGCCGATCGTGAACACGAGCACCGCCAGCGCCGGCCCCCCGATCATCACGAGGAGCTGCGTGCCGGCATCGATGTCGAGGCAGCCGGATGCATGGCCCGAGCCGCAGACGGCGATCGCGCCGCGCTGGACCGCCATCATGAAAGCGATCGGCGTGACTAGGAGCACGAGGAACGCCACGGTCAACGCAAAACGGCCACGTGTATAGCCCGCACGCGACAAGCGCGATGGCCGCGCACCGGCCTGCTCGCGGGTGCGCCAGATCGCGGCGCGACGCGCTTCCTCCGCCAGCTCTGCTTTCGTCCGGGCATCGATGACGACGGCCTGGCCCGCGGTGGCGAGCGCGGCGCGGCGCAGCGCGTTGAGCGTCGCCTGCCACTCCAGCAAGCTCGCCGGCGCGCCGCCGCCCAGCATTGGCATCGGCGTCAGGAACGCCGGCCGGTCATGCAGCGTGACGCGCACCTGCTCCGCCCGCTCCCCCAGCCCCCGCTCGACCTCGACCGGCAAGGCGGTGAGGAAGCGCCGCAAGCCGAGCCGCGAGATGCGATAGTCGGAATATTCCAGGAAGCGGTAGTAGCGGCGCGAGAAGCCGTAGCGGATCTCGACGCCATCTTCGTCGAGCACGATCCGGCGCTGTTCGGGATCCAGCAAGGCACGCAAGTTGCTCAGCGCCGCGACCGCGCCCAGCCCGCCGACGATGACGCCGCCGACGATCCAGAGAATTCCGGCTTCCAGCAGCATCGCGGCGCCGAACGCCGTCAGCCCCAGCCCAATCGCCGTCCGGCCCAGAATCCCGCCGCGCGGATAGTCGAACGCCGCCGGCAGACGCAAGGTTGCCAGATCGTGGTGTGCCTGGTGCGCCGCCCGAGTGGCGTCGTTCACGGCCCCTTCCCCGATAACGCCCAATCCGCGGCTCCCGCAAAGCGCGAGCCGCCCGCCCCGCTCTACTCCTCCCGCGATTGCGCGCCGGGGTCAAGGTCGACGATGGATTCGGGTCAGTACCGCCGACCGTGTCTTAACCTTGTAGGTCCTTGGTCTTGCCGGCGAGCGCCCGATTGGCCGCGCAGACGATCGCTTTGAGCGAGGCCTGGACGATGTTGGGGTCCATGCCGACACCGAACACCGTGCCGCCCGTGGGCGTGCGGGTCTCGAGGTATGCGACCGCCGTGGCATCGGCGCCGAGGCCGACCGAGTGCTCGCGGTAGTCGATCACCTTGAGGTCGACCCCGGCCTCCTTCTTCATCGCGTCCATGAAGGCATCGATCGGGCCGTTGCCTTTGCCGTGGATCTCGATGTCCTTGCCGTCGCGCTTCATGTTGGCGGTGAGGAGGCGGATCTCCGAGGCATGGGCATCGGACTGGGTCTGGTGGTGCACGAACTTGAACGGCTTCTCGAAGCCGAGATACTCGTCGTTGAACGCCTTCCAGATGTCCTTCGAGGAGATCTCCTTGCCGGTCTTGTCGGCGATCTCCTGCACCACGGCGCTGAACTCCATCTGCAGGCGGCGCGGCAGGCTGAGGCCGTAGTCGGTCTCCATGAGATAGGCGACGCCGCCCTTGCCCGATTGCGAGTTGATGCGGATCACCGCCTCGTAATCGCGCCCGAGATCCTCCGGATCGATCGGCAGGTACGGGACAGCCCACTCGCCGCTGTTGGACTGCTTCATCGCGGTGAAGCCCTTCTTGATCGCGTCCTGATGTGATCCCGAGAAGGCGGTGAACACCAGGTCACCGGCATACGGATGGCGCGGATGCACCGGCAGCTGGTTGCAGTATTCGGCGGTGCGCACGAGGTCGTTGATGTCGGAGAAATCGATCTTCGGATCGATGCCCTGGGTGAACAGGTTCAAGCCCAACGTGACGAGATCGACGTTGCCAGTGCGCTCGCCGTTGCCGAACAGAGTGCCTTCGATGCGCTCCGCGCCCGCCAGGACGGCGAGCTCGGCGGCGGCAACGCCGGTGCCGCGGTCGTTGTGCGGATGCAGGCTGATGATGGCGCTGTCGCGGTTCTTGAGCTTGCGGCAGAAATACTCGATCTGGTCGGCATAGATGTTGGGCATCGACATCTCGACCGTCGCCGGCAGGTTGAGGATGCATTTGTTGGCCGGGGTCGGCTGCCACACATTCATCACCGCCTCGCACACCTCGATCGCGTAGTCCATCTCGGTGCCGGTGAAGCTCTCCGGCGAATACTGGAACACGAACTCGGTGTCGGTCGGATGCTTGGCGGCGTAGTCGCGCACCCATTCCGCGCCTTGGACGGCAATGCCCTTGATGCCTGCCATGTCCTGCCCGAATACCACGCGGCGCTGCAGCGTCGAGGTCGAGTTGTAGACATGCACGATCGCGCGCCTGGCGCCGACCAGGCCTTCATAGGTGCGCGCGATCAGATGCTCGCGCGCCTGCGTCAGCACCTGGATGGTGACGTCGGCGGGAACGAGGTCTTCCTCGATCAGCTGGCGCAGGAAGTCGAAATCGGTCTGCGAGGCGGAGGGGAAGCCGACCTCGATCTCCTTGTAGCCCATGCGGCAGAGCGTCTGGAACATGCGCAGCTTGCGCTCCGGCCCCATCGGCTCGATGAGGGCCTGGTTGCCGTCGCGCAGATCGACGCTGCACCAGATCGGCGCCTCGGCGATGACGCGCGTGGGCCATCGTCGGTCCGGCAAGTTGATGGGTTGGAACGGTCGGTACTTCTTGGCTGGGTCGATACGCATCTCGGAGATTCCTTTGGGTCGGTTTCGCTGCTGTCGATCGCGACGGAGATCGATCGGCCGCCGGGCAGTCGCCTACGCCCGACGACCGCAGCGAAGTCGCAGCCTGGCACCCCCACCACCGAGGACGCGCAACAAAATGTCCGAACGCAACAAAGTTACTGATCTGGGGGAGAACATCAACAACCCTCTTCACCTGCATCCGCGGAATTTGGGGCGAGACGCCCCAAGGCCGACGCTTCTAAAGCGCCGGGGCGGTAAGTCGCAGGGTAAGGGCGAGGCTGTGCATAAGTCGGACCCTACCGGCGACACAGCGGAGGGTCAAGTCCGGGCAACCGCATGGGGGCACCCCACAAAGCAACAGCCCTCCGGAGGGCTGACCTCGGGGAGGGCTGTTTCCGACGCTGGCAGCGCCGGGGTGCGTCGTCGGTCCGTTCAGGTCCCGGCGGCGAAACTGTCGGACGCGCCTATTCGGCGTGCGTCATTGCCGTCAGTTCGTCTTTGATCCTCAGTTTCATCTTCTTAAGGTGATGGATCACCACGTCATCCGGATGGGGCCTCCGCTCCTCTTCGGCGATCTGCATGTCCAAGTCCGCGTGCTTCGCCTTGAGGGATTCCTGATGCGAGGCGACTGCCATGGGCTATCTCCTATCAGTTGCGAGATTGAGGGGCATGGGGCGCATTTCTCGGGCAAAATCCTCGAAAAATGATCAACCGGATTTGATGTGGTCATGCTACTCCCATCGGCCAACAGAGTAAACGGACGAACCGTCGCGCCTTCTAAAAAGACCTAAGATTACCGGTTAATGCAGCAGCAGGATTGACCCAAATGGCGCCGATTTCCGGGCCAAGTCATAAGCCGACTCACAAGCCTCAGCCGGCGCGACTCATCATCGGACTCTCGGGTGCATCGGGAGTCATTTTCGGCGTGCGTCTGCTCGAGCTGCTGCGCGATACGGTGATCGAGACTCACCTCGTGATGTCGCGCTCGGCCGAAGTCACGCTCGCCTACGAGACCAATCGCAAGGTCAAGGACGTGAAGGCGCTCGCCGACCGCTGTTACGGCATCGACGACATGGCGGCACCGATCTCCAGCGGCTCCTATCTCACCCTTGGCATGATCGTCGCCCCATGCTCGGTGAAGAGCCTGGCGGAGATCGCGAGCGGCGTCACCACCACCCTGCTCTCGCGCGCCGCCGACGTGACGCTGAAGGAGCGCCGCCGCCTGGTGCTGATGGTGCGCGAGACGCCGCTGCACGCCGGGCATCTCAAGAACATGCTGGCGGTGACCGAGATGGGCGGCGTGATCGCGCCGCCGGTGCCGGCGATGTATGCCGAGCCCAAAAGCCTCGACGACATGATCGACCAGAATCTCGCCCGCGTGCTCGACCTCTACGGCATCCACCTCGAAGGCGCCAAGCGCTGGGGCGAGGACGGTAAGCGGCGGCCGAAGAAGAGCTGATTACCCGCGCAGAAGCCGGAGGGTTGCGAGCTTCCGACGCCGTCGATATTGTCCGCGCTCCATTCCAGGGGAGCGTCCATGGCGCCGCAGCAGAGCCCGCTGGCGCCGATCCTCGTCGCCGGCCTGATCATGATCATCTGGGGTGCGACGCCGGTGGCGACGCGCCTCGCCGTCGCCGATCTCGACCCGCTCTTCGTCGGCCTGCTGCGCACGGTCTTCGCCGGCGCCCTCGCCCTGCCGGTCGCGTTCGCGCTGCGCCAGCGCCTGCCGAGAGGCGGCCGCGGCTGGGTGTTGCTGGTCGTCTCCGGCGCCTCCGGCTTCATCGTCTTCCCACTGCTCTACAGCTTCGGCCAGCGTGACACGTCGGCCATGCATGGAGGCATGATCCTGGCTGCTCTGCCCATCTTCACCGGCACCTATGCCGCACTGGCGGAGCGCCGCAAGCCATCGGCGCGCTGGATCATCGGCTGCGTCATCGCCTTGGCCGGCGAGTGCGCCCTCATCGCCTTCCGCGCCGGCAGCGGCGGCGCCGAACCGACGCTCCTCGGCGACCTCCTCGTGCTGCTCTCGGCCCTCCTGGTCGCGATCGGCTACGTCGCCGGCGCGCGCCTTGGCCAGACCGGCTACAGCAGCCTGGCCACGACCCTCTGGGGCGTGGTTTTGTCGGCCGTGGTTTCGGCCGTCATCACGGCGGTGGTTGTCGCCGACGACGGCTGGCCGTCCGCCGGCTGGGTGTCGTGGACAGCGGTGGTCTATCTCGCCAGCATCACCACGATCCTCGGCTACGTCGGCTGGTACTGGGCGCTGGCGAAAGGCGGCATCGCCCGCGTCGCCACGATCCAGTTCTTCCAGCCGGTCTCCGGCCTCGTTCTCGCCGCGCTGCTGCTGGGCGAGCGCATGACCGCGCCGCTGCTGGCGGCCTCGATCGTCATCCTCGTCGGAGTCTGGATCGCGCAGAGGCGCTGAGTACGCCGCCTGCGCCTAAAGCGCCTGGACGATCGACGAGACGTCGCCCAGGTCGCGCTCATCGGGCGCGCCGGGGCCGCCGCCCTGGGTCAGCAGGCGGCGCATATAGAGCTTCAGGTTCCGTTCCGCCCGCTCCTTGACGCTGCCGCCGTCGGTCGGCATCGGGGCGTCGTCCAGGCGCTTGAAGATCAGGCGATGGGCCACCTGCTCGGCCGCCAGCTCCGCCTCCAGGATCTTCTCCTTGACGTTCTTGCGGTCCTCTTCCGGGACCTCCTCGGCGAACTTGGGCAGGCGGCGGCGCACCTGGCGCAGCTGCTGCAGCACGGCGGCGCGCCAGCCGGCGGTCATGCCGTCCGCAATGGACAGATGGGTATCGTCCAGGACATGGCCCTTGCTGGCAAGATAGGCCGACAGCAGCAGCAGGTTCACGTCGGCATCCCGGCGGTCCTGCAACGACAGGCACGCCTTGGCGACGTTCTGCTTGCCATAGAAGTCCAGGCTGAAGGTCCAGAAATCCTCAGCCGAAAGCGTCGTCATTTCGGGAAACTCCCTGTTATCTGTATGGCGGCGCCCTTGGTCGCCCGTGGCAGTCGCTGTCCTAGAGGCCATTTTGCCCCTCCCACTAGCATGGTTGCAAATCCGGGACCAGTTGCCGAGATTTATTGCTGGGCCGCAGACTTGTCGAGGGTATTACGCGGCCGGGTCGAAATATATCGAATCGGGAAGCAGTACGACTTTAGCCATGACCGCACTCCGCTACCACATTCTGTCCGACCGCGCCGTGATCACGATCGCCGGCGAGGATCGCCAGGCCTTCCTGCAGGGCCTGATCTCCAATGATACCGCCAAGATCACGCCGGACCGGGCGATCTACGCAACTCTGCTGACGGCCCAGGGCCGGTTCCTGTTCGACCTGTTCATCGTAGGAGAGGCGGACCGCTATCTGGTCGACTGCGCCGCGCCGCGGCGGGCCGATCTCATCAAGCGCCTGACGATGTACAAGCTCCGGTCCAAGGTGACGATCGCTGATGCCGACGCCGATTGGTGCGTGGTGCTGCTGTTCGGCGATGGCGCGCTGGATCGGATCGGCCAGGGCGCCGGCACCGCCGCCGCATTCGGCAATGGGGTGGCCTATGTCGACCCCCGCCTGCCGGATCTCGGCGTGCGGCTGGTGCTGCCGCGCGTCACCGCCCGCGAGACCCTGGAAGGCTTGAGTGCGGTGGAGGATCCGGACGGCAGCGCCTATCACCGGCATCGCATCGCGCTCGGGGTGCCGGACGCCACTCGCGACCTCATCCCTGAGAAATCGATCCTGTTGGAGAACGGCTTCGACGAGCTCAATGCCATCGATTGGCAGAAGGGCTGCTACATGGGCCAGGAGCTGACCGCCCGCACGCGCTACCGCGGCTTGGTGCGCAAGCGCCTGCTGCCGGTCAAGATCGAGGGCGGCGCGCCGGCGCCCGGCACGCCCCTCATGCTGGGTGACCAGGAGCTGGGCGAGATGCGCAGCGCCAGCGCCGATGGAACGCTCGGCCTTGCCATGGTGCGGCTGGAGGCCCTGGCCGGCAATGCGGCGCCGACCTTCCACGCCGGCGCCGCCAAACTGTCGCCCGAAATCCCGGGTTGGATGAGGCTTCCCGACCTCGACGAGGCCAAGGCATAATCGCTGCCTTCGCAGCGGGAATCATCATGCCGAAAGCCAGACTTCGCGACCTGGGGATCACCCTGGGCCAAATGCCGGCGGGTCCACTCAACGCCATCACCGACGTCGCCGGGGTTACCGTCGGGGTTTCCACCATCATCCGCGATCAGCCGCATGTGGCGCGCTCGGGCGTGACCGCGATCTGGCCCTCGCCCGACGTGTTCCACGACTTCCTGCCGGCCGGGTTTCATTCCTTCAACGGCAATGGCGAGATGACGGGGACCATCTGGCTGACCGAGCAGGGCCTCATCGCCTCGCCCATCTGCATCACCAACACCCATTCGGTCGGGGTGGTGCGCGATGCCATCGTGGAGCTGGCCATCAAGCGAAAGGTCGAGATGGCCTGGCACCTGCCGGTGACGGCGGAGACATGGGACGGCTGGCTGTCGGACGCTGAGCATTTCTCCGTGACGTCGGCCGACGCGATCGCGGCGCTTGAAAGCGCCAAGGGCGGCGCGGTGCCGGAGGGCAATGTCGGCGGCGGCACCGGCATGGTATGCCATGAGTTCAAGGGCGGCACTGGCACGGCTTCCCGTCG
>DATEOK010000044.1:0-2821 GCA_035274225.1 Dongiaceae bacterium
GACAAAGCTGGCCGTCAAAGGGGAAGGGAATATCGAGAAGCAGCCGAACGCGAGGCCAAAGGTTTAATGCCGGAATGGGAGTTGTTCGATCCTGATGAGGAACGCAATGCAGGTATCCCAGCCATCGCTCGCGCCATCCAAGAGAAAGTCACGAAGCACTACAAGCCAGCGCCAAATCTGCTCGTCTACGTCAACTTTCTCCTCTTTGACCGATTGAACTTCTCCATATCCGAAATGCAGTCACTGGTGGACATGTGCCGCGATCATTTCCCGAGCACTTGGCTGTTGTGGGGGCAGGACGTCGCGCAAATTTGGCCGCGACAGTTCAAGGTTCGAAACAAAGGCGGCGCGAAGAGCGACTAGTGCTGGTTTGAGATCATAGCGAGTACAGATCCCTATGCCTCTTCACCCCCAACACTGGCTGAAGGCAGTCCCCGGCGGGCTCTATTGCGAGCCGGGCGGCTTCTTCATCGACCCATCACGGCCGGTGGATCGCGCCATCGTCACCCACGGCCATGGCGACCATGCACGCTCCGGCCACGGCAAGGTGGCGGCGACCGCGGAGACCCTCGCCATCATGGGCGTGCGCTATGGCGAAGGCTTCGCGCGCGAGAGCCAAGCGCTGGCCTATGGCGAGCGGCTCACGATGGGCGATGTCACCATCATGCTGGAGCCGGCGGGCCACATCCTCGGCAGCGCGCAGGTGGTGCTGGAGCATGGCGGCTGCCGCGCGGTCGTTTCCGGCGACTACAAGCGGCGGTTCGATCCGACCTGCCCGCCCTTCACGCCGGTAAAGTGCGACGTCTTCATCACCGAGGCGACCTTCGGCCTGCCCGTGTTCCGTCACCCGCCGGACAAGGGCGAGATCGCCAAGGTGCTGCATGCGCGCGAACTGTTCCCCGACCGCTCGGTGCTGATCGGCGCCTATTCGCTCGGCAAGTGCCAGCGTGTCATCGCCCTGCTGCGCCGCGCAGGCTATGACCGGCCGATCTATCTGCATGGCGCGCACCAGGCGTTGTGCGATCTCTATGTGGCGCAGGGCGTGAATCTCGGCACGCTGCTGCCGGCGACCGTCAACGATACCAAGAAGATTACCAACGAGATCGTGCTGTGCCCGCCGTCGGCGATCGGCGAGGTCTGGAGCCGGCGCATGGGTGATCCGGTGCCGGCCGTCGCGTCTGGCTGGATGCGCATCCGCGCCCGCGCGCGCCAGGCCCGCGCCGAATTGCCGCTCATCATCTCCGACCATTGCGACTGGGACGAACTGCTTGCCACCGTGCGCGACGTCGACGCGCCGGAGGTGTGGGTCACCCACGGCCGCGAGGAAGCGCTGATCCACGCCATCCAGCAAGGCGGCCGCCGCGCCCGCGCGCTGTCGCTGGTCGGGTACGAGGACGAGGAATGAGCGGGGGGCATCCAACCATTCTTCGCAAGACTTCCCTCCCCCGAGCCGGGGGAGGGTTAGGGTGGGGGCGCTGCTTCCGCTCGCCTCGATCTTCGCACGACAGACCAACCCCCACCCCGGCCCTCCCCCAGCTTGGGGGAGGGAGGTTCTTTGTAGGGGTTAGGTGAATGCAACTCTTCGCCGACCTCCTCGATGCTCTCTCCTATCAGCCGGCGCGCAATGGCAAGCTGCGGCTGATCGAGGATTACCTGCGCCATGCGCCCGACCCCGACCGCGGCTATGCGCTGGCGGCGTTGTGCGGCGAGCTCGAGCTGCCGAGCCTGAAGCCGGCCGCGCTGCGCGACATGACCATGGCGCGGGTCGACCCGGAGCTGTTCGGCTGGTCGTACGACTATGTCGGCGATCTCGCCGAGACCATTGCCCTCATCTGGCCGGTGGCGGAGGGCGCGACGCACGTGCCGCCGCGTCTCAGCGACGTGATCGAGCGCCTGCGCCTCAGCGGCCGCGCCGTGGCGATGATGCTGATGGCGGGCTGGCTCGACGGGCTCGATGCCACCGGCCGCTGGGCGCTGCTGAAGCTGGCGGCCGGCGCGCTGCGCGTCGGCGTGTCCGCGCGGCTCGCCAAGACCGCGCTGGCCGGCATCGGCACCGTCAGCCTGGAAGAGATCGAAGAACTGTGGCCGCAACATGAGCCGCCCTACACCGCGCTGATCGCCTGGGTCACCGGCGGCGAGAAGCCGGCGGCGCGCAACACCCTCGGCTTCCGACCGCTCATGCTCTCGCATCCGATCGAGGAAGCGGACTTCGCCAACCTCGCACCGCACGACTTCTGCGCCGAGTGGAAATGGGACGGCATCCGCGTGCAGGTGGCGGCCGGCGGTGGGCAGACCCGGCTCTATTCGCGCGCCGGTGAAGACATCAGCGGCGCCTTTCCCGACCTCATCGAGCACGTCGATTTCGAAGCGGTGCTGGATGGCGAGCTGCTGGTCGCCAAGCCGATCGACGGCGAGGTCGAAGTGGCGTCGTTCAACGACCTGCAGCAGCGCCTGAACCGCAAGAAGCCGAGCCCGGCCCTGATCGTGTCAAACCCCGCCCACGTGCGGCTCTACGATGCGCTGATCATCGGCAACGAGGACTTGCGCCCACTGCCCCTGCGCGAGCGCCGTCAGCGCCTGGAAGCGTGGCATGGAGAGCGAGCACGGCCGCGCTTCGACCTCTCGCCTTTGATCCAGTTCGCCGACTGGAGCGAGCTGGCGCGGCTCAGGGCGGATGCCCGTTCTGCCGGCATCGAAGGCCTGATGCTGAAGCGCTGGGAAAGCCCGTACATCGCCGGCCGCGTGAAGGGCCACTGGTTCAAGTGGAAGCGCGACGCCCTCACCATCGACGCGGTACTCATGTATGCCCAGCGCGGCCACG
>DATEOK010000045.1:0-4564 GCA_035274225.1 Dongiaceae bacterium
CGATCGGCACCACCGCCTCGTTGCGCGGCGTTGCCAGCGTGCTGCGGCGCTACGATCCGAAGGTGCGGATCGTCGCGGTCGAGCCCGGCGAATCCGCCGTGCTGTCCGGCGGCGAGCCCGGCGCGCACAAGATCGAAGGCATCGGCATCGGCTACACGCCGCCGATGTGGGATCCGAGCCTGGTGGATGAGATCGTGCCGGTCCCCACCGCCGAGGCCGAAGCGATGGCGCGGCGCCTCGCGCGCGAGGAAGGGCTGTTCGCCGGCACCTCGTCTGGCGCCAACGTCATCGCCGCCATCCGCGTCGGCCAGCGCCTGGGGCCGGATGCCAGCGTTGCCACTCTTCTGGTCGATTCCGGGCTGAAGTATCTCAGCACCGAAGTCTACCGGCGGGCGGTGTGAGGCCGCGCGCTACTTCCAGTGTCGCAGCAGGCGGGCATAGACCTCGCCGACGATGCCGCGGCGGAAGATCAGCACACAGATCATGAAAATGAGGCCGGTCGCGATGGTGACCGGGAAGTCGGAGGTGGCCAGCATGTTCTGCAGGCCGACCACCAGGCCGGCGCCGACGGCGGGTCCCACCATAGTGCCGATGCCGCCGAGCAGAGTCATCAGGATCACCTCGCCCGACATCTGCCAGGCGACGTCGGTCAGGGTGGCGAACTGGAACACCAGCGCCTTGACCGAGCCGGCCAGGCCGGCCAGCGCCGCCGACATCACGAAGGCGGCGAGCTTGTAGTTGGCGACCGAGTAGCCGAGGGAGATGGCGCGCCGCTCGTTCTCGCGGATCGAGCGTAGGATCATGCCGAAGGGCGAGTTGACGATGCGCCAGATCGCGAACAGGCCGATCAGGAACACCATCAGCACGAAGAAATACATGGCGAGCGGCCGGTTGAGGTCGATGAAACCGAACAGCATGCCACGCGGGACGCCCTGGATGCCGTCCTCGCCTTCGGTGAACTTGGACTGGACGCAGAAGAAGAAGAACATCTGCGACAGCGCCAGGGTGATCATCGCGAAATAGATGCCTTGGCGCCGGATCGCGAAGAAGCCGATGACGAGGCCGAGCAGCGCCGCGCCGGCGACACCGATCAGGATCGCGGCCTCCGGCGGCCAGCCCCACACCTTGGCGGCGTGGGCGGTGAAATAAGCCGCGCCGCCAAAGAACGCCGCGTGGCCGAACGACAGCAGGCCAGTGTAGCCGAGCAGCAGATTGAAGGCGCAGGCGAACAAGGCGAAGCACAGCATCTTCATGAGGAAGATGGGATAGACCACGAACGGCGCCGCCACGAGCGCGAGGATGCCGAGGACGATCAGCGCCTGCTCCAGCCGGCCGGTGCCGGTGCGCGCGCGGGCTTCCTGCAGCGTTACTTCGGCCATCTCAAGCGTCCTTTCCGAACAGGCCGGCCGGACGCACCAGCAACACGATGGCCATGATGACGAAGATCACGATGTTGGAGGCCTCGGGGTAGAACACCTTGGTCAGGCCCTCCGCCAGCCCGAGCATGTAGCCGGTGACGATGGCGCCGAGGATCGAGCCCATGCCGCCGACCACCACCACCGCGAACACCACGATGATGAGGTTGGAGCCCATCAGCGGGCTGACCTGGTAGACCGGCGCGGCCAGAATGCCGGCAATGCCGGCGAGCGCGGCGCCGAAGCCATAGGTCAGGGTCAGCAACAACGGCACGTTGACGCCGAAGGCCTGGACCAGGCTGCGGTTCTCGGTCGCGGCGCGCAGGTAGGAGCCGAGCTTGGTCTTCTCGATCGCGAGCCAGGTGCCGAGGCAGAGGATCAGCGAGGCGATCACCACCCAGCCACGATAGTTTGGCAGGAACATGAAGCCGAGATTGGTGCCGCCCGCCAGCTGCTGCGGCACGGCGTAGGGATTGCCGGAGACGCCGAAGTAGTAGCGGAACACGCCCTCGATCACCAAAGCGAGGCCGAAGGTGAAAAGGAGACCGTAGAGCGGGTCAACGTCGTAGAGCCGCGACAGCGCCAGTCGCTCGATCACCACGCCGGTCACGCCGACGATCAGCGGCGCCAAGATCAGCGCCCACCAATAGCCGACGCCGAGATGCACCAGCAGCAGATAGCCGACGAAGGCGCCCAGCATGTATTGCGCGCCGTGGGCGAAGTTGATGACGCGCAGCAGGCCGAAGATGACAGCGAGTCCGAGACTCAGCATGGCGTAGAACGAGCCGTTGATGAGCCCGACCAGCAGCTGGCCGAGGAACGCCTGGATCGGGATGCCGAAGATCATCGTCATGCGATCGGCTCCGGCTCGGTGAGCCCCTTCCCCCCTTGTGGGGGAAGGTAGGGATGGGGGGTGCCGCCGCACGAGTGGATGTGACTGAGTTTCAGCGGTTCGCTAGGTCCATGGGTTCGTGCGGCGGCACCCCCCATCCAGCTGCGCCTAAGCTCACTTCGTTCGCTAAGGCTCCACATCCTTCCCCCACAAGGGGGGAAGAGAAGTCCATCACATGCGATTGTCCCGAGCGGCTTCATCATCACACACCGAGCACTTCATGGAGCTGGCTCATGCGGCCCTCCAGCTCGCCGACCGGGAAGCCGACCAGCACCTTGCCGTGCTCCATCAGGTAGAAGCGGTCGGCAATGCGGCTGGCGAAGCGGAAGTTCTGCTCCACCAGGAGGATGGTCATGCCGCGCTGCTTGAGCGTCGCCAGCAGTTCGCCGATGCGCTGTACGATGACGGGGGCGAGGCCCTCGGTCGGCTCGTCGAGCAGCAGCACCTTGACGCCGGTGCGCAGCATGCGGGCGATCGCCAGCATCTGCTGCTCGCCGCCGGACAGCTTGGTGCCCTGGCTCTTGCGCCGCTCCTTCAAGTTGGGGAAAAGCTCGAAGATCTCCTCGACGCTCATGCCGCCTTGCGCGACGACCGGCGGCAGCACCAGATTCTCGTCGACGGTGAGGCTGGCGAAGATGCCGCGCTCCTCCGGCACATAGCCGATGCCGGCATGGGCGGTGCGATGCAGCGGCAGGCGCAGCAGGTCCTTGCCGTCGAACGAGATCGCGCCGGTGCGCTTGCGGATGAGGCCGACGATGGCGCGCAGGGTCGTGGTCTTGCCGACGCCGTTGCGGCCGAGCAGGGTCACGGTCTCGCCGGGATAAACGTCCATGTCGACGCCGTGCAGCGCCTGGCTCTCGCCGTACCAGGCGTGCAGGTCGCGCACGGCCAGCAGGGGCACGGCCTTATCCATGCTCGGTGCCCATGTAGGCGGTGCGCACGCGCTCGTCCCGGCTCACCGTCTGGTAGTCACCGGCCGCCAGGATCTCGCCGCGCTGGAGCACGGTGATCCAGTGGCACAGGTCGGCGACCACGTCGAGATTGTGCTCGACCATCAAGATGGCGCGGTCCTTGGCAACGGAGCGGATGATCTCCGACACCATGCCGACATCCTCGTGGCCCATGCCGGCCATCGGCTCGTCGAGCAGCAGCACCTTGGGATCGAGCGCGAGCGTGGTCGCGATCTCCAGCACGCGCTTGCGGCCGTAGGACAGATCGCCGGCCATCCGGTCGCGCGCATCGTCGAGGCCGACGGACTGCAGCAACTGATCGGCGCGCGGCGTCAGCGTGTCGAGGGCGCCGAGCGAGCGCCAGAACTGGACATGCAGGCCCAGCGGGCGCTGCAGGGCGACGCGCACGTTGTCGAGCACGCTCAAGTGCGGAAAGATCGCGGAGATCTGGAACGAGCGCACCAGGCCCATGCGCGCCACCTTGGCCGGCGGCGCATGGGTGATGTCCTGGCCCATGAACTCGATCCGGCCGGCGCTCGGCGGCAGGAACTTGGTGAGGAGATTGAACACCGTGGTCTTGCCGGCGCCGTTCGGCCCGATCAGCGCCTGGATCTGGCCGGGATAGACGTCGAGATCGACATTGTTGACGGCAACGAAGCCGCGGAAGTCGCGCCGCAGGCCGCGGGCGGAGAGCACCGCCCGCGGATCCTGTCGCTCCATCGCCATCACGGCAGCGGTCACTTCACCAGCGGACAGCCGCTTTCCGCGGGCTTGATATAGGCCTCGTCGCCGGGAATGGTGGCGAGCACCTTGTAGTAGTCCCACTCCTGCTTGCTCTCCGACGGCTTCTTCACTTCCATCAGATACATGTCGTGGATCATGCGGCCGTTGGCGCCGACCTTGCCGCCGCGGCCGAACACATCGTCGACTGGCATTTCATGCAGCAGCTTGGCGACGGCTTCGGTCTCGTCGGTGCCGGCCTTGTCGATCGCCTTCAGATATTGCGTCACCGCCGAATAGGTCCCGGCCTGCACCATGTTCGGCATGCGGCCGGTGCGCTCCATGTATTTCTTGGCGAAGGCGCGCGATTCATCATCGCGATCCCAATAGAACCCTTCGGTCAGGCTCAAACCCTGCGCCGCCTCCAGCCCGAGGCCATGCACTTCGGCGAGCGTGAACAGCAACGCCGCCATGCGCTGGCCACCGGCGACGATGCCGAACTCGGCGGCCTGCTTGATCGAGTTGCTGGTGTCGAGGCCGGCATTGGCAAGGCCAATGACCTTGGCGCCCGACGACTGCGCCTGCAG
>DATEOK010000046.1:0-11544 GCA_035274225.1 Dongiaceae bacterium
CGGCCTCGAAGGTCGAGAACAAGACGCCCCAATCCTGGTGAAACCACGTCGCAAACTGCTCCAACTCGGAGCGCTTCGTGCTGGAAGACGTACTCCCGCCGGAAGACACGATGCGATGTCCCATTACGTCCGCTCCAACACCTGCGGCGTGCCGGCTTCGCGGGCGAGGTCGCTGCGGGCGAGGTCGGAGACCTTGCGGCGTTCGGCGAGCCAGATGCAAAGGATCATGTCGACCCTGTCGCCGTCCTGGGCCAGCGGCAGGCCGAGGCGCTTGACCCAGATGTAGTCCTGCGAGGGGATGCTGAGGCGGCCGGAGAGATAGACCGGCGCGCGGCGCTCGACGATGAGATCGAGGGCGCGGATCACCGGCACGATGCTCTCGGGCGCGCCGATCTCGTCATAGTGCAGGCCGGTCACGTCGCGGCCGGCGATCGCCGAGAAGCCGGTGCCGGCAACGCGGAAGCGATAGCGGTAACGCGGCCTCGTCGGCGCGATTTCCACCACGTCGAGGAGCAGCAACTGGGACAGATGGCGCGCATGCAATTCGGTCGGGTCGATATGCTGACGGCCGGGCAAGCGCCCCGGCGTCAGCTTCGACTGCCAATAAGCCAACAACTCGCGGAATTCCGCCTCGGATGCCTCCGACGGCAAAACATACATGCGCCCGGCCCTCGTTCCTGCCCTTGAAGACCCGTCCCCACAGGCCTCGTCGGTCGCGGGCGGGATCCTATCAGATTCGGGGAGAATGGCGATTCCTATTTCGCCTAATCCGGGTATCTATTCGTTGCGCAAGAAGGGGGCAGCCTTGGCGCCGAGGGCGCGCCAGGAGCCCCAGAAGCCGAGCACCAGGGCGAGGGCCAGCGCGAGGGCGATGACGCCCGCCACGACGGACGGCGCGACCACCAATCGGGTCTCGAGGTTGAGTTTGAGGAACAGCCACGCGCCGAAGCCGCCGAGGATCACGGCGAGCGCGCCGCTGACCAGTGCCAGCAGCGAGAACTCCCACAGGTAGCCGAAGGCGATGTCGCGCCGCCGGCCACCCAGCATCTTCAGCAGCACGGCTTCGTAGATCCGCTTCTCGCGCCCGGCCGCCACCGCGCCCGCCAGCACCAGGATGCCGGCGCCGAGGGTCGCCAGCGCTGTGCCGCGGATCGCGCCGCCGACCTGGGTCAACAGGTCGAGCGCGGTCGCCAGCGCGTCCTTGATGCGGATGGCGGAGATGTTGGGATATTGCGCGGCGACCCGGTTCATCAGCGCGCCCTCTTCGGCTTCCGGCACGCGCACGGTCGCGATGCTGGTCTGCGGCGCTGACTCCATAAGGCCGGGCGAGAACACCATCACGAAGTTGATCGAGAAGGTCGACCAGTCGACCGCGCGCAGGTTGGCGATCCTGCCAGTGACTTCGCGGCCGAGCAGGTTGACGGTGATGGAATCGCCGAGCTTGAGGCCGAAGGCCTCGGCGGTGCCCTGGTCGAGCGAGATCAGCGGGTCGCCCTTGTAATCCTGCGGCCACCAGCTGCCGGCGACGATCTTGGCGTCGGCCGGCGGCGCGGCCGACCAGGTGAGCCCGCGGTCGCCGCGCAGCACCCATTCGTGGTCCTTGGGCGGCGTGATCTGTTCCGCCGGCACGTCGTTCATGCGCACGATGCGGCCGCGCAGCATCGGCACCCGCTCGTAGTCGTTGGCGCCGGGCGTCGCCATCACCGTCTTCTGCAGCCCTTCGACCTGGTCGGGCTGGATGTCGATGAAATAGAAGCTCGGCGCGCGCGCCGGCATCGAGCGCGCGAAGTCACTCAAGATGCTGCCCTGGATCAGCGCGACCGCGATCAGCACGGTGAGGCCGAGGCCGATCGAGAGCACGATGCTGGCGACCGGCGCCGAGCGGCGGCCCAGCGTCGCGAGCGCGAAGCGCAGGGCGCGCGCGTTGTGTCCCGGCTTCAGGCGGCGCTGCATCTTGTGCGCGCCACCCTGGATCAATGCGGCGA
The DNA here is from genome assembly GCA_035274225.1 of Dongiaceae bacterium. Taxonomy (GTDB): domain Bacteria; phylum Pseudomonadota; class Alphaproteobacteria; order Dongiales; family Dongiaceae; genus Dongia_A. Next base: position 1,986 of record DATEOK010000046.1, read on the forward strand.
GGCCGCGGAACGCCAGCAGCGTCGCGACCGCGGCGGCGGTGAAGCCGGCGGCCAGCAGCTTGTTCTCGGCGGTCGCGATCACCAAGGCCGCGAGCGCGAGGCCGGCGGCGCCGACGGCTATGATGTCCTTGCGCCCGACGGTGCCGAGCTCGACCGCGGCGGCGCGGAACAATTGCGCGGGCTTGGTGCGGCGCGCGCGCAGCAGTGACGGCAGCGAGAAGGCGAAGGCGGTCAGCGCGCCGAACGCAGCGGCGCGCAGCAGCGGCGTCGCGTAGACCCCTGTCTCGAGATCGACGTCGACCTGCGCCAGCGAGGCCTTGAACAGGAACGGGAAGGTGGTGCCGACGGCGAGCGCGACCACGATCGCAATCGCCGCCATCACGGCGATGGTGATGAGGTTGGTGGCGGCGATCTGGCCCGAGGTCGCGCCGACGCATTTCAACATGGCGATGACCCGCGCCTTGCCTTCCAAGTGCGCGCGCACGGCGTTGGCAATGCCGAGGCCGCCGATCAGCAGCGCACTGAGCCCGATCAGGTCGAGATAGGCGCGGGTGTTCTCCAGGAAGTCGCGGGTGCGCTGTCCGGCATCCTCGAGTTGGCGGATGCGCCAGCCGGCGTTGGGGAATTCGCCGTTGAGTGCGGCCGCCGCGGCAGTGCGATCGGCATCCGGCGCCATCTTGATGCGGTAGGAGTGGTAGACGAGGCTGCCCGGCTGCACCAGGCCGGTGGCATCCAGCGCTTCCTGCGACAGCAGCAGGCGCGGTCCGAGGGCGAAGACCTGGGTGGTGGAATCGGGCTCGCGCTCGATCGCCGCGGTGATGACGACCTGCGCGTTACCGACGATCAGGCGGTCGCCGACCTTGAGGCCGGCGCGCTGCAGCAGCACGCGGTGTGCCAGCGCGCCGTAGCTGCCGTCCGGCCGCTTCGCCAGCAGCTCGGCCAGCGGCTTCTGCTCGCTGAGCGTGAGCGCGCCATACAGCGGATAGACAGAGTCCGCGCCCTTGAGCTCGACCAGCACCGGCAGGGCGCCATCGGTGGTGGGCTTGGCCATCGCGCGCATCTCGACGACGTGCGAGATCTCGCCGTTGCGCTCGATCGCCGCGAGCTCTTCTGGCGTCGCCGCGCGGTGCGTCAGCCGCACCTCCATGTCGCCGCCGAGGATCGCCTTGGCATTGGCGGCGATGCCGCTGATGGCAGCGGCGCTGATCGAGCCGATGCCGGCAATCGCCGCGACCCCGAGGATCAGGCACGCGATGAACAGGCGGAAGCCATGCGTGCCAGCGCGCAACTCGCGGCGGGCGAAGCGGACGGGGAGGAAGAGGGTGCTCATGCGCGATGCGCCCACATGAACTCGCTATTAATGCCGTCATGGCAAGGCTTGGCCTTGCCATCCACGAGTTTCGATAGGGAGCGCTCAGTTACGTCAGACAAACTCGTGGATCCCAAGGCCAAGCCTTGGGATGACGGGGTATTTGGCGGCGTGGGTGCGCTCAACGAAACCATCAAGCCGCGGCCCTGGCACTGTCCCGCACGATGTGGCCGTCGGCCATGTGGAGCTGGCGGCGGCAGCGGGCGGCGAGGCTGGGGTCGTGGGTGATGAGCAGCAGAGTCGCGCCGATGGCGTGGGCGCGCTCGAACATCAGGTCGACGATCTTGGCGCCGGTATCGATGTCGAGATTGCCGGTGGGCTCGTCGGCCAGCAGGATCTTCGGCCGCGGCGCGAGCGCTCGAGCCAGTGCGACGCGCTGCTGCTCGCCACCCGAGAGCTGCGATGGATAGTGCGTGAGGCGATGGCCGAGGCCGACGGCGTCGAGCGCGGCTTCGGCGCGCTGGAACGCATCTTCGGCGCGGGATAATTCGAGCGGCACCGCGACATTCTCCAGCGCGCTCATGGTCGGGATGAGATGGAAGCTCTGGAACACGATGCCGACCTGATTGCGCCGCAACAAGGCGAGCTCGTCCTCCGACATCCGGGTGATGTCGCGGCCGGACAGCGCGATGCGGCCGCCGCTGGCCTGTTCCAGTCCTGCGATCAGCAGCAGCAGCGAGGTCTTGCCGGAACCCGACGGCCCGACCAGACTTACTGTTTCGCCCACGTCGATGTGAAGGTGGATGTCCTTGAGGATGTTGACGAGGCCGGCTTCGCTCGCCAGTGTCAGATGCACGCTCTCCAGATGGATCGCCGGAGTGGCCGGGTTCATGCGTTCGATACTGCCTTCGTTCACGCGTCTCACCTTCTGCATCGCCGCACTGCTGGCATTCCTCGGCGTCCTCGTCCCGGCTCACTTTGATACGGCCCGGGCCGCCGAACCGGTCCGCATCCTCGCCTTCGGCGATTCCCTCACCGCCGGGCTCGGCCTTGCTGAACAGGATACGCTACCCACGCGGCTGGCGGACGCCCTCAACAAGATGGGTCGCCCGGTCATCATGATCAATGGTGGTGTTTCCGGCGATACGACGGCCGATGGCGTTTCCCGCCTCGACTGGGCCCTGGCGGACAAGCCCCAGATCATGATCCTGGCGCTTGGCGCCAACGACATGTTGCGAGGCCTGGACCCGAAGACCACCCGCACCAACCTGGAGGCGATCATCCAGAAGGCCCAGGCGGCGGGCGTCGAGGTCGTGCTCGCCGGGATGCTGTCCCCGCCCAATCTCGGGACCGAGTACAAGGCCGCGTTCGATGCCATCTATCCAGACCTGGCGAAGGCGCATAATCTTCTGTTCATGCCGTTTCTGCTACAGGATGTGGCGCAGGATTCAGACTTGAATCAGGCGGACGGGATTCATCCCAATGGCAATGGTGTGGCAATCATCGTGCGCAATCTGCTGCCCTACGTGACAGAGGCGATGGACAAGCTCACAGGTGCGTCATGACGCGCTTCCGCGCGGGTCATGCGGCCGGCGCCGATTGGCGCGAGGCGGTCGATGCCTGCCTCACGGAGCTGATGCGCGCGCCGCAGGCGAGCACGCGCAAGACCAATCCGCCCCGTACGAATCCTTTGGGCTTCCTCTATGTCACCGACGTGATCGCGGAACAGGCTGGTGAGATCCTGGACCGCCTGCGCAAGGAGACCGGCGTCGAGCATTGGATCGGCGCCACCGGCATGGGCATCCTCGGCGCCTCGGCCACCAGCAGCAGCGAATATTACGACCAGCCGGCGGTGAGCGCGCTGATTGCCGACCTGCCGGATGATTCCTTCCGCGTGTTTCCCGGCCGCGGCGACGACGCCGCCGGCGCCGGCAGCGAGTGGTTCGAGGCCCAGCGCCCGAACGTCGCGATCGTGCATGCCGACCCGCGCGCGCAACGCCTGCCGCTGATGCTGGACCGGCTGGCGGAGGCGAGCGGCGCCTACCTGGTCGGCGGCCTTGCCTCCTCCCGCGGGCCGATGGTGCAGATCGCCGGCGAGGCCAGCGAGGGCGGCGCCTCGGGCGCGTGGATCGGCTCCTCGGTCAACCTGGTCGCGGGCCTCTCCCAGGGCTGCGCACCGATCGGCCCGGCCCATGTCGCCACCACCGCACAGAAGAATGTGGTGATGGAGATCGACGGGCGCCCGGCGCTCGACGTGTTCAAGGAAGAGATCGGCGAGATGCTGGCGCGCAACCTGGAGCGCTGCGCCAACTTCATCTATGCCGCGCTGCCGGTCGGCGGGTCGGATACCGGCGACTACCTGGTGCGCAACCTGATGGGGATCGACCCCAACAAGGGCTGGATCGCGATCGGCGACCAGATCGAATCCGGCGACGGCATCATGTTCACCAAGCGCGACCGCTCGACCGCGAACGCCGACCTGGTGCAGATGCTGGAGCGCCTGAAGAAGCGGATCACCCGGCCGATCCAGGGCGGGCTCTATTTCTCCTGCCTGTCGCGCGGCCACAACCTGTTCGGCGACGCCGGCACGGAAATGGCGATCCTGCGCGACCACCTGGGCGACATCCCGCTCGCCGGCTTCTTCGCCAACGGCGAGATCAGCCACAAGCGCCTCTACGGGCATACGGGCGTGCTGGCGCTATTCGTGGAGCCGGCTTAGGCGCTCTCTTTCTGTCATCCCGGCCAAGCCGCGCAGCGGCGCGAGCCGGGACCCATGCGTACTGTCAGTGTTTCGGTGAGATGGTATGGGTCCCGGGTCGCGCTGCGCTTGCCCGGGATGACAGAAGGAGGAGTTGCGTCATCGACGCAGGCCGATCGATCAAATTTTACGAAAAGCGTGCGCAGTTACTGCGCGGTGTCGCCGAAGGAGAAGCGGTCCTGCGAGGCGCGCTGTTCCATGTGCTGCGCGACGGCCATGCCCATGGTGAGGGCGGCGATAACCAGGACGGAGAGGATGGTCAGCGGCTTCTTCATCGTGTTCTAACGCGCTTTGATGCGGTTCCTTCTGCTGGTGCTCATCATCGGCGAGCTTGTTTGAGCAGTCGTTAATGCGCGCGGAAATGTTCAGCGAAACGCACACGACCGTGCGCTGAATCACAAATGCATTTGTCCTAGAACGAATGGGGTGATGCGCACCCGACACAGCGCGCGAAAGAATCGCGCATCTGTTGCCGCAGCGCCGCGGCTTAGCTCCGGTCGGCGACGTCGCCGATGCTGAGGCGATCTGTCGAAGCGCGGTGCTCCATGCGCTCGGCCAAAGCGCCGCCGACGGAGAGGACCAGGATGACCAGCAGCGCGGCGAGCGCGAGCGAGCGCGCAACGGTGCGCGGCATCGGATGGATATGGAAGATGGTCTTGGTCATTCTCATGTGCCCTGTCTAAGGGGCCCCTTCGGCTTTTTGATGTGCTAAAGATGGCGATTACGGGGCAATCGCGCTGTGACCCGCGTCACCGGCCACCCGAAAATCACAGGCTCGATCGTTAATCGGAAAATCCATGGAATACAGACGTTTAGGACGCACCGACATCAAGGTCAGCGCAATCTGCCTCGGCACCATGACCTGGGGGCAACAGAACAGCGAGGCCGACGGCCACGCCCAGATGGACTACGCGCTGGAACATGGCGTGAACTTCTGGGACACCGCGGAGATGTATCCGGTGCCGCCGACCGAGGAGCGCTTCGGCAACACCGAGCGGATCGTCGGCAGCTGGTTCGCCAGCCGCAAGCAGCGCGACAAGGTCATCCTCGCCACCAAGATCATCGGCCCCGACCAGCGCTTCAAAAGCGTGCGTGGCGGCGACAACAAGTTCGACCGGCGCAACATCATGGCGGCGATCGACGACAGCCTGCGGCGGCTGCACACCGACTATATCGACCTCTACCAGCTGCACTGGCCCGAGCGCACGGTGAACGCTTTCGGGCGGCTGATGTACCAGCATCATCCGGAGCAGACCTTCACCCCGTTCGCGGAGGTGCTGGGCGTATTCGGCGAGGCGGTGAAGGCGGGCAAGATCCGCCATGTCGGCCTTTCCAACGAATCCGCCTGGGGCGCCATGCGCTGGCTGGTCGCGGCGGAGCAGGGCGCCGGACCGCGCATGGTCTCGATCCAGAACTGTTATCACCTGATGAACCGGATGTTCGAGATCGGCCTCGCCGAGGTGGCGATCCGCGAGCAGATCGGGTTGCTGGCGTTCTCGCCGCTGGCGATGGGCACGCTCAGCGGCAAGTATCTCGGCGGCGCCCGGCCGGCCGGCGCGCGCATGACCGTGTTCCCCAACTTCCCGCGCTACATGGCGCCGCGCGCCCAGGAGGCGACCGCGGCCTATGTCGATCTTGCCCGCAAGCACGGCCTTGACCCGGCACAGATGGCCCTCGCCTGGATCAACGGGCGGGACTTCACCACCGCCAACATCGTCGGCGCCACCACCCTCGAGCAGCTGAAGAGCAACATCGCCAGCATCGACCTCAAGCTGTCGCCCGAGCTGGTGCGGGAGATCGAGGAGCTGCACAAGGTGTGGACCATCCCGGTGCCGTAGTTGCCGGCTGGGCAAGTTGCCGCTAGAATCAAGGCAAGTTGCCCAGGACAACCATGCCCCGCGCGCCGAAGAAACCAGGTCTGGCTCAGCCTCAATCGCCGCAATACCGGACGGGCGCGGAGGCGCGGCGCGTGCTGGAGGCCTGGGTATCGCCGGATGTCGGCCGCCGGCTCGAACTGGTCGAGGACATCCGCGGAGGATTTGGCTTCGCGCAGGTCGCGGCTCTGGCCAAGGAGGCGGGCGTCGCGATCGATGATCTGATTACGTTCGGGATCATTCCGCGCCGGACCTTCACCCACAGCAAGCGAAACCAGCGGTTCACGCCGGCGCAATCGGCCCGGCTCGCCCGGTTCTTCCGCATCCAGCACAAGGCCAAGGGCACGTTCGGCACGGCGGAAAAAGCGATGCAATGGCTGAAACGGCCCACCAAGCCGCTGCAGGACAATGCGCCAGTCAGCCTGCTCGATACCGAGGAGGGTGCGCGGCTGGTCGAGGACCTGCTGACTCGGATCGATCATGGCATCGCCGCCTGAGTATCGCGGCAACCATCCCATATCCGCCTTCCGCGTTGCGCGCCGACCCTATGCCGACCTGAGCGGCGAAGGCGCGCGCCGCGTGGGCGGCCGATGGAATTCCCCCGGCCGGCCAGCGCTCTACGCCGCGGAATCGCGGGCCCTCGCCGTGCTCGAAGTCCTCGCGCATCTCGATCTCGATGCGCAACTGATCCCGGCCGACTACGTGATCATGACGGTCGACTTCTCGACGCTCGATGATGTATCCGGCTGGATGGAGGACGGGCCGTCGCTTCCACCGTCCGATGCCGAGTGTCGCGCGGTCGGGGATGCTTTTCTGAATTCAGGGCGGTCGTTGTTGCTGCGCCTGCCGTCCATCCTGGTTCCGCGCGCCAGCAACTTCATGGTCAATCCTCTGCATCCGCTGGCCGCGCATCTCAGGGTCGCGCCGCTGGAACCGTTCGCATTCGATCGCCGCCTGCTGAGGCGGCAATGACCTGGGTGCCGGTCACGCCGTCGGGTCGAAGGGCGAATGCTCGGCGTTGGTGAATGAACGGCCCGTCAATCGCAGCAAGAAGCCCCAGTGGCTGACCACCGCGACCTCGCGCCAGTCGGTCCAGGCGGCGGCGTTCTGCCGGAACGACTGGGCGCGGCGGTGGACGTCGGCCTCGGTCTCGTCCAGGGCCGGCCACCAGGTCTCCTCGAGGTGATCGAACTTGAGCGTGGGCCAGCTCTGGCTCAGGGCCGAGCGGCAGGTGCCGACGTCGCACTGGAACTTGGCGTGCTCGCGCACCAGCGGGTCGATATCGACCGGTACCTTCAGGAGGCCGGCGACGATCTCGGCGGTCTGCAGCGCGCGGGTGTAGGGGCTGGTCAGCACGCGCGCGATCGGGCGCTCGGCGCGCTGGATCGCCTCGGCGGTGGCCCGAACCTGCTCGCGGCCGGTCGCCGTCAGATGCGGGTCGACGATGCCGGGATCGATACCGGTGCGGCTGAAATGGACGTTGAACTCGGATTGGCCGTGGCGGATGAGGATCATGGAACCAAGCTACTCGACATCGATTACCTTTCGGTCGTCCTTGATGCGCGGCGGCGGCTTGCGGTCATCTTGCGCAGGATCGCTGTCATTTTCCGGCACCACGGTGAATTCGCCGGGAATAGTGCCCGTGCTGCGATAGACCCGCGTCTCGAAATGTGCGGCGGTGCGTCGCAGCAGCCAGTGGCGCGTCGCGGGCAGCAGCAGGATCAGGGCCAGCGCGTCGGATACAAAGCCCGGAATGATGAGCAGGACGGCGGCAGCGGCAAAGCAGGCGGCATCGATCAGGGAATGGCCAGGCTCCTTGCCCTCGGCCAGGGCGGCGCGCAGGCGGCCGACCGCCTGCAGCCCGGTATGGCGCAGCAGTGCGAGCCCCGCCAGCATCGCCCCGATCACCCAGACCAGGGTCAGAGCGACGCCCAGCTTGCCGCCAAGCCACACGAAGCCAGCGATTTCCAGGAACGGCAGGGCGGTGGCTATCAATCCGATCAATCGCAGCATCTTTACCAGTTCTTTCGGCACCCTATCCCGGGCCAAGCTTGCTCTTGACCTGCCAATTGCCTATCTAAGAGGGACGGGTCGCCACCGCAACGGCGATCGGTCCAAAGTCCTTGGTTCTTTGCTCCCGGGGCGATGGACCAGGGACCTCAGAACATTGTCACAGGCCGGATAACGTGTTCTTCGAAATCCTGTTCTTCGCCGTCGTTGCCGGGTTCTTGGGCTGGCGACTGTACAGCGTGCTGGGCCGCCGCACTGGCCACGAAAAGCCGTTCGATCCGTTCCGCACCAACAAGGAGCCGGAGGCGCCTGCCACCGTCACTGATCGGGAAGGCAATATCCGCCGCCTGCCGGAGCCGGCCGCGCGGGCAGAGCGGGTCGACCGCGACCGGCGCAAGCTGGAAGCCGCGATCGCCGGCATTGCCGGCGACGTGCGCCGCGGCCTCGACGAGATCCGCAGCGCCGATCCCAAGTTCGATCCGGTCGATTTCGTCGCCGGCGCGCGCGTGGCGTTCGACATGATCCTCGGCGCGTTCGCGCAGGGCGAGACCAAGGCGCTGCGCCCGCTGCTCAACGACCAAGTGTTCGGCAACTTCGCCGGCGCGATCGAGGACCGCAACCGCAACCGGCAGAAGCATGAAACCACTTTGGTCGGCATCCTCTCCGCCGACATCGTCGCCGCCGCGCTCAAGGGCGACGAGGCGCAGGTGACGGTGAAGTTCGTCTCGCAGCAGATCAACGTCACCAAGGACCAGGAAGGCCGCATCGTCGACGGCGACCCGTCAGAGGTCGCCAACATCACCGACATCTGGACCTTCGCGCGCCAGGTCAAGGCGCGCGACCCGAACTGGGTCCTCACCGGCACCGACAGCCCGCAGTAAGCCGCAAAGCATTGTTGGCAAAGTCCGCGCCGCCGTGGCATGGGTGGCGGATGACGATTTCCTATTTCGAATCAGTGTGCGAGCGCTTCAGGGCGATGCTCGGTCATCTTCCCCTTCCCCCCCGCCGACGAATGTCGGCCTACGCCGACGGGTGGGGGAAGGTCGGGATGGGGGGTGCCGCCGCACAGTGCCAGCGCTTCTTGGCGACGTCTCGTAGGCGCGTCATCCTCTCCGATCGTGCGGCGGCACCCCCCATCCAGCTTCGGCTAAGCTCGCTGCGCTCGCTAAGCCTCCGCATCCTTCCCCCACAAGGGGGGAAGAAAGTTCTCGTTGCATCGGTGCTTCTGCTCTCCGCCTGTGCGTCGCCCGAGCCGACACCGCCGCCGCACTTGCGGGCGTTGTCGTCGCTGCCGGGGTGGAGCGAGGATCTGAGCTTCCAGGCCTATCCGGCGCTGCTGGAAAGCTGTGCCGTGATCGAGCGCTTGTCGTCGGACCAGGCGCTCGGCGTCGGCGCGCCGCCGACGGCGTGGCGCGAGGGGTGCGATGCGCTCGGTGGCCTGAAGGCGGCCCTGGTCTCGGACACCGACGTGGCGCTGCGGCAGACCATGGAGGCGCATTTCGTCGCGCTCGATCCCGGCGCCGGCACCGCTGCGCTGGTCACCGGCTACTACGAGCCGGAGCTGGCAGGCAGCCGCATCCAGGACGCTGCCCATCCCTATCCGCTCTA
>DATEOK010000047.1:0-32924 GCA_035274225.1 Dongiaceae bacterium
ACACCAGCAAGCGGTCAAATGGGGTCCGCTGGAGATCGGCGACGTGCGCAACGAGTCGCTCGTCGCGGACGTGATGGTGCGGCACAAGGCGACTGCCGTGCTGCATTTCGCGGCGGCTTCGCTGGTCGGCGAATCCGCCAGCAAGCCCTACGAATACTACGACAACAACGTGAATGGCACGATCGCATTGGTTGGCGCCATGCGCCGCTGTGGCGTGACCCGCATCGTGTTCTCCAGCACCTGCGCGGTCTACGGCATGCCGGAGCGGCTGCCGATCGAGGAGAGCGAGGCAACCCGGCCGATCAACGTCTACGGCCGCACCAAGCTGGCGGTCGAGAACTTTCTGACTGATGTCGCGGCGACCGGCGCGATCCGCACGGCGATGCTGCGCTATTTCAACGCCGCCGGCGCCGACAGCGACGGCGATATCGGCGAGGCGCACGCGACCGAGACCCACCTGATCCCGCTCGCCATCCAGGCGGCGCTGGAGCAAGGCGGCCCGCTCAGCGTGTTCGGCAGCGACTATCCGACCGCCGACGGCACCTGCGAGCGCGACTACGTGCATGTCGAGGACCTGGCCGAGGCGCACCTGGCGGCGCTGTCGTTCCTCGAGACCACCGCCGGCAGCCGGGCGTTCAACCTCGGAACCGGCCAGCCGGTATCGGTGCGCCAGGTTCTGCAGGCGGTCGAGCGCGTGCTCGGCGCCAGGGTCCCGGTGATCGAGGCGCCGCGGCGCGTGGGCGATCCGCCCCGCCTGTTCGCCGCTCCAGGACGCGCCGAGCGCGACCTTGGCTGGATTGCCACGCGCAGCGACATCGGCAGCATCGTCGAGTCCGCCGCCCGATGGCACCGTAGTCATGTTTTCTCAGAAGCGGTCTAGGCGAGGCCGCACCCCACACAAAGTTTTCGGCCGTCGGGAACCAAGGGCAGGTCTGCCCCGTTTCCCACGGTCCCAGTTCGTTCACCGCTTGCTATCGACCAACGAAAACGAAGAGGACTTCGATGCTCCGCTCTCTTTCCAAGACCCTGCTGTCCCTTGCCGCCGCGGCGGTGGTTGCCACGGCGTCCGCTGCCGCTCAGGACACCGCCGTCGTGCAAAACGACGAGGGCTACCGAATCAATGGGGGCGACCTGCTCCACATCTCGGTCTATGGCGAACAGAATCTCGACAAGGACGTTCCAGTCCAGCCGGACGGCGGAATCGCCTTCCCGCTGGTCGGCAACCTCAACGCACGCGGCATGACGCTCAAGGACTTGCAAGGCAAGATCGCCGCTAACCTGCGGGAAAGTCAGTATTTCCCGAACCTTACCGACAATGAGGTCACGGTCTCCATGGTCAAGGCGACCGGCAACTCGGTGTCCGTGGTCGGGCAGGTCAAGGCGCCCGGGACTTTCGCATATGATACACAGCTCGACGTCATGCAGGCCCTGAGCCTCGCAGGTGGGCTGACGCCGTTCGCAAGTAAGAGTAAGATCAAGATCTTGCGGCGAGATCAGGCTGGCACACAAACCGCAATTCTGTTTGACTACGGTGACGTCGAGGATGGGGAACAACTCCAGAAGAACATCCTGCTAAGGGGCGGCGACGTGGTCGTGGTGCCACAGGCAGGTCTGTTCTAACTCTCTAAGGATGGGGGAAGCGTTCTGAAAGTTTTGGGGACTGCCGGCAATCGCGCCGCGCTTGGGACGATCATCGGTGTGGCTGTCTGCGCTGGGGGATCGAGCGCTTCCGCCCAGGAGTGGAAGCTTGAGTCCAATATCTCCCAGCGCGTGCTCTACAGCGACAACCTGCTGCTGAGCCGGGACCGGGAGATCGAGACCGTCGGTTTCATCACCACCCCGGCGATCCTGCTGACGCGCAACTCGCCGACCTCGCACCTGACCTTCGACGGGCGGTTCGAGTTCGCCGAGTATGTCGACCACTCCGACTTCAACTCCCAGGACCAGCTGCTTAATCTTCAGTTCGACAAGGCGCTCACCGAACGGGCCGGGCTGCGGCTGGACGCCGCCTTCACCCACGACACGACGCTGAAGAGCGAGCAGGACGTCACCGGCCGCTTCCTCGACGACTCGATCGAGTTCATCAGCTGGAACGTCGCGCCGGGCTTCGCCTACAGCCTGACCCCGGTCGACGAGATGGTGTTACGGGGCAACTACCGCCAGACGACCTACTACGACACCGACGAAAAGACCGACTACCAGTATTTCGGTCCGGCTATGGATTTCAGGCACCAGCTGAACGAGCTGGAAGCGCTCACCGCCACGATCGGCGCGACCCGCTTCATCCCGGATGAACCGGGAGACGACTACACCGACACCATCAGCACGCTCTTCGGCTACTCCTACCGGTCGTCCGAGCGCTTCTCGATCAGCGGCGGGGTGGGCGTAGCCTACTCCATGGAGCATCAGGATCCTGGCCGGGATAGCGACGACGTCGGTTTTCGCTTGAAGTTCAACACCAACTACGAACTCAGCGACCAGACCTCGCTGCGGGCATCGGTCTCGCATGACAACGAGCCGTCCGGCGACGGCGACCAGGTGGTCCGCAACCGCGTGACCTTCGGCATCAATCACAAGCTGACGCCGCTCACCACCGCCCGGCTGAACATCGACTATGCCGACAACGTCGACATCATCGGCTCGGAAGGCGACCAGACCTCGGACGAAGGCACCTCGCGCTATACCTCAGTCCGCCCGGCGATCGCCTGGGACCTGACCGAGGATTGGAGCCTGGAGGCGTCGTATCGCTTCCGGTACCGCTTGTTCGACGACGATGGCGGGGATGCCATGTCGAACTCGGTGTTCCTGACGCTGCAATACGATCTCCCGACCTGGGCGGGCACCGGCTTCTAACTGGATGCGACCAACAATCGTGCCTAGAGCGCGCCAGACCGCTTGATCTGCTCGGCGACGAAGGTCGAGCCGCTTGCCGTCAAGTGCCCGTAGTCGAATGCCAGCGGCAAGCCCTCCCGGTCGGTGACCTGGCACCGGCCTTCCGGACAGAGCGCGGCATAGACAGAAATATAGCCGACACCGTCCTGACGCAGCTGCTCTGCGAACAGCTTGTCGGTCTGCTTCTGCTTGTCGAGCCGGGAGCGGTCGACCACCGCGGGATCGTGCTTCAGCATGCTGGCGGCAAGCAGCCAGGGCAGGGCCTGCTTGTATTCGACGTGAGGGCCGAGCACGACCACCCGCTCGGCATAGGGCTTGAGGGCGTTGGCTGTTCTGCGCACATCCATGATGTTGCCGGAGCCCCAGCGGGCCGACAGCAGGATGACGTCGAACCGGTGCTTAGGGATGAAGTCGTTGAACAAGAAGCGCATGAGTTCGATGCAGCGCCGCTCGCCCTGGACATCGAGCAGCGGTTTGCAGCCTGAGCCCGTCCCCTGCATCAGGTTGATCTCCGGATTGACCTCGGAGAGACCGGGCCACAAGTCCGCCGCATGACTGTCGCCGATCAGCAGCCAGTTTTCCTTGGCGTTGGACAGAGCCAGGCAATTCGCTTGATCAAAGAAGCGCAAGTCGTTGGTCTTCGAATCAAGGAAGCAGGAGCGTTTCGCGTTGGCGGGCCGGTAGTTGAGCGTGGCGAGAACGCGCTCGGCGCTATCGGGCATCTGCCAGAAGCGCTGGCTGAGCGGCTGGACCACCACGGCGGCGGCCACCAGCACTGCCATGGTCGCCCCCGAGGCGGACAGGATCGCGGCGGAGCCGAGGCGGTAGGGCCGCTGTCGGAACGGCCGCTCGACGAAGTGCCAGGACAGGACCGCGGCAGCGAAACTTACCGCCAGCACCGCAAGCTTGTGCGCCTTGAGGTCGGGATCCCAACCGTACCAGAAGGCGGCATAGCGCGAGATCACCGCGGCCGGCCAATGCCAGAGATAGAGGGAATAGGAGATGAGCCCGATGAACCGCACCGGGCCCAGCGACAGCGCCTGGGCGGTGAGCAAAGATGCGTCCTTGCCGGTGTGGATGAGCAGCGCCGCGCCGACGCAGGGCGCCAGCGCCGCCAGCCCCGGGAACGGCATGTTCTCGCCATAGAACAAGACGCTGCCGGCGATGAGCGCGAGACCGAAAAGACCGAGCACGCCGGCCAGCAACCGCGAGCGGATCGCCGGGAAGACGCCGAGCGCGAGCAGGCCGCCCAGCAGCAGCTCCCAGGCCCGGGAATGTAACAGGTAGAACGCCGCCGCCTTGTCCGTCTGCACCAACCAGATCGAGAGCGCGAGGGAGGCCAGCGCCAACGCCACCATGACCAGCCGCTCGCGCCCGCCGAAATACCGCCGCACCAGCAGCAGGATCAGGGGGAAGAAGATGTAGAACTGCTCTTCGACCGCCAGCGACCAGGTGTGCAGCAACGGCTGGGTCTCGGCGGCTGTCGCGAAATAATCGGCCGTGAGGTAGAAGTAGATGTTCGAGCCGAACAGCGTGGCCGCGGCGAGGGCGTTGCTGAATCGCTTGGCGTCGCTCGGCAGGCAGAACAGCAGCACCAGCAACGCCGTCACCGCGCACATGAAGAACAGCGCGGGGAAGATGCGCCGAGCTCGCCGCACATAGAACTTCGTGATCGAGTATCTGCCTTCGTGCATCTCGGCGGAGATCAGGCCGGTAATCAAATAGCCGGAGATGACGAAGAAAATGTCGACGCCGACAAAACCGCCGGGCGTCAGGCCGAAGCCAAGATGAAAGAGGAGCACCGGAAGGACGGCGACCGCGCGCAAACCGTCGATGTCGGGACGGTATTTGGCATGCGCGGCGGTATCGGCGCCGGCCGCGGACGGCAATGAAGTCACGCCGCCGCCGATTCCGGCGGCCGACAGCAGCGCCCGATAGTAAGGGGATCGGGGCATGCTACGCGGCGGACGCTGCGCGGATGACCGCCCAATAGGCGTCCCTGGCGCGCGCAACTCCGAAATCGGCGGCGCGCTTCGGTGCGCGCTCCGCATAGCTTTGCCGTCGCGCCGGATCGGCCATGGCCCGCAACGCCTCCGCCATCGCGTCCGGATCGTTCGGCGCGACCAGGATGCCGTGCGGCGCAAACGTGACGCCCGGCCCGACCTGCTCGCGCGTCAGATCGGCGAGCACTTCCGCCGGACCCGACGGGCAGTTGGTGGAAATGACCGGCAGCCCGACGCTCATGGCTTCCAGCAGGCTGTTGGGGAAGCCCTCGGCATTCGACGGAGAGACGTAGAGGTCGGCGCGCGCCAGCGTCGGGAACGGGTTGTCCGAGAAGCCCGGCATCACCACGCGGCCGGCGAGGCCGAGCGCTTCAACCTTGCGCGTCAGCGCATCGCGCTCCGGCCCGTCGCCGAGGATCAGCAGCTTGCCGGCGATCCCTGCCCGCGCGAATGCCTCGATCAACATGGCGAAATTCTTGTTCGGTACCAGCCGCCCCATGGTCACCGCGTAGGGACCGTCGATCGGCACCGGCGCGCCACTCTCGGCCTGAGCGCGGATCGCGTCCAGGTCGACCGGATTGGCGATCACCGCCATGCGCTCGCTGCGCACGCCGAAGGAGGCGTGGAGATCGTCGGCCACGCCCTGGGAGACTGCGATGATCCGGCGCGCTTTCGGATAGGTCACTTTCACCAGCAGGCGCGCCACCGCGCCGCCGACGCCTGAGCCAAGGTGGCTGGACGTATTTACCCGCTCGCTGATCACCGCGGGAATGCCGAGCAAGGTCCCGGCTATGACGTTGGCGACGTTGGAGCGCGTCAGGAAGCTCACCGTCAGGTCCGGCTCCGCGCGCCGCAGCGCGCGCCACACCGACCAGATGCTGCGGACCAGGGAGTGCCGGCAATCGAGCTGTTCCACCTCGGTCCAGCGCGGCACCTCGTACATCAGCGCCTCTCGATCCAGGAGCAACAGCGAGATCTGGCTGTCCCTGAGCTCGCCCTGCGAGGCGCGCAGCAGCGTGCAGATGACGCGTTCGGCGCCGCCGCCGGCCAGGGAGTTGATGATGAAGAGCACGCGCTTGCGTGCCTGCTGGGCCACCGCGGCCGCGCTCACGTCCGTGGGCACGTCGTGCGCGGATGTCGAGAAATCACCTGGCAAATGTCCGGTCTCCGGAATGGTCGACGGGCCCCCTGACGGGGCAGAGCTATCATGCGCCCACGCGTGGTTCAACGAAGACAGTCGTGACATTGCGAAGCGCAAGGAAGCGATGTTTTCGAAATGTCACCAACGGTTGCGTGGTGCGTCGGCAGCCTGCGCATAACTTCACCGTGCGCCGATGGTTCCGTATGACGCACTGGTGCGTTATATGATCCGCATGACCCGTTTCGCCGTCGTCGTCCCGCTATACAACAAGCGCCCACACATCGAGCGCGCGCTCAACTCGATCTTTGCCCAGACCGAGGCACCGGCCGAGATCTTCGTGGTCGACGATGCCTCGACCGACGGCGGCCTGGACGAAGTGGTGCGCCATCGCGACGAGCGATTGAAGATTTTACGCCGCTCCGAGCCTGGGCCGGGCGGCTACGCCGCGCGCAACATGGCGGTACTGCGCGCGCAGTCGGACTGGATCGCCTTCCTCGACGCCGACGATGCCTGGGCGCCGAATCATCTGGCGACGATCCGCGCCGCTGTCGAGCAGGCCGCCGCGCCACGCCTGGCCTGCGTGTTCACCGGCTACTCCAACATCTGGCCGGACGGCGGCAAGGAACCCGATCGCTACACTCGCCAAATCGGCCGCGCTGTGCTGCGGGTGCTCGACTTCCCTGCCCTGCTCAGCGCCTGGCTCGATCTCAAGGAGTGCCCGATCTGGACCTCGGCCGCGGCCTTCCGGCGCCAGGCCTTGATCGATGCCGGCCTGTTCCCGGCCGGCCGCTGCGTGCGCGGCGGTGACAAGGATCTGTGGCTGCGGGTGACGCGCAACGCCGAAGTCGTGGCGGCGCCCGGCACCACCGCGATCTATCACCGCGACGCCACCAACATGGTCACGCGCAAGAGCTCGACTGACGCGCGACACTGCCTGTGCGAAACCATCATTGCGATGCTGCAGGACGTCTCCGACGCCGAACGGCCGCTGCTGAAGCGGTTGTTCAATCAGGAAGTCTATCAATACGCGCTCCATGCCGCCAAGGACCGGAAAGTGAATCCGGCGTCCTGGCGCGGCTTCTACGCGCATGAAGACCCGCTGCGCTTCCTCGTCCTCGCCGGCCTCTCCACCCACGCCGGCGCCTACGCCGCACGCGGCCTGGTCAGCATGGTCACGCGCTACAGGCAGAGCGGCGTTAGCAAATAGCATTCCCCCGGGCGCTGCGCCCAGCCGGTCCTGCCGTAACAACTCTGTAACATTTCGTCCGCTCAATTCCGGCGCCCGCCGTTGTGTGTCAGAATTATTTCAGTCAACGCATTAATTGTAGTACCCGACCACCGTGACCGAGTAGGTGCGGCGCATCTGAAACGACAGCAGGATCTCGTGACCATGAGCCTCCTCAAGCAGCTGACCACCGGCGCTTTGGCGCATGACCTGATTGCTTTTGATTCGGGCGGGGTGCGGATGCGGAGTGAGCGCACGGGACGGTTTGCCCGCCGGTTGTTCTATAAATTCCCCAGCCTTTTCGTGCGCAACCTGCCGCTTTCAAAACTCCTGATGGGCGGCGAGCACCGCCGCACTGCCGCGAATTATGCCCGCTTGACGGGCGACCTGCTGCGTCCATCGACGCCGGTCGAGCGATCGCCGCACGCCGAGTTCTTGCGGGACTATCGTGAGTTCGGCGACGACCTGCTGCGGCCGGAGCGGTTCGCGCTCACGCGCTACTGGCGCAACGCCCAAAAGTGCATCGAGCTGCTCGGCCAGTATTTCAGTGCAACGGCGATCGACGGCGTTCTGGAGCGGGCGGCCGCCTTTGCGCACGCATCCAAGGACGGCCACGCAACGTTTTGCGGCGCCGGCGGAACCGCTTTGGGCATGCCGGTGAGGGTCAGCCGCATCAGCTACTCGGACTGTTTCGAAGTCGTGGACGGCAACCATCGGCTGGCCTTGGCGAGCGCGCAAGGCGCCGAAAGCTATCCGTGTGCCATCTTGCCTGTCGATCCGGCTGTGACTCCGGTCCAGCAGATGGTCATGGATTCATCCTGGACCAACGAACAATGTCTGCTCTACCAGCCGCTGGATCTGCCGGAGGTGGAGAGCTGGACAACGGTGCGGCGCTGTACCGACCGCATGGCCTTGATCGAAGCGTTCCTGGAGCAACATGGGCCATCGACCGGATCATACCTCGACATCGGCTGCAGCTACGGCTGGTTCGTCAACCGAATGGCCAGGCGCGGATACGACGCGGTCGGCATCGATCGCGACGTTTCCGCCATGGCGGTCGGCCGGCTGGTGTATGGCCTGGATCCTTCGGCTTTCATGACCGACGACCTGGCCAATTTCCTGGATCGCTCCAACCGTCAATACGACATCGTCTCGTGCTTCAGTGTTCTCCATCACTACGCGCTGGGAAAAGGGCAGATGCCGGCCGCGGAGTTCATCCGCAAGCTGGATTCCTTGACCGGCTCGGTGCTGTTCCTCGACACCGGCGAAGGCCATGAACGGTGGTTCAAGGACAGCTTGAAGGAATGGAACGCGGAGTTTATCGCGCGCTGGCTGCGGGAGAATACGACGTTCGGGTCGGTGAAGATGCTTGGCACCGATCAAGACGGACAGGGACGATACCAAGGGCAATACGGGCGCCATCTCTTCGCCTGCTATCGCTCCTGACGGATTGCGCTCTCTCAAAGTTCCGCGGTCGCATTTTTCGGCTTGAGCACGGCGCGTGCGCCGGTTGCGGCCACCGCCGCACCATAGACCGCGAGTGCCGGCAACGCGCACGCCACCAGCGGCAGGATCTTGCGACGGGCGCCGAGGTAGCTCGCTGCCGAGCGTAGCTCGCGGAACAGGCGCGCCAATCCTTCGCGGTCCAGGTTGCTGCGGATCTCGCCGAGCCAGCCGACCGCATAGGCGCGGCGGCATTCCGGCTTCAGCAGGAACTTGGCGTAGTAGGCGCCGCGGCCGCGATCGTAGCCGGCGCGCAGGCGCGGCACGTCGGCGTCGCGGCGGCGATGATGGTGCAGCACGAGCGGCCGGGGGTCATACCGCCCCTTGTACCCGGCCCACAGCACGGCGGCGACGGCGTCGATATCCTCGCACGGAAACGGCGTCCCCGCCCCCAGCTTGGCATCGAAGCCGCCGATCTTCTGCAACGCCTCGCGCCGGAACGACAGGTTCGCGCCCTTGATCGCGCCCGCCGACACGAAGGATTGCGGCGCCATCTCCACTGGATAGTCGCGCTCGTCGATGGTCACCCGCGCATCGGCGGGATCGAACAGCAGGATGCGCCCACCCAGCACGCCGACATCGGGACGGCCGTCGAACGCCGCCAGCACGGCATCGACATAATCCTTCGCCACATAGCAATCGTCGTCGGTCAGCGCGATGACCGGCGCTTGCGCCTCGCGCCAACCGCGATCGCGTGCCGCGCCGAGGCCGATGCGCTCCTCGCGGAAATAGCGGATGCGCGGCTCGCGCTCGCTATGGCGGCGGATCACGTCACGAGTGCCGTCGGTCGAGGCGTTGTCGATCAGGATGGCTTCCCACGTCCGCGCGGTCTTCATCGCCAGGAGCGAGTCGAGCGTGCCCTGCAGCTGACCGGCACGGTTGCGCGTGCAGATGACGATCGAGAGGTCGGGTCTAGCGGAGCTCATGGACCAACCCCGCAACCTGGTCCACCGAGCTGACAAGCCGGGCGTTGGTCGTGCCTTTGGTCCAGGCCTCGTAGAGTGCGGAGACCTTGCCGTCGAGCGAATCGAACAGCAGGTGGCGAACGCCGAGCAGGCAGCACAACACATGCGCATGCAACCGGTCGGTGACTACCATCGAGCCACGGCTGAGCAGGCCGAGCCCGAAGGCCAGCCGCTCGCGCGCATAGCGCTCGCGCAGGCGGAACCCGAACGAACGTGAGAGGCCGATGCTCCAAGGAAAGCGCCGCCAGGTTCGGCCTAGGGCCTTGTCGCGCTGGCCGAGGCGCGAGTCCGGCGCCTCGATCCAATCGGCGACGTCGAGCGAGCCGCCCAACTCCGCCAGGACCTGCAGCAGCCTTGAATGATCGGTGACGACTTCCTTGTCCTGGCGCAGCAGGCAGAGGAAATCGAGCGACGCCGGCTCGCGCGCGATGTCGCCGAGCGCGAACGCCATGTCCGGGCACAGAATGGTGGTGCACGGGAAGTGCTTCTCCGCGAACGCCTGGCTGTTGCGGTCGCGCACCAGCAGCGTGAAGTTGCCCTGCCGCTCGATCGCGCGCGCCGTCGCGTCGATTCCGTCCTGGGTGGTAAAGGAGATGCTCTGCGGGAACTGCACGATCGGCTTGCCGGGAAAGCGGTTCAGGATCTCCATCCGGATGGCATGATGGCGCGGCCAGATCTCGCCGAAATTGCCGCCGCCCTGCAACAGAATGATCGATGACTCTTCGATGAACCGATCGCAGGCCGGCGTGTAGTTGACGGTGTCGAAGAAGTCGATCCGCGCATCCGGGAAATTGCGCCGCAGGAAGGCAAGCTCACCGAGGAAAATCGCGCTGTCGCCGACATTGGCATAGCCCGGCGGATCGATGATGCAGATCCGCTCGGAGCGGCTGGCGATCAATGGCGCCAATGTCTCGTCGATCCGCCTGCTGAGGTGTGCGTTCAGATTTTGCATGTTGTCTCTGTTCAAGGTTTGCGGGACGAGTCCGTGTTCCCCTGACTCTTTATCTTTGCCGCCGCTCTGCGCGTCCGGAAACGCCGGACGCGGCGGAGGACGGTTGATGCGTCGCGCCGCCAGCGCTCGATACGGTGCGCGACCAGCCGTTTCACCTTCAGATGCTTGGGCACCGCGAAGGTCTCGAACCGGGTGTTGCCGATGGTCGAGCCGGCGGATTCCTCGAGGACCGGGAACGGGAACACCGCCAAATTCGGCTGGCCATGCACCCAGGTGCGATCCATCTCGTCATCGATCGGCCTGCACACTATGCGGCAGTGGTCGAGGAAAAGCTTGGCGCCTGCCTTGGTGATCGCGTAGCCCTGCGTGCCGTAGGCGTTGCCGGCGAGCTCGACGATCGAGCGCGCGCGGTCGATGAAATTCTCCTTAACCAGCGCGGCGGGCGCCGGGAATTTGTAATAGAGACGGAGATAGTTGATGCCCATCGCCGCCAAGTCGACCTGCGCCAGCTTACCGACGAACGTCCAGTCGACGATGACGTCATCCTCCAACACCACATACTGGTCTGCATCGCCGCTCTGCAGGTCGATCCAGGCCGCGTAGTGGCTGGAATAGCAGCCGATCTCGCCCACGCGCAGCGGCCGGCCTTTGGCGACGATGGCGCCCAGCTCGTCGTAGCGCAGCGAAGGATGCAGGCTGGTGTGCGCTGCATAGAAACTCCAGGCGACCGGTGCGGTGCGCGCGCGCGCCTCGAACCGGCTGCGCCGTTCGCCCGCATCCGCCATGCTGATGACGACGATCCTGGTCCGCACCGGACGGCCGCTTGTCATCGATTTGGGATCAACCCATTCCATCGTTCGTTGATAACGTTCCTTGTCCGCAGCCACAACCCGACAACTCTGTGACGCACGCAACCGCGACGACCGGTTGATCGATTTCTGTTTACGGCGGGTTCATGACACAGAATAGTCACACGAATACATCGCGGCGCGGGAATAGATTTGGCGAATTAAAATTCGCGCGCGCGAACTATTGATCACGTTAAGCGTTCTGTTATCGTCCGGCCCGGCTTGGGGCATTTGCTCTCGAAAACTGAATTTGATGGCGAAGGAATAGCGATTGCTGTCGAAGGCCGCGTGCATCATTCCGACCCACGGACGGCCGGGCCATTTGTCCCGCGCGCTCGAAAGCGCCCTGCAGCAGACCCACGCGCCGGCCGAGATCATCGTGGTCGACGATCTCGACGACGGGCCGACTGCGGCGGTGGTGCAGGTATCGGCCCTGCGCACCGAGATCCCGCTGCGCCGCGTGCTCAATCGATTGAACCCCGGCGCCTCCGGCTCGCGCAATGCGGGGGCCGCGGCCGGCCGCGCCGAGTTCGTGGCCTTCCTCGACGACGACGACGCGTGGCGGCCGCAATACCTCGCGCGCGCCATGGCGGAGCTGGAGCATAGCGGCGCCGACGCGACCATCTCCGGCCTCTGCCGCATCAAGCACGACGGCAGCATCCAGCCGATCGTCATGCCGCACCGCGCGGAGATCTCCGGCCGCCTGTTCGAGAAGAACTTCGGCATGACCGGCAGCAACCTCGTCATCCGCCGCTCGGCATTCGAGCGGGTCGGCGGATTCGATCCCGCCCTTCCGGTGTTCAACGACTGGGATTTCCTGATCCGCATGATCGCCGCCGGCGTGGAATACAGCGTGGTGCCGGAGATGACCGTCGAGTGGCGCGAGCATGAAGGCGATCGCATCTCCACCCCCAGCCTGCGCCGCGCCGCGGGTATCGAGAGCTTTGTCGCCAAGCACGGCCACATCATGCCGTCGATCAGCCGCCGGGACTTGACGGCGGTCGCTCTCGGCATCAGATGGCGAAATGCGAGATCGCTCGTCGGCCGGCTGACGGTGGCGGCGAAGCTGCTGCGGCTGCTGGGCCTGCGCGAAGCGCTCGGGCGGCGACTGAAGACGACCAGGAGAGGCGCAATCGAGGTGGGCTTGTAACCATGGAGACGGTTCTGGTAGCGCATTCGCGCGACGGCCTCGGCGGATCGGTGATCACCGGGGCGCTGCTTGCCAAGGCGCTCGAATCCGGCGGCGAATGGAAGACCATCAGCGTGTGCAACAGCGCTGGGCCGCCGCTCGACTATCATCGCACCATCGGCATCGACGTGGTGCCGCTGATGGAAAGTCAGGGCCTGCCGTATAAACCGAACCCGGGCGACGGCAACCGCCTGCAGCGCATCGCCAAGCGCGTCCAGCTGTTCCGTGCCGCGCGGCGCTTCCTCAAGTCCGCCTCGCCCTCCATCATCCACGTGCACGACGAATCGAGCGCGCTGGCCTGGGGCTTGGCGGCGCGGGAGAAAGGCATTCCGCTGATCTGGCAGGTGCATCAGCAGCTGCCGCAGCGCTGGGTCGATTGGCTGCTGCGGCGGCTTGCCGCGCACATCGTGTTCGTCGCCTCGAACAATCAGCGCCGCTTCGACGGGATCGAGCTGCCGGCCAGCTCCGTCATCTACAATGGCGTCGACCTGGCGCAGTTCTATCCAGCCACCAGCCGGCGCGAAGGTCCGGTCAATATCGGCTTCATCAGCAACCTCGTGGACCGCAAGCGCCCCGACTGGGTGGTGCGCGCGGGCGGCCAGCTGGCCCGCGAGGGCCTCAACGTCAAGGTCCTGCTCGCCGGCAACGATTTCACCGGCGGAACCAAGGCCAAGGAACTGCAGGATCTGGCGCACCAGGAGGGCATCACCGGACGCTATCACTATATCGGCCCGCGCTCCGACGTGCCGGACGTCTTGCGCACGCTCGATATCCTGGTCCTGCCGTCCGAGCGCGACAAGGAGGCCTTCCCGCGCATCGTGGTCGAGGCGATGGGCTGCGGCGTGCCGGTGCTGGCGACCGCGGTTGCTGGTGTGCCGGAGGCGGTGGTGAACGGCGAGACCGGGCTCCTGGTCGATCCGGAGGACTACAACGCCTTCCTCGCCGCCCTGCGGACTCTGGTGCTGGATGCCGAGCTGCGCCGCCGCTATGGCGCCGCGGCCGCTGCGCGCTGCCGCGTCTTGTTCTCGATGGAGGCGAATGCCGCCGCCATTTCGCAGGTCTATCGCAGCGTGACGGCGGAACGCAGCGCCCAGCAAAGCGAGCTCAGCTCGTTCGCCTGAAGGTCCGGCGGAACCAGTTGGGGCGCTGGCCCTCGTTGGCGCCGCTGCGCGCCGGCGGATTGCGGTAGTCGTTCAGCGACAGCGCGTCGATCTTGAGGTCGGGGTAGTCCTGCCCGCCCTTGCGCTGGACCTCCAGGCGCGGATAGGCGTCCGCTATGGCGTGGCCGTTGACATGGGCCTCGTCTGACAGCTGTGCCGCGCCGTTCATCGCAGCGACGGGATCGGACGGTTCCTCGTCGTCGGGCACGGCGCGCAGTTCCGTCGCCTCGCGCACCAGGCTGGTGATTTCGGCAAGCACCGCCGGATCGTCGGCCTTGCCTTCGCGGGCGAACGGCGACACGCCGCTGGCCTGTCGGTCGGCGATCACGCGCAGCACGACATCGAGGTCGATCTCGGTCTTGTTATCGGCGAGGCCATAGACCATCGCCATGTCGCAGATCGCGTTGACCACGCGCGGCACGCCGCCGGAGAAATACTGCACCGCGCCGATCGCGGTATCGCTGAAGATCGGCCGGTCCGCGCCGGCGACATGCAGGCGGTGCCGGATATAGCGCCGGGTGTCGGCGTAGTTCAGCGGCGTCAGGTGATAGGAGATGCTGATGCGCTGGGCGAACTGCGCCAGCTCCGGGCTCTTCAGCTTGACCAGCAACTCCGGCTGCCCGACCAGGATGATCTGCAGCAGCAGGTCCTTGTCCGAGTTGATGTTGGACAGCAGCCGCAGCTCCTCCAGCGCCTCCACCGTCAGGTTCTGCGCCTCGTCGACGATGAGGATGCAGCGCCGCCCCGCGCCGTATTCGGCGATCAGGAAATGCATCAGCTCCTGGTAAATCTCGGCGTCACTCTGCGCATTGGTGCCGCGCCCGAACGCCGCCAGCGCCCATGCGGTGATGTCGGTCAGGCCGCTATGGGTGTTGGAGATGAGGCCGAGCGTGACGTCGCGCCCGATGCGCCGCAACAGGCTGCGGATCAGCGTGGTCTTGCCCGATCCGATGTCGCCGGTGATGGCGCAGAAGCCGGCCTGCCCGGCCAGGCTGTATTCGAGGATGCTGAGCGCAAGCGAGTGCTTGCTGCTCATGAACAGGAAATCCGGGTCCGGCAGCAGCGAGAATGGCTTTTCTTTCAGCCCGAAGAAGGATTCGTACATGCAACCTACCTGGCGGTCTTTCCGAGGTCGCTGGAGCGGCCTAGTGCGCGTTCAACAGCGTACCCACGATGGCTTTGTTCCCTAGCAGATGGGCCGATTTCTCGAGCTCGGCCTTGGTCGTGCGCCCGCTGCGCGCCACCAGCAGGACGGCATCCACATTGGGCAGGAAGCCGAGCGTGTCGCTGGACGTCAGCAACGGCGGCGCGTCGTAGATGATGATGCGGTCGGCGTAGCGGTTCTGCAGTTCCTTGGCGAGCGCGGTCATGCGCGGCGAGCTGATGATTTCCGCCGCTGCTTCGCCCTTGGCCTCGCGCGCCGGCAGCACGACCAGCCGCGTGATGCCAGGACAGACCAGGCAATCCTTCAGCGGGGTCTCGCCACGCAGATAGTCGTCGATGCCGACACGCGGCTCGAATCCGAACTTCTCGTGGATCCCCGGCTGGCGCAGGTTGAGGTCGACCAGCAGGACGGTCTGGTTGACGTCGAGCGCGATCGCGACCGCGAGGTTGGCCGCCGTCGTCGTCACGCCGCTGCCCAGCTCCGGACCGGTCACCGCGACGGTCGACATGTTGTGCTTCTTCATGCGCTGCAGCACCTGCGTGCGCAGCAGCCCGTAGATGTCGGAGGCCGGATGCTCGAACCTGTCGGCGACCAGCCGCTCCTTTGTTGAGCGCCGATTGTCGCACTTGGCGACCGCCGTCTCGGTGTATTGCGGCGTGAAGCCGTTCATCGACACGACACGGCCGTTCGGGCGCAAGCCCGCCATGTTTCCAGCGCGCATCTCGCGCGCCCTGGCTAGCGCCTTCTCAATCTGCTCCATCGGCCTCTCCGTTCGCGTTCCAACTCAGCAGCCAGGCTCCGATGCTGCAGTTGCGAAGATCATGACAATAACGGCGCATGTCCGCAATGGTAAGTGCAGACAACACCGCAGCGCGCGAATAGTTCTGCATCGCACAAGGATTCTATTGTGGCGATTTCGTGGCGAGCGCCATGCAGCACCATTCATGCTTGCATCCCCGACGACAAAAACCCCCGGGCGAGGGCCCAGAGGTTCTTGTCGGTTCGTTGCGACGTCGCGCGCAGCGGCGCGCTGGATCCGTCTTAGGCCTGGGCGGCCCCGTTCTTGCGCCGGCGATATCCGGCCACCGCCATGCCGCCAAGCGCGGTCGCGAACAGCAGCAGGGCCGGCGGCAGCGGAACCTCGGAAACCTCGAAGCGATAGCGATAGGCATTGCCAAACACGCCGGCGCCGCCGATATCACCCGCGATGCGGAAGAAGTAGTCGCCCGCCGCGAGGTTCAGGTAGCTGAACGCCAGCGCAGTGCCGGTGCCATCGGTGAAGTTACCGAGCGAGGTCAGCGGGTCGGACGCGCTGAACAAGTCGAGGTTGAAGTTCAGGCTGTTGACCGGAACAACGCCTAGAAAGGTTGACAGATCGGTGAGCGATCCGACCAGCGATGTCCGCACGCTGGCCAACGAGAAATTGATGGTGTCGCTGAAACTGACGGGCGCCGGATCACCGAGATTGACAACGACCGCCGAGGTCGTGCCCGGATTGAGCGCGCCGAGATCGAACGTCGATGCGGACGCCGATTGCGCCGCCGCACCAAGACCAACCAAGCCCGCGACCAGCAGCAGCATAAGTCTTTTCATGACTTTATCTTCCTCTTGTTGCCCGAAGTCGGTGCACACGATCTGTCCGACATCGCGAAAATTGAGAAGTTCAGTAAACACAACCCTGGTAATTTCGCAGGCGCGAGACCGCCCCTTTGGATTGCGGAGAGGATAACACCCGCCCTTGTGACTTCGCAGGGGTAATCTTGTGACATCGGCAACGTTTGGACGCTCGGCGGTTTTGTTGCATCGCCTAACGGTTGTCACGGTTGTTAAGGTGCTTCGCCGCTTTCCTTAACATCACCGGATGATCCTGCTGCCATCGCCCGTATCGGATTGCATTCTCTTGGGTCTATTTTTTCCTTTTCGAAAAGCACCTTGGCGCACGCGGTCGGCGCGGTTGCGGCGCTTGCTGCGGATCGCCTTCTACGCAGCGAGCGCGCTGGTTGCCGGGCTTTCTCTCGTCCCGAGCGCGACGCTGCCACCCACATCGATCGGTGACAAAATGGAGCACGCGATCGCGTACGCGGTGCTCGGCCTGCTCGGCGCCGCCAGCTCCGCGCGCGGCGTCACGCGCACGATTCTCGGTCTTGCCGCTTTCGGACTCATCATCGAGGCACTGCAGACCTTTTCGCCAGGCCGCTCACCGGATTTGCTCGACGCCGCGACGGACGTAATCGGCGCCGGGCTCGGCTGCGCTGCGGCGATCGTGCTACGCCGTATGACATGGTTGTTGATTGACAAGGGCACGGCCGGCGCAACACCATGCCGCGCTCGCGTTGCTGGCGGCGACATCCAGGCCACATGTGGCAGCTCGGCCGCAGCACCGTCTTCATCGAATAAGAGAGCCTCATGCGTTTCCAACTGACTTGCGCGATTGCCGCGATGCTGCTGCTTGCGGCTTGCGATTCACCGGAAGAACGCGAGGCGGCGTATCTCAAGAGCGGCAAGGAGCTCTATGAGAGCGGCGAGCTGTCCAAAGCCGCGATCGAGTTCCGCAACGCGCTCAAGGTCAATCCGACCGGCGTCGAGGCGAAATACTTCACCGCGCTGATCTACGAGAAGAAGGGCAACGTGCCGCGCGCGATCTCGACCTTCCAGGAGGTCGCGCTGCAGGATCCGAACAACCGCGAGGTCCAGCTGAAGCTCGGCCAATACGCGCTGATGAACGGCGATGCGGCGCAGGCCGGCGACCGCGCCGACAAGCTGATCGCGCTCGATTCCAACACGGCCGACGGCCACACCATGAAGGCCGCCGCCCTCCTCATGATGAACAAGCTGCCGGAGGCCGAGACTGAGGCCAATACCGCGCTCTCTCTCAAGCCGCACGACGAAGATGCGACCATCGTGCTGGCGAGCCAGCGCGCGCGGCAAAAGGAGTTCGGCGAGGCAGAGGCGATCGTCGAGGAAGCGCTGAAGGCCAATCCTAAGAGTGTTTCCCTGCTCGGCTTCAAGCTGAAGCTGCTGGCCGACCAGAACCGCAAGACCGAGATCGAGCAGGTGCTGCGGCGGCTGATCGAGCTGGATCCCACCAATCCGGGCCACGTCGTGCTGCTGGCGAGCGAACTGACCGCAGCCGGGCGGCTGCCGGAAGCACGCGAAGAGTTCCGCCGCGCCATCGCCACCAACAAGGGTTCGCAGCCGCTGCTGGCGGCCTATGCCGACTTCCTCGAAAAGCACGTCGGCACCGGCGAAGCGATCGACGAGGCCAAGCAGCTGGCCGGGCAGTACAAGGGCAACGCGCTCTATTCCTTCCTGCTGGCGCGCCTCTATATCAAGGCCAACCGCCTGGACGAGGCGGACGCGCTGTTGAAGCAGCTGGTCCAGGAGCTGGAACGCTCGTCCGACAAGCTGGATGCGCAGGTGGAGCTGGCACGCATCACCTTGCTGCGCGGCGACGAACAAGGCGCGCTCGATCAGCTGGCGACCATCCTGCGGGCCGACAGCAAGAATCAGAGCGCCCTCACCCTGCGCGCGGGCATCAGGCTGCAGAACGGCAAGTTCGACGAATCGATCGCCGATGCGCGCGCCATCCTCGCCGATTCGCCGACCTCGACCGCGGCGCTGGCGATTCTGGCCAAGGCCTATACCGCCACCAACGAGGACGAACTGGCGATCGGCGCGCTACGGAATCTGGCGCGGGTCATGCCGGCCAATGTCGATGTGCAGAAGCAGCTGGCCGGCCTGCTGATCATGCGCGCACCGGACGAGGCACTCAAGGCGCTGGACGCGGCGATTGCACTGAGCCCCGACGATGCCGAACTGAAGGCGCAGAAGGCGCAGGTCCTGATCTACACAAAACGCTGGGACCAGGGCGAGGTGATCGGGCAGGACCTGGCCGGCAACGACGCGACGGCGGGGCTGGGCCACCAGATCCTCGGCGAGGCGGCTCTCGCCCGCCAGGATTTCCCAGCCGCGATCACCGAGCTGCAGACCGCGATCGATCGCGGCCGCAGCTTCTCGATCATCGGCCCGAAGCTGATGGAGGCCTATCGGCGCTCGGGCGAGCCGGTCAATGCCGCGCGCACCGGCACCGCAGCGCCGAGCGAAGCGGAGCAGCTGCTGCTAGACCGCCTGGCGAAGGATCCTAAGGACGCCGACGCCCTGGCCCTGCTGTCCGAGCAGCGCGAGAATGCGGGTGACCTCGACTCCGCGAAAGACCTGCTGCGCCAGGCGATCGAGGCCAAGCCCGGTGAGCGCAACCCGTATCTCAATCTCGCGCGCATCCAGAAGAACGAGGGCAAGCTGAAGGAAGCGGCCGAGACGCTGCAGCTGGCGTCGGCGCGCTTCCCCGACGACAGCCTGGTGCAGGAAAGCCTCGCCATCGGCTACGAGCTGATGCAGGACTACGAGGCGGCCAAGCTGGCCTACGAGAACGTGCTGGCCAAGTGGCCCAACGATATCGTCGCCTCGAACAATCTGGCCATGCTGATCGCCGACATGTGGCCGACCGACAAGGTGCTGCTGGACCGGGCGCGCGTGCTGGTCGAGGCGTTCCGCAACAGCAACAATCCGACCCTGATTGATACGCTCGGCTGGGTGCAGGTGCGTCTCGGCAACGTCGACGATGCCGCCATTATCTTGAAAAAGGCGGTGACGCTGCAGCCGAACAACCAGCAGGCCCAGTATCACTACGCCACGGCGATGTCGCTGAAAGGCCTCAACGACCTCGCGCGCACCGCGATGGTCAAGGCATTGGCCGGAGATCCTGACTTCCGCGGTATCGAGGCTGCCAAGCAACTGGCTGCGTCGTTGCAGTAATCGGAGCGCTGTCGAACACGGGCTCGAACAGCGGCGCCAGATATTCGGCGCCGGGGATGCTGAGGTGCTGCTTGTCGTAGTAAAGCGGTGTCCCGCCTGCTTGGACGATGCAGACCTCGCCCCGGCACAGCCGCTCGTGCGGATAGACCCGCACGATGCTCGCGCCGGAGAAAGAGTCGAGCAGTTTGAACGCATAGGCATTGCGTTCGAAATACGCCCGCTTGTCGATGGAGAACTTATCGAGGCTGACTCCCGCCGCCGCATAGCGAGCCAGGGTCCGCGGGATGCTCGCATCCGCAGTCGGGATCGGATAGACCAGGACGATCCGTTTTCCCGCCGCCAGCAGCAACGCCACCGTCTTGCGGATTCCATCTTCGAACAGCTCGGTGTGCTTGTCGTGCGCGACATAGGCCGCGACCAGGAACACCGTGGAGATGCCGTGCTCCTTGGTCAGGAACGCCGCCACGCCGTCGTTGTACGAGCGGCAATTCGGGCGGGGGCCGATCTCGAAGCCCAAGGCCGGCGGGCAGGATGAATAGGTGAATTGCAGCACGGACCGATGATGACGCCCGGCCACCTCGCCAATGGCGTAGGAGAGCTCGATCGCGTGGCTGTCGCCCCAGATCGCAAAGGTGGGCGGCGTGTCCGCGCCGTAGATGCAGGTCTCCTCCATCGGAAAGATGTTGCCTTCATCGCGATGGCATTCCTCGCGCCGGGCGCTGTACGCATCGGCGTAGCCTTCCAGCCGTGCGACCTGATCCGGGAACCGGCCGGCCCATCCGTTCGATGCAATCCCGGCCACAGCGAGCGCGGCCACCGCCGCCGTCACGCTCGCCGCGCCCTGGAAAATCCTCCGCCGATTGATCAGGCCCTTCACGCGGAATGGCCGTTCCACGTAGCGCCAGGACACGGTCGCCGCCAGCAGTGAGGCCGCGATGGCGGCGAGCGTCTCCAACCCGCTCAATTCGTGACCCAGGCGATATTGCGCGAACACGATGATCGGCCAGTGCCACAGATAGAGCGAATAGGAGATGAGGCCAACGAACACCGGTCCCTTGCGGCTGAGCAGCCAGCCGACGCTGGTACCACGCGCGAACTGGATGAGCAGCACCGCGCCGATCACGGGATACAAAGCGTTCAGTCCCGGGAACCGCGTGCTCTCGGTAAACACGACGATCGCATAGACGATCAAGCCGAGACCGGCCCAGGACAAGGCTTCGCGGGCCGGGCGCTGCTCGATGGCCGGAACGAGCCCGAGCGCCAGCAGCGCGCCGGCGAACAGCTCCCAGACCCGGGTCGGCGCCATGAAGAAGGTGAAAGCCGGCGCGCGACCCACGCCCCACACGCTCGCCGCGAAGGACAGGACCGCCAGCGGCGCCAGCACCAGGAACAAGCGGTCACGGGCATAGCGGTGGATCAACCACAGCAGGATCGGGAAGAAGATGTAATACTGCTCCTCGACCGCCAGCGACCAGGTATGCAGCATCGGCTTCATTTCCGATGCATCGTCGAAATAGCCGGATTGCCGGAAGAACAGGATGTTCGAGGCAAAAAACAGGGTCGCGACCGCGCTCTTGGCAAAGTCGCGGAAGTCGAGCGGCACCAGCAGAAGCATCGCGGCCACGCCGCTGGTGATGATGACGGCGAGCAGGCACGGCATGATGCGCCGGATTCGCCGCTCATAGAAGTTGAGGATCGAGAACCGGTTGTCCGCCAGCTCGGCGGCCAGGATGCCGGTGATCAAGTAGCCCGAGATGACGAAGAAGACGTCGACCCCGACGTAACCGCCGCTGAAGACGGCCCAGCCGGAATGAAAGAACAGCACCGGCAGCACGGCCAGCGCGCGTAAACCATCGATCTCCGGCTGATACCGCATCCTCTCCAACCGAGCGTTGTGCGACAGCAAGATCAAAGTCCGGATGGCCTGGGGCAAGCAATAAAGGTGTTACAAACGGCTGTAGCAAAGGGACGCGCGCGGCCGCCTGCGCGGCCCGTTCTTGGCACGGACTTGTCGGTTGACAACCATCCCGTCCATGCCGACGTTTCCTGCCATGGAAGGGTGGAACATGCAGCGACGGCAAGCCTTACTGTTTTCGCTCGGTGGAGTCCTGTCGGTGTTGAGCGCCGGGCGTCCGCGCGCGGACGCGGTGCTGCCCACGACCCAGGTGACGACCGCGGCAAAGCCGAAATCCGTCCAGATGGTCACGGCCGCGGGCGCCGGCGACGAAGACGGGCGCGACTGGAAGAACGCGATGCCGTTCGGCGCGCTCAACAAAGCCCTAAACCGCGCGCGTCCAGGTACAGGCTTCCTGATCGGCTTCGACCCCGAGGGCGCGCCGATCCCGCTCGACCAGGGCCAGATCCTCATCAAGGTCTCGGGCGAGGATGACAAGCCGGTGTTCGTGCAGGTCGGCCGCATTGCCGGCAAGCATGGGCTCGCCGCGACCGACGATGCGGCGCCCTTGTTCAAGAGCGCGCAGCCCTGGTCGGTCGAGAATTTCGGAAAGCGCGGCACCAGCTTCTTCGCGATCGCCAACGGCGCGTCGCACTTGCGGCTCTCGGGCTTTCGCATCGACGGCACGCCGGCGGACGGTTTCTTCAAGTTCCGCGGCAAGCAGGCAACCACCTTCACCGACATCGCCATCTCCGGCATCGAGGCGCGCAATGTCGGGCGGGTGATCGAGACCGAGCGCGGCGCCATGCTGCGCAACCTGCTGGTCAGCGATGGCAGGGCGGTCGGCATCGTGCGCGGCTTCGCGCGCTTCCGCGATCTGACCGATGCGACCTTCCAGAACCTGGAGCTGGACGCCGCCAACATGGATGGCGGCGGCAAGAATGTCTGCCAGCTGTTCTCGGTGGTATCCGGCGAGAACGTGCTGTTCGAAAACGTCACCATGCGCAACGCCATGAACCAGCCGCCGCCGCCCAAGCAAGGCAAGGAGCCGGGCTACGTGCAAGGCGACGGCATCGTGTGCGAGCGCAAGACCAGCAACGTCACGATCCGCAACTGCCACGCCAGCAACATGGGTGACGGCGGCTTCGACCTGAAGACCACCAACGTCACCATGGAGGACTGCACCACCGACTCCTGCAAGTTCGGCGCTCGCATCTGGGCGGAGGGCAACAATGTCATCCGGCGCTGCGACTTCCGCAATCCGGTATCCCGCAATAAGACCATGGGCGCCTGCGTCCAGGCCGGCGGCACGCTCGAAATCCTCGATACCAGGATGCAGGCCGGCCCCGGCACGGTCGCCGTCAGCCTCAGCAACAAGAAGAACCAGAAGCCGCCGCTGGTGGTGATGCGCGGCGGCTCGATCGAGACCGCCGAGCCTGACGGCGTCGCGCATTGCAACGGCGACGGCGTGCTCGAGGTCTACGACGTGATGATCAACGGCAAGCTCACCACGCACCGCTACGTGTTCGAGAAGAAAGAGAAATAGGGCGCGGCTGACCGTGCCGCCGCGCCCTCTGTCAAAGGCTAGAAGCCGAAAACCAGCAATCCGGCCATCAGGATGGCGGCCACGCTGGCAACGCCGATCATGCGCAGCCGGCGACCGCGCATCTCGTCATTGCTCCTGATATAGGGCACCGTCGCCAGCGGCATCTCGCCGAACGCCGCCATCAGGCTCTTGGGCTCGTAGATGCGCGGGTCGAGCATGTCGATCCCCACCATGGCCGCGGCCGCCAACATGCCGGTCATGAAGATTCCGACCAGCATCAGCAGCCGGCGGTTCGGCCGCTCCGGCACGTCCGGATAGGCTGGCGGCTCGATCACCGAGAAGGTCTCGCCCTTGCTCTGCTGCTCCATGGTCTCCGCGACCTGGGCATCCGCCTCCTTGTCCTTGAAGTTCTGATAGCGCTGCAGCGCGACCTGGTGCTGGCTCTGCAGCGAGCTGTATTCCGCCTCGACGGTCGGCGTCTGCAGGATGCGCTTCTGCAGCTCGGCGATGTTGGTGTCGAGCGCCGCTGCCCGCTCGTTGATCCCGCGCAGCTGCGAATCCGCATCGGCCAGCTGGTTCTGCAGCTGGAGATACATCGGGTTGTCGGGCGGGCCCGCCGGCGGCGTGAGGCCCGGCGCCGGCGCCGCGTCCATCTGCGCTTTCATCTCGTCGAGCTGGCGGCGCAGCTTCTGCACCTCGGGATGCTTCTCGCCATAACGCTGCAACGCCTCGTTCAGCTGCGCCTGGGTGGTGGAATACTTCGCCTGGTCGAGCGCCCGGGTATCGACGCCGCCGATCTGCTGCTTCATGACCTCGATCTGGCGCTTCAGGCGCACCACGTCGGGATGCTTGGAGCCGTAGCGGCCGGACAGGTCGCTGTACTGCAGCTCCAGGTCCATGAGCTGCGCCTGCGGCGTCGCCGGGCGGCCGTTGGAGGTCATCGGCGTGTAGGGGCTGATGGTGCCGAGCTGGCTCTGCAGATAGCTCTTCTTGTCGCCCAGGATCTGCTGGTCGGCGCGCAGCTGCATCACCTGCGCCTGCGCCTGGTTCAGCAGCTGCGTGTTCATGGCGAACTGCTCAGGCAGGCTGCCGTTGTATTTCGAGCGCAAATCGAGCAGCCGCTTCTCCAGCGTCTGCACGTCGCCATAGAGCTTCTGCGCCTGCTCGCCTAGGAACTGGGTGGTGCCGGCGGCCTTCTCTTGCCGGGTGCGGTCGTTCTCCGCCAGGTAGAGGTCGGTCAGCCGGTTCGCCACCTGCTGAGCGACGTTCGGGTCCTCGCTCTCGAACGACAACGTGAAGGCGATCGAGGCCTGCGGCTGCTGCGGCTTGCGCTGCTGCTGCTGCTGGCCGGAGAGGTTGGCGCTCACCACCTCGAGATCGACCTGCGAGCGCATCATGTTGATGAGCGCCGACCGCGGCATGGTCTTCTGCTCTTCGGGATAGAGGCTGAAGCGATCGATGATCTCGTTGAGGTGCTGGCTGGTCATCACCCGCTGCTGGATCACCTGCAGCCGGTCGTTGGCGAAGGTCGAGACCGTTGACTTCACCAGGTCGGCCGGAACGTCCGGTTCCTCGATCAGGATGGTCGCGGTCGATTGGTACGTCGCCGGCCAGGCCTTGACGATGGTGACGGTGGCGGTCACGCCGAGAACGCCGATCGCCAGCCCGATCCATTTGCGCCGCCTGAGCGCGCCCAAGATGTCGATGTTGATCAGCCGGTCGTCGCGGTCGCTTGCTGCATTGCTCATGCGCTATCCTTAGTCTCTCTCTTAGCCTGCATAACTCACGGAACGTAGGCCGGCAGCAACGGCGCGGCCTCCGCAATGAACGATTTAAGCGTCGCATCGGCCCGACCCAGGTCGCCGCCCACGACCGGCGTCACGAACCGCACCAGCGCGCCATCGCGGCGGTTGTGCAGCACCGCGTTAGCGAACAGCCGGAACTTGGCGGCATACTCGCCGGTCTCGTGCCGGCCGCCTTCGACGAACCAGAAATAGACCAGCTGCTTGTCGGTTCCCTGCGAGATGATCAGGCGGCTGGCGCTGAGCGTCGCGCCGCCAGCCACCGGAATCTCGGTGACGCCGCCATCCTCGACCAGCCAGCCGCCGCCCGGGATGCAGACCAGCGGCGAGTGCGCGGCGTTGCCGCTGTACTGCGAGTCGTAATAAGCCGACCACACGTTGATGACGTCGTCGCCCTTGGCATAGTTGACACTGAGATGGTCGGTGGCGTTGAGCGCGACCAGGGCCGCGGTCTCGATCGCCATGTCGGCGCCCTGCCAGCCGGCGATCTCGCGCGGGAACAATGCGAACGATGCACGCGCCGGCGACGCCGTGTCGCGCGCGCCGATTGCGAGCTGGGCCAGGACCGCGGCGGCACAGAGGCCCGCTACCACCAGGACCGGCGCCATCGTGCCGCCGGCGAAATTGCCCCTGCCCGTCCGCGGCGGATCGAGATCGAGCCGGCGCAGCAGGGAGCGATCGCCGGGGCCGGCATAGCACAGCAGCTTCATCTCCAGGAACAGCAGCCCCAGGCACAGAACGAAGACGATCCAGCCTTCGAAATAGTGGAAGAACCCTTCGGCGGCGCCGGCGCCATACCGGTCCACCAGCAATCCGGTGACCGCGATGCGCACGATGTTCATCAGGATCGTGATCGGGATGCTGGAGAGGAAGATGATCGCCTTCTTCACCGGATGCCCGACATAGAGATAGGCGCACAAGAAAGCGAAGGTCGCGAGCGGGAACAGATAGCGCAGGCCGGCGCAGGCTTCCGCCACCTGCAGCTGGATCTGGCCGAGGTCGATGATGTTGCCCTCGCGCAGCACCGGGATGCCGAACATCTGGATGATGGCGACCGCGCCGACCGACGAGACCAGCTGCAGCCCGGCCGTCAGCGCGACCTGGAGCACCGCCGACTGCGGCAAGGCGAAGAACAACAGGGCCAGCGCCGGCCACGCCTTGGCCGCGCGCCGCTCGCCGAGCCAGGCGACAACGATGCCGACGATGGTGAGGAACAAGCCGAGCTGGCCGGGGAAGCGGGTCTGGCTGAGCACCTCGACGAGGCCGAACAGCAGGCCGAATACCGCGATCGCGACGCCAAGCCAACCGCTGGACCGGTCGCGTGCTGTCACTTCGCTGCGCCCGAGATCGCGCCACAGCATCAGCGCGGCCAACAGCGGCACCAGCGGCCCGTAGTTGTATTCCGGCGAGGTCAGCCAGGTATCGACCGTGCTCTCGATGGAATCGTGGAAGAAATAGCCGATGAAGACGAGGCAGGCGGCGAGCGCGATCCAGCGCCACGGCCCTGGCCGTACCTCGGCCGCATGGAAATCAGCCGCGCCGGCCGACATGCGTGCGAGATCGGCCGCCATCACGCACCTGCCAGGGCAGCGTAGACCTGCCCCGTCGCTTCGCTGACGCTGCGCCAGTTGAACCGCCGCGCGATCGCATCACGATCGACGTGGAAGGTCTCATGGTTGGCCAGCAGCTTACGCCCCAGTGCGTCCACGTCGCCCACCGGAAAATAGTTCGACGCCGGAAGCTCGATGTCGAGGTTGGGCTGGATGTCGCTCAGCAGCACCGGCACGCCGAGATTGGCCGCTTCGAGCGCGGCGATCGGCAGGCCTTCGTGGGTCGACGGCAGCACGAACAGTGCGGCATTGCGATAGAGTACCCGGAGCACGGCGTGGCTCTGGAAACCGCAGAAGCGGATGTCCTCGCTCTCCTGCTGCAGCAGCGATCGCGAATATTCGTCCGCGTGGTCGGCCGCACCGGCGATCGCGAGCTTGCAATCCGGCTTGACCGCCTTGAACGCCGCGATCAGGACGTGAAAGGCCTTTTCCGGCACCAGCCGCCCGACGGCCAGCACATAACGGCCCGGCTGCAGCCCGAACCGTTCGAGCACGGCGCGCGCATCCTCCTGCGCATCGCCTTCGGGAAATTCGGTGGCGCCGTTCGGGATATAGTCGATCCGCGATCTCAGCCGCGGGTGCCGCTGGCGCAACTCTTCCGTCACCGACTTCGACACCACGATGATGCGGTCGGCGGCGGTGGTGGCGCAGCGTTCGCCGAGGCGCAGTGCGGCCTTGGCGATGCCGTTCCACTTCTGCCGCTCGAAGTCGCGGCCGTGATGCGTCACCACCAGCTTCATGCCCAGAGCGCGGCCGAGCGGGCCGAGCAAAGCCGGGCCGATGCCGTGGATGTGCAGGATCTCCGCCTTCAGCGCGAAGCGCGCGTAGAACACCGCGAGCGTCGTGTTGCTGATCGCCTCCAGATACTTGTTCCTGACCGCGGGCAGCGGCACCACGCGCACGCCCTGATACTCGTACGCGCCGCCTGGGATGTACGGCTTCCGCCCGATGATGGTGATGTCGTACTGCTGGCTGAGCGCTTTCAGGCGCGGGAACACCTGCTCGCAATGCGATTCGATCCCGCCCATGACGCCGGGGATGCCGCGCAATCCGACAACGCAAACGCGGGTCTTAGCCATGCCGGAGTCCGGCCCGTCCAGCTGCTCCGGCACGCGAACTGCCTGCACTTTGAATGTCCCACTTCCGACGCCACATCTCGCAACCGCGCATTGTTCACCGGGATCGCAACCGAAGG
This sequence comes from Dongiaceae bacterium, assembly GCA_035274225.1. Taxonomy (GTDB): domain Bacteria; phylum Pseudomonadota; class Alphaproteobacteria; order Dongiales; family Dongiaceae; genus Dongia_A. The sequence continues at coordinate 27,906 of DATEOK010000047.1, forward strand.
CGGTGACCACTTGAAAACAACACAAGGTCGTGGCCGAGCACCTTCGCTGCGCCGCAGCAAGTGCTTTGCTGCAGCGCAATGCATTATCGGCGACGCGCCAAATTCGCGCTACAGCTCAATGGCTTGACACGAAAAAGTCACAGCGCGTCGTTCGCTGGCCCGATCTGCACTCGAACCGTCGGTCAACAAGCGCACGGAAGGCCCGGGGTTCCCGGACCCTCTCGAAAATTCCAGACATGTGGCTCAGGCGGCGCTGCGGCGCGAGCTGCTTTCCAGGTTCGGCAGCAGCCAGGTGACAAGGCCGATCGCCGGCAGGAATGCGCACAGCTTGAACACCACCTCGACGCTGGTGAGGTCGGCGAGTTGGCCGAGCACCGCGGCGCCGACGCCGCCCATGCCAAAGGCGAGGCCGAAGAACAACCCCGCCACCATGCCGACCTTGCCCGGCATCAGCTCCTGCGCATAGACGACGATCGCGGAGAAGGCCGACGAGAGGATGAGACCGATCGGAATAGTCAGTGCCACCGCCCAGAACTCGTTGGCGTACGGCAGCGCGGCGGTGAAAGGCAGCGCACCGAGAATCGAGAACCAGATCACCTTCTTGCGCCCGATCTTGTCGCCGATCGGCCCGCCCACCAGCGTGCCGAGCGCGAAGGCGGCAAGATAGATGAACAGATAGATCTGCGCCCGCTGCACCGGCACGCCGAACTGATCGATCATGTAGAAGGTGTAGTAGCTGCTGAGGCTCGCGGTGTAGAAGAACTTGGAAAAGATCAGGCCCAGCAGCACCGCCAGCGCCACGCCGACCTGCCGGCGCGTCAACGGATTGAGCTGCATCGCGCGTGGTGCCTTGCGCTTGCGGTCGGCCAGATGCGCGCTGTACCACGCGCCGACCCGCATCAGCACCAGGATCGCGACCAGCGCCGCGAAGGAGAACCAGGCGACCGCGTCCTGCCCGCGCGGCAGCACGATATACGCCGCCGCCAAAGGTCCGATCGCCGATCCGAGGTTGCCGCCGACCTGGAACAGGGACTGCGCCAAGCCATGCCGCCCGCCCGATGCGAGCCGCGCCACGCGCGAGGATTCCGGGTGGAACACCGACGATCCCGTACCGACCATCGCCGCCGCCACCAGCAGCATCGGATAGCTGGTGGCGTAGGACAGCAGCAGCAGGCCGAAGAATGTGGAGCCCATGCCGATGGCGAGCGCATAGGGCTTCGGCTTGCGGTCGGTGTAGAGCCCGATCATCGGCTGCAGCAGCGATGCCGTGACCTGGAACGTGAGCGTAATGAGGCCGACCTGGCCGAAATCGAGCGCGTAGTTCTGCTTGAGCATCGGATAGATCGACAGCAGCAGCGACTGCATGGTGTCGTTCAGCATGTGGCAGAAGCTGATCGCGATCAGCACCGCCAGCGCGGTCTTTTCCGCCGTCTTGTCGTCATGTCTATGGTCCGCCGCCAGGCTGGTATTGCTCATAGTCCCGCTCAGATCGAATGACAGGCCGCCAGGATATACCGGACGGTTTTGTGCCTGCTTGCGAAAACGGGCCATTTACTTTCTCGGGCGGGCCAAGCACACTCCCGCCATGGTCAAGAATGCCGGCCCATCGATGATCTACGAGGATACGCCGCGACCCGTGGTGGCGGTGGGCAACGATTACCCGCCGGATACAGAGGTCGCGCCGCATCAGCATCGCCGCTATCAGCTGCTCTACGGCGCGCGCGGCGTGATGATGGTGTGGACCGAGCATGGCGCCTGGGTGGTGCCGCCCGCACGCGGCGTGTGGATTCCGTTCGGCGTGCGGCACAGTGTGCGCACCATCGGGCCCGTCACCACCAACAGCATTTTCATCGAGCCCGACGCAATCGGCGGCATGCCCTCCTCGTGCAGCGTGCTCGGCATCTCGCCGCTCATGCGCTCGCTGCTCATCGAAGCGGTCGAGATCCCGCTCGAATATGCGGTCGAAGGGCGCGACGGCCTGGTCATGGCGCTGCTTCTGGAGGAGGTGCGCCGGCTGCCGATCCTGCCGCTGTCGCTGCCTTTCCCCGAGGACCGCGAGCTGGCGCGCCGCTGCCGCCGCTTCGTCAAGGATCCCAACCCGCACGAAACCATCGACGACTGGGCCGAGAATCTCGGCCAGAGCCGCCGTTCCTTCACGCGCCTATTCAAGCGCGAGACCGGCATGAGTTTCGCCGCCTGGCAGCGCCAGGCCTGCCTGTTCTCGGCCCTGCCCCGCCTGGTGGCGCGAGAGCCGATCACCCAGGTCGCGCTCGACCTCGGCTACGAGAGCCCGGCCGCCTTCACCACCATGTTCAAGAAAGCGCTCGGCGTGCCGCCCAGCGAATATGTCGCCGCGCACGACTAGCGGCGGCTACTCGGTCGACAATGGAGGGTGAGCGCTGAGCTGCGGAGCGGGGCAGCGCGGTGCCTGCAGCAGGCCCCAGCCGAAGCTCGAATCGCGGCCCGGCGCGCCGAGGTCGCGGGCGTTGGCCTGCAGGCTCTCTTCAGCCTGGATCGGCGCGACACCGCACATCTGCACCATGCGCGCAACGGCGGCGGTCACGAACGGTACCGCCAACGAGGTACCCGAGGTGATGCGGCGCGATGTGGTCGGCAAATCGATGCCAGGGGCGGCAATGTCGATATAGTCGCCGGTATTGGCGTATTCATAAGCGTCACCGTCGAGCGAAACCGCCGTCACCGCGAACGCGGACTCAATGGCGGCTGGATAGGCCGGCGGCCCGTTCGGCCCGCGATTGCCCGCCGCCGCGACCATGATGACATCCCCGTGCGACAGCATCGACATCGCAAAGAGCACCACGGCGTTCTCGGTCTCGGAAGTGACGCTGGCGTTGATGACCGTCGCTCCCGACCGGACCAGCCAATCGACGGCGCGCAGGAAGTCGGCGCTGCTCGCCACCGGTCCGCGCTTGCCTTTCTGGAAAATGCCGGCATGGAACAAGGTCGCCCCGCGCAGCAACCCCGCGATGACCGTGCCGTCCGACCGGCCAACCAGCATCGTCGCGATCGCCGTGCCGTGCGCAGTGTCGGTGGTCGGCGCCTCGCCGGAGGTGAAGCTGTGCTTGACGATGAGTGCGCCGCGCAGAGCCGGATGCGCGAGATCGATGGAGCTGTCGATAGCTCCGATGCGAAGGCCGGCGCCCAACTTCGTGTCGGAGGCTTGCCAACCGATGGACTTCAGTACGCGCCGCCGGTCGCTGAACTTGCCGCGTGCGGAACGAGCATCGGTCGCGAGATGGAACGGATCGTCGAGCGCGATGATCGCCGACGGAAACGCCGCGCGCAGATGCTGCAATGCATCCGCGGCCGCGACATCGTGCGGTGGCGCCGCCACCATCAGCGAAAGCTTCAGTGCATCGAGCCGTTCGACGCTTTCGAGTACGAAGCCGTTGGCGATCAGGTGCGCTTCAAGCGAGGACGATGGGTTGGCGATCAGGAGGCGATCCGGCTGCGCTTCGTCTCCGATCCGTCCGGCGACAGCCGGACCAGCCGCGAACGCGCCAAGCGCCAGGACTATGATAAAAGCAATCCGCCTCGCGGTGATCACAGAGGTCCACCAGCCAATACAGTTTCAAGCAATGCGTTTCAGTCGGCAATCGATCGGGGGAAGAAAGTGTTGCTCGCGCGGCTGGTTCCCACGCTTTCGGCAACTTCTGCGTGACGTCACATCCCAGTCACCGGGCAGCACAGCGATGTTCGGGATTCTGCCGTTACGGTTTTTCAACCATTGTGATGATACGACGCATGCTCGGGGGGCCATGTGAGCACAGGCGATGCAAGGCGGATGGTGAAGCGCATCCTGCGTGTGAATCACGCGGGCGAGCAGGGCGCCATTGCCATCTATGGCGCCCAGATTGCGCGTGCTAAGTTGCGCTATCCCGATCTGCTGCCGTGGCTTGAAGAGACCTTGGGCCACGAGAAGAAGCACCGCGACACATTCCTCGCGCTGATGTCGACGCGGATGGTCACGCCCTGCCCTGCCGTGAGGATCTGGTCCGTCGGGGGTGCCATGCTCGGCTTTGTCACCGCTTTGTTCGGGCGGCACGGCGTTGTGGTCTGCACCGCTGCGGTTGAGCGCACCGTCCACAAGCACCTGGTCGAGCAGATTACCTATCTGCAAGGCCATGACGACGCGCTGGCCGACAACATTCGACAGGTGCAGGTGGAGGAAGATGCGCACCTCGCCTTCGCTGAGGCCAATCACGATCCGCGCGCACCGTTCGCGCGCATCCTGTCCGTGCTGGTCGAGATCGTGACCGAAATTCTGATCTGGCTGGCGACGCGCGGCGATTCGGCGCGACTAGGCGCCGTCCTGCGCGCCGAGCACGCTCGCTAGCCGTCGCCGATGCCGCGCTGTGCGCTGGCGAACACATGCCGGGTGAGATCGTGGCAGGCCTGCGGCCGCATCTCTCTACGGCCTGACGCGGCTTCTAGGCCGCACTTGCCCAGCTGGCGCCCAGCGCTTCCAGCGCGAACGACAGGAAGCGCTGCTGCTGGTCGGGTGACTGGAACGCGCGCGGCGGAATGAGGAAAGCGCTGCCCTTCCTGCCCTGCAGGACGATGTAGCCGTCTTCCTCCGAGACACTGTCGATGTCGCGCCAGGACCGGCGGAAGGAGTCCCCGCCGATCGTGGTCGAGATTCCGTCCTGATCGAGTTCGACCGACCGCACCTCCGGCTGGAACAGCAGGAGCGGGATAACAGGCATCCACGCAACAGAGAGGATGCCGCAGCCAAGCCCGGCCAGCATGGTCGGGAACGTCAGCGAGGAACCGTCGTTTAGCAGGAACATGGCAAGGAAGGCCACCGCCACCACCACGACGCCATGGAACTTCCAGAGGTCGCGGCGCCAGGCGCGGCAATACCATTTCCAGACCTCCCGGCGCTCGGAGGCATATTCCACCTTGAAATCCATCACATCCCTCGCCGGCCCCTGCTCATGGCCAGTCCCACTGTGGTGCGAAGCTCCAAAGGAAATGTTACCAGCGCCGGCGCTCTTG
>DATEOK010000048.1:0-4453 GCA_035274225.1 Dongiaceae bacterium
CTGCCGACGCCCCGGCTCCGTGGCGCTGCGGCTTGCCCTGACGTCCGCCGCGGCCGCGCTGGCCGGCGGGCGCGGAGCCACCGTGGCGCACGCCATCGGCGATGTGAGCGGCATGGAAGGGATGATCGGCGTCGACCGGCACCTGCTGGCGGATGGTCTTTTCGATATCGCGCAGGAACGCCCGCTCCTCCGCATCGCAGAACGAGATGGCGATGCCGTCATTGCCGGCGCGCGCGGTGCGGCCGATGCGATGAACATAGCTTTCCGGCTCGTTCGGCAGGTCGAAATTGATCACATGGGTGATGCCGTCAACGTCGATGCCGCGGGCGGCGATATCGGTCGCCACGAGGACACGGACCTTGCCGTTGCGGAAATCGTTCAGCGCCTTCTGGCGGGCGTTCTGTGACTTGTTGCCGTGGATTGCGTCGGTGCGGACACCGGCGCGGTCCAGCTGCTCGGCCACCTTGTTGGCGCCGTGCTTGGTGCGCGCGAACACCAGCGCCCGGGCGATGCCCTGGTCGCTCAGCAGATGGGCCAGCAGCGCGCGCTTGTTCGCCTTCTCGACGAAATGCACGCGCTGGGAGATCCGCTCGGCGGTGGTGGCGACCGGGGTCACCTCGACGCGCACCGGCTCCTTGAGCAGGCTGGCGGCGAGGCCGGCCACGACCTGCGGCATGGTGGCGGAGAACAGCAGCGTCTGGCGCTCCTTCGGCAGCTTGGCGACGATGCGCTTCACCGGCACGATGAAGCCCATGTCCAGCATGCGGTCGGCCTCGTCGAGCACGAAGGCCTCGAGCTGGTCGAAACGCACCTGGCCTTGGTTCATCAGGTCGAGCAGGCGGCCCGGCGTGGCGACCAGCACGTCAACGCCGCGGGACAGGGCGCTGACCTGCGGGCCCTGGCTAACGCCGCCATAGACGGCAGCGCGGGTGAGGCGTAGGTGACGGCCATAGGTGCGGAAGGAATCGAGGATCTGGACGCAAAGCTCGCGAGTCGGCGTCAGGATGAGGGCGCGGACATTGCGCGGGCCGGCACGCCGGTCGGTCGTGGTCAGGCGCTGCAGCAGCGGCAGGGCGAACGCCGCGGTCTTGCCAGTGCCGGTCTGGGCAATGCCCAGCAGGTCGCGGCCCTCCAGCAGCGGCGGAATCGCCTGCGCCTGGATCGGGGTCGGGTTTTCGTAGCCTTCGGTGGCCAGCGCCTGCAGCAAGGGGGCGCTCAGCTTCAATTCGGTAAAGGTAGTCATGTGTTCAGTTGTCTTTCAGTGCATGTACAGCCGCGCCCGCTGCGCTGGCATCAGGCCAAGCGCGAACGCGGCTCGTTAAGGCGCTTCCTTGGGAAGGGCCCGGGTTTGTGACCCGGCATGCGCGCTGTGCGGGACGATGTTGGAGAAATGGTCTCGGGACGGAGTGGCCGACGATTGAACGCCGATTACGCCTGCGCGCGGTCGCGAGAGAAGAGGCTGGATTGCCTCGGCGCCGGCTATATGCCGGGGCCCAGGTTAAAAGTCAATGAATCGGGGCGCAGGGCTGCCATGCAGGGCATGTCGCTCCTCCGCAATCCCTGGCCGGGATCGCGCTACCGGATGCTGGAAATGGCCGCTAATCTGCTGAAATCCTGCGATTCCAGCATGAAGCGACCATGGCCAAGCGAACAGCCGCCTCCTCCCCCGCTCCCAGCTTCTCGAAGAAACGCCGCCCCAACATCCTCTACGTGATGTTCGATCAGCTGGCTCCTCAGTTCCTGCCGAGCTACGGGCATAAGGTGGTGAAGGCGCCGAATCTGAGCCGGCTCGCGGCAGAAGGGGTGCAGTTCAACAGCGCCTATACCAACTCGCCACTGTGCGCGCCGGGTCGGTTTTCGATGATGGCCGGGCAGCTGTGCAGCCGGATCGGCGCCTGGGACAATGCGGCGGAGTTCCCCTCCTCCGTGCCGACGTTCGCGCATTATCTGCGGCTCGCGGGCTATCGCACCTGCCTTTCCGGCAAGATGCATTTCGTCGGACCGGACCAGCTGCACGGTTTCGAGGACCGCGTCACCACCGACATGTATCCCGGCGATTTCGGCTGGACCCCGACCTGGGAGGAGCCGAAGAGAATCCATTGGTGGTTCCACAACATGCTGAGCGTGACGGAGGCCGGCCCGTACGACCGCTCGCTGGAGATGGAGCATGACGACGAGGTCGCCTATAGCTCGCAGCGCTGGCTCTACGATCACGCGCGCGGCAATGACCAGCGGCCGTTCATGATGTGCATGTCCTTCATGCAGCCGCATGACCCCTATCTCGGTCCGCGCCCCGACTACGAGGCCTATCGCGAGGACGACATCGACATGCCCGTGGTGCCGTATGTTGCGCCCGCGAAGCGCGAGCCAGTCGGCAAGCGGATGTACGACGTCTACGACCGCGACGAATATCGCGTGACCGACCGGCATATCCGCGCGGCGCGCCGTGGTTACTACGCCATGATCACGTACAGCGACCGGCTGCTCGGCCAGGTGTTGCGGACACTGGAAGAAACCGGCCAGGCCGACAACACCATCATCATTGTGTCGGCCGATCATGGCGACATGCTGGGCGAGCGTGGCCTATGGTACAAGATGACGTTCTTCGAGCACTCGACCCGCGTGCCCATGATCGTGCATGCGCCCAAGGCGCTGAAGGCGCGGAAGGTGGCGGAGCATGTCTCTCTGATGGACCTGCTGCCGACCTTTTGCGACATCGCGACCGACGGGAAGGGCGTCAGCTATGCCGCGCCGGTCGACGGCAACAGCCTGCTCGGCCTCGCCGCCGGATCGAAGAAGGGCTGGTCCAACACGGTGTTCGGCGAATACATGGCGGAAGGTACGTTCCAGCCCGCCTTCATGATCCGGCGCGGCCGGTGGAAATACGTCTCCTGCCCCGGCGATCCGCCGCAGTTATATGACGTCTCGGCCGATCCGCACGAGCTGAAGAACCTGGCCGACGATCCGAAGCATGCCCAGGTTGCGAAGGCATTCGCCGCCGAGGTTGGCGCCAAGTGGGACAGCTCTGCCATCCGCGCACAGGTGATCGACAGCCAGCGCAACCGCATCCTGGTCCAGGACGCGCTGCTGAAAGGCAAGATCACGCCCTGGGACTTCCAGCCGTTCCAGGATGCCTCCAAACAGTACAACCGCAACTATGGCGCGGAGCTCTACGATACCGACCGCCGAGCCCGGATTCCTCTCCGGCCCGAACCAAAGAAAGACGGCAAGAAGGCAAGATAGAGCCCGCTTGCCAGGATTGGCGCTTTCGCGTCAGCATGGCTGGCAGTGGGAGGGCCGATCGTGATTCATCTTGCCGACAAGATCATCATCGTGACTGGAGGGACGCGCGGCATCGGCGCGGCGATCGTGACGACCTGCGCGGAGCTTGGTGGGAGGGTCGTATTCAGCGGCCGCGATGAGACAGCCGGGGCGGCGATCGAGGGGAAGAGTCGTGCGGGGGGAGGAGCGGCGCGATTCGTCCAGGGTGATGTCACGGCGCCCGGGTTTCCAGACCGATTGGTGGACGACGTGCTTGGGCGGGAGGGCCAGATCGACGTGCTGGTCAACAACGCCGGCATCCTGTCGCGCACCAACGCTATGGACTGCACGGACGCCGAATGGGATGCAGTGATCTCGACCAACGTGACGGCAGTGTTCAAGCTATGCCGGGCCGTGGTGCCGGTGATGCGCCGCCAGTTCAAGGAAGACGGCCGCAACGGCGCCATCGTCAACATCGCATCCGACTGGGCAGTTGTTGGCGCACATAGTGCCGTCGCCTATGGTACGAGCAAGGGGGCGATCGCGCAGCTCACCCGGTCGATGGCGGTCGATCACGCGGTGGACGGCATTCGGGTCAATGCCGTATGCCCAGGGGATACCGAAACGGACATGCTGCTGTCGGGCCGCGGCGTGGAAAAGCGGGAGGACGTGCTCCGCCAGCTTGGCCAGTCGATTCCGCTGGGCCGTGTCGGCAGGCCCGCCGATGTCGCGGCGGCGGTGGCGTTCCTGGCGTCGGACGCGGCGAGCTACATGACGGGCGTATTGTTGCCGGTGGACGGCGGTAGTACGGCGTGGTGATCGTCGGTCTGCTACCTGGCCGCGCAACGCGCAATGCTAGTTCGGCATGACGAAAGGACTTGCGATCCTCCTCGGCATGTTGATCGAAGGTGCCGTGGCGGCGCTGCTTGCCGTTCTGTTGCGCAAGCAGTTCGCGCTGTCGCGCTTCAGCGCCGCCGTCCGGTGCGGCGCCGCTGCGGTGATCGGCACGGGCGCGACGAACCCTGCGATATGGGCGTGGTTTTCTAGACTGGAGGGATGGACCGGGACCTGGTGGGGCGCTGCCGCAGTGAGCGAGGCAGGCGTGGTCCTGGTCGAGACATTATTCTACGCGGCCGCTTTGCGCGGCCATTGGCGGTGGTCCTTGGTATTCGCGATCCTGGTCAACGCTGCG
>DATEOK010000049.1:0-3480 GCA_035274225.1 Dongiaceae bacterium
GCGGGCGCGGCGGTAACCATCAAGGCAATCGCGTGTAGCAAGACGTCTCTTCCCCCCTTGTGGGGGAAGGATGCGGAGCCTTAGCGAACGCAGTGAGCTTAGGCGAAGCTGGATGGGGGGTGCCGCCGCACGAACCGTTGAATGTGATTGCCGACAGCGCTCGTTGCTTCAGAGCGCGAAACGCATCAATACGTATCGTCTTCGTTCGTGCGGCGGCACCCCCCATCCCAACCTTCCCCCACAAGGGGGGAAGGGGTTCATCGTGCGGGTGAAGGAGGATGGTCATCTGCCAACCTAGCGCCGCGCGGCGGCCATCTCCGCGCGCACTTCCTCCAGGATCTTGGCGGCCTCGCTGCCGCGGATGCGCGCGATGTCGTCCTGGTATTTGAGCAGGGCACCGAGCGAATGGTCGATCGAATCCGGCGTCAGCGTCACTTGGTCAAGCTGGATGAGCGCATCGGTCCAGTCGATGGTCTCGGCGACGCCCGGCAGCTTGAACAGGTCGCGGCCGCGCAGCTTCTGCACGAAGCCCACGACTTCGCGCGACAGGTCCAGGCTGGCGGCCGGCAGGCGCGCGCGCAGGATCTCCAGCTCGCGCTCGGCGCTCGGATAGTCGACCCAGTAGTAGAAGCAGCGCCGCTTCAGCGCGTCGTGGATCTCGCGCGTGCGGTTGGAGGTGATGACGACGATCGGCGGCTCGCTTGCCTTGATGACGCCGAGCTCGGGGATGGTCACCTGGAAATCGCTCAGCAGCTCGAGCAGGAAGGCCTCGAATGGCTCGTCGGTGCGGTCCAGCTCGTCGATCAATAGCACCTTCGGCCCGCGCGCCTCGCTCTCCAGTGCCTGCAGCAGCGGCCGCTTGATCAGGAAGCGCTCGGAGAAGATGTCCGCAGCGATGCGCTCCTTGGAGTCGATATGCGCCGCTTCGGCCAAACGGATCTCCAGCATCTGGCGCGGATAATCCCACTCATAGACCGCGCTCGCGACGTCGAGCCCTTCGTAGCACTGCAAGCGCACCAGGGCGCGGCCCAGCGTGGCGCTCAGCACTTTGGCGATTTCGGTCTTGCCGACCCCTGCCTCGCCTTCGAGGAACAGCGGCCGCTTGAGCTTCAGCGCGAGAAAGACGGCGGTCGCAAGGCTGCGATCGGCGATGTAGTTGCCTTGGCGGAGAAGAGCGAGCGTCTCCTCGATGTTGCGCGGGACCGCCGCCATTCGTCCATCCTACTTCGTCACCCAGTTTCCGGATGCGTCCATGTATTTGTAGCCCGACTTGAGCTTGCCGATGATCTTCTCGCCGGCGATGGCGCCGACCTGCTCGACCGGCACGCCCTTCTGCGTGGAGATCTGCTGGTATTTCTCCATGCGCTGGGCGTTGACCGACTGCACCAGCGACTGGATGTTGGCGGGCGCGCTCGGGTCGACCGGCGCGACCAGGCCGTCCGGGCGCTCGCCGACCACGCCGGCGGCGCGGGCATCGTCCAGAGCATCCGCCATCGCGGGCGCCGAGAACACCATTGCCAGGGCCAGCAGCAGGCCGCTCAGCAACGATTTGATCTTGAGGCTCGTCATTGCGATCGCTCCGTTAGAACAGATTGGGATTATCCTGCAGCAACGTGTCGACGTCGCGGTCCACTTTGACGCGGACCTCCTGCTCGATCTTCACGTTGAGATTGATCACGATCGGCTTGTCCGGCGCCTCGACCTTCACGGTCGGGGTGCAGGCGGCCAGGGTCGTGGCGGCGATGGCGCCGGCCAGTCCGGTGAGCAGTACGCGCGTTTGGCGTGGGTGAAGCTGTCGCACAGCGGGGCCCTCTATTGCAGCTCGTTCAACCGTTCTTCGATGATAGAAGGCAGGCGGTAGCCCGCCAAGCCCTTGCGCAGGACCTCGTCCAGTTTCCCGGACAGGTTGAGGTTAAATTCCACCGGATAGCCGTTGTAGAAGCTAGGGTTGCTGCCGGATATGTGCAAGCCCAGGTCGGTGTCGCCGGTCAGCTTTCGGTTCAGGGTCACGATCAATTCCTTGTAATGGAAGTCCGACAACGCCTGCAACGCCATGCCCACCGACGACCCTGCGCTGCTCAAGGCCCCGGGCGCCTGGGCGGCATCGTAGCGTAGGACTCCCGGCGCCTGGGCGGCGAACTTCGCGTTGTCGACGATAATGCCGTTGGGAAACAAAGTGATGGGCGCGGTGCCGGATATCGCGCCCTCACCGGACAAGCCGGCAATGCCCGCGATCTTGAACAATTCGCTGACGGAAAGTTGATCGATGTTGAGAGTCATTCGCTGGCCGGCGGCGTTCAGCGCGATCTCGATCGGCGCAATGCCGGCACGGCCGCCGGCCATGTCCAGGCGGCCCTCCTCGATCTTCAGCTGCGGGCCGTGCAGCTCGAATCGGACCAGCGCATTGGTCATCGGCAGTCCTGCGATGAATTGCTCGATGGCGAGCTGCTGATTGGGTCGCGTCGAGACCGGCCATGGTTCGTCGATCTCGATCACGCCATTGAGATTCTGGAACAGCACCGGCCCCGCATCGCCGGTCAGGCCTTCCAGCCCCAGCTTGACCTCCGCGCTCGCCTTGCCCTTGGACCATTTGATCGGCCCCGCAAGGCGCACCGTGCCGGAGAAGTCGCTCAAGTAGCTCTTCGCCCGCGGAAACAGGTCGGCTGGCTGCAGCTTCTTGGGCGCGAAGGTGATCGGCCCCATGTCGAGATCGGCGACGTAGTTCCGCGTGTTGAAGTTGCCGGTCAGCTTGATGTTGCCGAGCTTCACGCCGCCGCCGGCACCGGTGAGCGCGTTGAGCTGCGCCGACAGCTTGCCGGCATCGATGCGCCCTGTCCCGTTCAGCGTGAAGGTCGGCAGGCCATAGCCGGCATCGAGCGAGCTGACGCGCAGCTCGCCGTCGATTGCGGTCCCCGCGCCCGACAGCTTGATCAGCGCATTGGTGGCCGAGACGCCGCGCGCCTTGTTCGAGAGCGCGATCTTGGAGCCGCCGACATGCCACGTCACGCCCGCTGCGCCTCCTTCCGCCGACGCATCGATGCCCGGAACCTTCAGCTCCACCGTCTCGCCCCACGACTTGGCGGCGAGGGCGATGGCGCCGGTGATCGCGCCGGCAGTCCAGGTGCCGTCGCGTGTGTTCATGCGGAACGCGGTGCTGTCGGCTTTGAGCGTCAGCGCGCCGGCGCCGATGCTGGTACTCTTGGCGGCATCCGCGATGCCCTTGTGCGCGATCTTGCCCTCGGCCGACAAAGCCGCCGCCAGCACGCCATCGACCATGGTGAGATGTACGGGCGCAGTCAGCTCAGGCTGCCGGATCTGCCAGCCGGAGAATGCAATGCTGTCGTCGCGCGCCGCGACGTGCGCCGTCAGATCGAGCGCCAGCTCGCCGGCCGAGAGCGCGAGCGTTGCGTTGCCGTTGGCTTGCGCCTTCGCCGCAGGCGACAGTCCGCCCGCCAGGTCGAGCTTGATGTTGTCGATGTC
>DATEOK010000050.1:0-17399 GCA_035274225.1 Dongiaceae bacterium
GCTCTGACCAATCCCACTATTGGTTCGAACCCATGACCATTTCCATCGCAGACGATCTCGCCACCGGAACCGCCCTTGCGCGCCTGCGCGTCTATCTCGCGCAGATCGAGATGCCGCTCGACAGCCGCCTGCCGCCGGAGCGCGAGCTTGCCGAAACACTCGGCGTCACCCGCGCCGGCCTGCGCAAGGCGCTCGCCGTCCTCGAATCGGAGAACCAGATCTGGCGCCATGTCGGCAAGGGCACCTTCATCGGCAGCCGCCCGATCGAGACCATGGCCGATGTCGCCGCGATCACGCGGCGCACCAACCCGGCGGAGGTGATGCGAACGCGCCTGGTGCTGGAGCCGGAGGTGGCGCGGATGGCCGCGCTCAATGCCACCTCGGCGCATATCGCGGAGATGCGCCTGTGCATGCAGCGCACGCATGCGGCGCAGACCTGGCGGCAATACGAGGCGTGGGACAACCGCCTGCATCGCGTGATCGCGGAATCGACCCAGAACTCGCTGCTGCTCGCTTTGCTCGACACGCTGAACGCCGTGCGCCGCGCCGTGGTGTGGGGCCGCCTGCGCGTCGACAAGGTGAAGCCCGCTTCCAATCATCACTCGTTCGACGATCACGAGGCGATCGTGGCGGCGATCGAGGACCGCGACCTCAACCGCGCCGCCGCCGCGATGCGCGCACACCTGGAGAATGTCGAGCGCAACCTGCTGAAGGCGCGCCCGGCGCAGGAAGCCGTGATGGCGGACCTGCGCGAAGCCCCCGCCGCATAGGAACCGATCGGCGGCGTGCCTGTTTTCAGGGCATGCCGTCACGCCCTTCTCTCGCCGGCTTGATTCGAGACGCCAAAGACTGCCGGCGCTGCCCGCTCTATCGGAATGCGACACAGACGGTGTTCGGCGAGGGCCCGGCCCACGCGCCGGTCATGCTGGTCGGCGAGCAGCCGGGCGACCAGGAGGATTTGCAAGGCCGCCCCTTTGTCGGTCCCGCCGGAAAGATCCTGGATCGCGCCCTGGGCGAGGCCGGCGTCGACCGCAGCCGCGTCTATGTCACCAATGCCGTGAAGCACTTCAAGTTCGAGCCGCGCGGCAAGAAGCGCCTGCACAAGAAGCCGAACGCCGGCGAGATCGAAGCCTGCAAATGGTGGCTGGACCAGGAGCTGGCGCTGATCAAGCCGGCCCTGACCGTCGCGCTCGGCGCCACCGCCGCACGTGCTTTGGCCGGCCGCCCGATCGCGATCGGCGCCTCACGCGGCAAGCTCATGGAATTGCGCGACGGGCTGCCGTGTCTGGTCACCATCCATCCTTCTTTTCTGCTGCGCATGCCCGATCCGGAGATCAAGGCGCAGGAATATCGCCGCTTCGTGCAAGACCTGCGCCTGATCGCCAAGCACGTCGCAGATGCGAAGCTGGCGGCATAGCCCCGGACCCAATTCGCCTTCTCCACCCCAGGGCAATCGCATATGCGCAAATCGAGAGTCATTCCCCGCCCCCAACATGGGGGCGGGTTGGGGTGGGGGAAGCGAGCGAAGATTGTCTCGCACCGAAACACGGCTTCCCCCTCCCTGACCTCCCCCATGTTTGGGGGAGGAGGTTTCAACGCGCTGAGTGGCTCAGTTTAGGCCGGCTGCGTCTTCAGCACCGCGTCGATGTTCGGCTCGTCGATCTGCGCCGCATCGAGAAACCGCTCGGCGTACTGCTTCCACACCCCGGCCGTCAGGAACAGATCGAGCAGCTCTGGATCGAGGTGGTTGTCCTTTTTCATGAATCCCATGATCTTGATCGCCTCGCTCAGCGGCTTTGCCTTCTTGTACGGCCGGTCCGCGGCGGTCAGCGCTTCGAACACGTCGGCGATCGCCATCATGCGGGCGACCGGCGACATCTGATCGCGCTTGAGCCGCTTCGGGTATCCGGTGCCGTTCATCTTCTCGTGATGCCCGCCGGCGATCTCCGGCACCGCGCGCAGATGGCGGGGCAGCGGCAGGCTTTCCAGCATCATGATGGTCTGGGTCATGTGGTCGTTGATGATGTAGCGCTCCTCGGCCGTGAGGGTGCCGCGCCCGATTGACAGGTTGTAGAGTTCGCCCCGATTGAACTTGTGCGGCGGCGTCTCGACCCGGATGCCCCAGGCATTCGCCTTGTCGACGATCTCGTGCGGCGCGCGCGGCGTGATGTGATCCTCGCGGTCGGCCAGCAGCGGCTCCTCCACCGGCAACCGCGGCGCCGGTGTGCGATCCTTGCGCGCGCGCTCCTCGTACGATGTGCCGAGCCGGTCGTCGAGCGTGCGGCGCCAGGTGCGCGCGGCGATCCGCGTCAGGTTATCGGTGCGCGCCGGATCCATGAACTCGCCGCCCTCGTTGCACGAGGCGACGAACGCGAAATCCTCGTCGAGCGCGCGCAGCTCGGACTCCATGCGCGCGCGCAGCGCATCCGGATCGCCGCCTTTGGCGACCGCTTGCCAGTAGCCGATCTCCACGTCGCGCTTCAACACCTCGAAGCGCATGCGCACTTCGTGGATGCGGTCATAGATGGTCTCGAGCTTGGTCGCCTTGTCGACCACATATTCCGGCGTCGTCACTTTGCCGCAATCGTGCAGCCAGGATCCGATGTCGACCGCCTCCCATTCCTCCTCCGAGAGGCGGAAGTGCTCGAATGGCCCGTCCTTCTGCGCGCAGGCGGCCTCCGCCAGCATGCGCGTCAGCACCGGCACGCGCTGGCAATGGCCACCGGTATAGGCCGACTTGGCGTCGATCGCGCCGGCGACCAGCTTGATCAGCGCGTTCATCAGGTCCTTCTGGCCCTGCAGCAGCTGGCGGTTCTCGATCGCGATGCCGGCGCTGCCGCTGACCGCGCGGATCAGCTCGCGCAAGCGGCCGCTCACCGACCAGGCCGCTTCGGCAGCGGGGATTGCCTTGATCGACAGCAGCACACCCAGGGGCTCCTGCTTGCGGTTCATCAGCGGCACGGCAAGCAGCCCGACCCGCTCGGCACCCATGGCCTCTATCGTCCGGCGCAGGCCGAGCGCCTCGAGTTCCGCATCGGTCAGGCGGCGGTCCACCACCACGATCTGGCCTTGCTTCAACGCCTCGACGGTCTGTGGCAGCAGATCGCTGACCTCGAGCGGGAGCGGCGGCAGGGCGATATGTTCGTCGACCACATGATGGCCGTGCCAGCGGGCAATCTCCGGCTCCAGGCGCTCTCCCTCCTTGTCGATCAGGTAGAGAACGCCGCCATCGCACCCCGCCAGCCGCGTGGTCTCGCGCAGCACACGCTCCAGCAAGGTGTTCAGGTCGCGCTCCGTCGAGACCGCGGTGTCGATCTCCATGAACTTGCGGATCGTCCCCTTCATGGTGTCGAGCGCGCGCGCCAGGTTGTCCACCTCGGACAGGATGGTCGGGACCTTGGTGTCCGAGCTGAAGTCGAAGGAGCGGATGGCCTTGGTCTCCTTGACCAGCAGATGCAAGGACTTGGTCAGCAGCTTGGCGCCCCACCAGCCGATTGCGATCGCCAGCAACAGGATGACGACGCCGATTACCACCTGTCGGCCGACGATCGTTCGTGCGGCCGCGAACAGTTCGTCGTTGGGGATCGCCGTCAGCACCGTGAAATTGTGCCCGGCACGCCCCGGAATCGTCGCCCGCAGGATCTGCCAACCGCGCCCGTCGACCCTCAACTCGCTGCGCTCCTCGCCAGTGCTCAAGGCCGACGCAGCCTCTGCCAGCACCGGCGAACCAAGCTCGTTGATCCGCGCCAGGCGCAGCCCGCCGTCGGCCGCGGGTGCAATCATCCGGCCAGCATCGTGATAGCCGATGACCTGCTGGCCCGAATCGATGACCGCGATCTCCGCCGACGGCGTGATCCGCAGGTCTTTCAGCGCGTCGGCGATGGTGCCCATCGTGACGTCCAGCCCGACCACCGCCTTGCCGTCGGGCGACCGGCGCGCCATGGTCGCGCCGATCTCCTGTGTCGTGAAAAAAGGATACGGCGGCGTCATGATGGCCTCGTCGCCATCGCCGACGGCCTTGTACCAGGGCCTGGTCCGCGGATCGAAGCGGTAGTCCAGCTTGGCGATCGAATCCAGCAGCCTGCCGTCGGCATCGAAGAACTGATGCACCCCGTGCATGATGCCGGCGGCATCAACCGCGAGCGACTGCACCAGCAGCGCCGCCTTGTCCGGCGCGGTGAACGTCGCACGTTGCTTGTCGGTGCGTAGCGGGCGGAACAGGATGAACTCGCCGTTGGGATAGCCGACGAAGCTGGCGTCGATCAGCGTGGTGCGCTTCAGCGCCTCGAGGATCAGGGGCAGTTCGCCGAGCCGCTGCGACAGCGTTGTCGCTGCCGGCAGGTCGCTGTAGGCCAGCAACGCCAGTTGGTTTTCCGCCGGTTCGAGAATCCGCTGGACCTTTTCGGTCAGCGCCTCCCGGATGAAGCGAGTTTCGTCATAGGCGACCGTGCGCAGCACATCCTGCACGCCGCGATAGGTCTGCGCGCCGAGCGCCGAGACGATGACGAGGAGCAGGACCGTCAGGCCGAAGGCGGCCACCAGATGCAGTGGAACCCGCCGCGGCTCTCGCGCCGGCGCCGCGCTTGCTGGGGCTCCGGCGCCGGGCGGATGCGCAGGCCCCACTGCGGCTGGAGAATACAGTGGAACGGTTCCCGAGATCGCATTGTGTGCCATGGCACGCCCCGTCAGGATCACTTTACCGGAGCGTATTCCCCGCGCCGGGGCGGGTCCATCCCGCGGCACGGAAAAGTTGTTCGAGGAATTGAGCGTCTACCTCGAATCGCTACCAGCCGATGTGTCGGCGAGGAAGTTCCGCGCTCAAGTGGGGAGCAGTGCGTCTAGTCCAGCCAGTCCCCACAGCCCAGGTAGGGCTTTTCGTTGACCAGCAGGTCGACCACGGACGGGTGAGATTCCCCGCTCATGGAATCGACACACACCTTGCGCTTGATGCGCAGGATCAGGTGATCGGTATCCGTGCTGGCGTCATAGATCACGGTGCCGTCCTCGGCAGTCTCAGCCGCTGGCGTCGGCAACTCCAGTGTCCTTGCACCGTAATCCAGAACCGCGGTGATCTTGCCGCCGTCCACGACTTCGACCACCCAACCCGGCTCCTGGCCGATGCCGCGGAAATCGACACCGCGCGTGCGGGCATCCTGCAGGCTGGCCGCCTCCTGGCGGCGGAACAGCAGTTGCGCACCAGTGTCGGCCGTTAGCGCCAAGGTGCCATCCGGGCGCCGCTCCACTCGGTTTGCCGCGCTCAGCGTGTCGAGAAAGCCTTGCTCCAGCGTCATGAGGTCGGGGGCACAGGCCATCTTGGTGCTGATCGCCGGCGCGAACGAAATGGTGTCACCCGTCCGCTGATACTTGGTGGTGTAGTTGTTGCAGCCGGCCCGGCCGACCGCCCTGCCGTCGCCGTACATCGAGAGGGTGATGCGCACGTCGGCGGGAACGGCGCTGCCTGCAATCTCCTGCGCTTGCCACAGGCCGACGATCGACGGCTCCGACGGGGGCGCGGACGGTTTGCTCGCGCAACCTGCCAGGGCGAGGGCCAGCACCAGCGCCCCGCGACGCCAGAGGACCGGACTAAGGCGCAATTCGTCGTTCCACCGCATGACAACCCCCAACCAGCCAAGCCCCAGCACGATGCCCGCCGCGCATCCGGCCGGACATATCACGGCGCCGCGCCGGTCGGCAATCGGTTGGCGTTCCACGCTGGGAGACTGGAGGCGAGGATACTAGGCGTGCGCGCTGTGCTCGCCGCGCACATTTACCATGGTGACGACGGCCTTGGCCCAATCGATCGCGTGGGTCGCGGCCCATTGATCGTCGGCCTTGATTTCGACCAATTCCCGCGGCGATGGCGGCCCGTCGCCATAGCGGCTGTGGACGCATTCGCTGAGCGCGCCCGCCGCGCGCAGCATGGTGGCATCGAGGCTATCCCCCTCGACCTCGCAATCTGGAATGTCGGGAAACAGCGCCCGCCAGCCGCCGGCAGTCAGCGGCATCAGCACGCTTATGTAATGCGCCACCGAACCTACCTCCCCTCACAGAAACACCAGAGCGATGGACGCCTCGCGTCGAAGCGCCCCGACCTTGAACCCATCCCTGATCCTTCGTTGCCCGAAGCCGGCGGATAACACCGCTCTTTTCCGTCGAAACTGGTCTGCCAGTTTTGGCTCGCTGCAACGCACAAACGTTAGGACGCCGGGTCACCCCTGGCAATCAAAAATGACAGCGGCCACCGAGAAGAGCTTGTGACAAGAGTAGCGGTTTTCTGTGCACGACCCCGATCGGCGCGGACCTTGTCGCGAAATCTCCGAGCCTCATTTGACACCCCACGCGACGACGCGTCGCACCGTGAACTGAAATCAAAACGGATTTAGCATCGCCACCGATGAACCCGGCATGAACTAACGCATGCGCCATCATGCCGAACAGCTGTGCATAGCTCTCGTGGTCCGAGTCGGGACGGACGCTCGGAAAAAATAATGCGAGTCGATGGAACCGATCCGGCAAACCAGGGTTGTATTGTCCGAATGTGGCCGCTTGCCCTCAGCGGCCCGGCGGCGAAGCACTCCCCTTCCCCCTCAGTCTTCGCCGCCGCTTTCTTTTCCCCCTCAATTGCTTTCGGTTTGCGCGGCCAGTTTGTCGCGCACCTGCGCGGCGATGGCGAACGAGCGCAGACGCGCCGCGTGATCGTAGATGTGACCGCTGACGATCAGCTCGTCGGCCCTGGTCTGTTGCACGAAAGCTCTCAGCCCTGCCTCGATCGTCTGTGACGCGCCCACGAACGAGCAGGCCAGCGCCTGCCGCAACTGCGCCTGTTCCGCCGGCAAGGCGAAGCGGTCGACATCGTCCATCGGCGGCGGCAGCTGCCCGGGCTGGCCGCGTCGCAGATTGACGAAGCTCTGCTGCAGCGAGGTGAAAAGCCGCGCCGCGTCCTGGTCGCTATCGGCCGCGATGACATTCACGCCCAGCATCGCGTACGGCCGCTGCAGCTGCTCCGACGGCTCGAAGCGGCTGCGATAGAGCTCGAGCGCCTGCATCATGGCGGCGGGCGCGAAGTGTGAAGCGAACGCGAACGGCATGCCCAGCATTGCCGCGAGCTGAGCACTGTAGAGACTGGAACCGAGCAGCCAGATCGGCACGGCCAGCCCGTCGCCGGGAACCGCGCGGATCCGCTGCCCCGGCACGGAGGGACCGAGATAAGCGCGCAGCTCCGCGACGTCCTCCGGAAAGCGGTCGGCGCTATCGGCAAGATCGCGGCGCAAGGCCCGCGCCGTCATCATGTCGGTGCCGGGCGCGCGTCCGAGGCCGAGATCGATGCGGCCGGGGAACAGAGATTCGAGCGTGCCGAACTGCTCGGCGATCACCAGCGGCGCGTGGTTCGGCAACATGATTCCGCCGGAGCCGACGCGGATGGTGCTGGTGGCCGCGGCTACCTGGCCGATCACCACCGCGGTGGCGGCGCTGGCGATACCCGGCATGTTGTGATGTTCCGCCAGCCAGTAGCGCCGGTAGCCCAACTGCTCGACGTGGCGTGCCAGGTCCAGAGTATTGCGCAGCGCATCGCCGGCATTCCTTCCCTCCGGGATGGGCGACAGATCGAGAACCGAGAAGGGAACCATGCAAAGGCCTGCGCGCAATGGGGCTATATTCGATAGCTATCGAACATGAACTACATGGCCCCGTTCCCGCCGGAGTGCAAGCGGCGGAAGCGGCTTCAGTCGAGCGTGGGAAGGCTCAGCACGTCGTCGGGAAAGGCCGGCATTTCTGTTCCGGCGTTGCCGACATAGACGGTCTGCATGCTGCCGTCGATGCCGGAGCAGGCGATGCGGGACGTCTGCTCCATGCGTGGAAAATTCAACTGCGCGCGCGCGAGGCCGGAGAGGATCGCGCCCTGGTTCAGGCAGCGCTCGGCGGAGATGTAATCGACTTTGGGCTCGCTGGCGTAACACAGGATGCCCGCGAAGCAGGTGGTCAACACCAGGTGAAACATCGCGCGCCACACCTCGGACCTATTGGCTCGATTCGAGTGTGCAACCCAGACATTAAGGAATTGTTGCACCGTCAAGAGACTGTAACGCGACTCGCCGAGTCGTTGCTATTGCTTTGGAGTTCCTCGGTGATTTGGATCACACCGGCGCGGCGTGAGCGCTGTCGTCAGCACGCGAAAGTGCCGTGCCGGCGATCTCCAGTCCGATCAAGCGAGCAGTTTTTCAAGCCGGATCGGCAGATCGCGGATGCGCTTGCCGGTCGCGTGATAGACCGCGTTTGCCACGGCCGCGTTGGTGCCGACGTTGGCGAGCTCGCCGAGCCCTTTGATGCCGAGCGGGTTCACCTGCGTGTCGCGTTCGGGTACCAGGATTACCGACACGTCCTCGATATCGGCGTTCACCGGCACCAGGTAGTCGGCGAGGTTGTCGTTGATGTAGCGGGCCGTTCGCGGGTCGAGCTCGGTCGCCTCGTGCAGCGCGGAGGACACGCCCCAGATCAAGCCGCCCATCAGCTGGCTATGCGCCGTCTTCGGGTTGACGATTCGCCCGGCAGCGAAGGCGCCATGGATGCGCGGCACACGCACCTCACGAGTTCGGGCATGGACCCGGACCTCGACGAACTCGGCGCCGAACGCATACTGGATGCGGTCCTCCATCATCGATCCGCCCTTGAGCATCGAATGCCCGGCATAGAGCTTGTCGATGCCTTCCGGCTTCACGCCGTGCGGCACGAACTCGGCATATTCCTCGATCACCGAAACCCCCAAGCGCTCGAATCCCGCCGTCCGAATTGGCAGATCGGACGTCGCGGCTTCATTGAAGCCGAGCTTGGCCCGGATCGCATCGCACGCCTTGGCGATCACACACGACACGCTGGCGGTGGTGATCGACCCGCCGGCGACCGGCGACGGCGGCAGGTCGGAATCGCCCATGGCCATCGTCACCTGCTCGATGGGGACACCAAGGCGCTCGGCCGCGACCTGGGCCAGCGCGGTGTAGGCGCCGGTGCCGAGATCATGTGCCGCAGTCTCGATTTTGACCCGGCCATCCTTCCACAAGGTGACGCGCGCAGTGGCCGGCGCCAGCGCGGTCGGATAGCAGGTGCTGGCGCAACCCCAGCCGATCAGCCAGTCGCCCTCGCGCATGGAGCCGGGCGAAGGCGAGCGGCGCGCCCAGCCGAAGCTCTCCGCCGCCTGATCGAAGCACGTCATCAGGGAACGGCTGGTGTAGGGCAACCCCTTGATCGGTTCTTTCATCGTGTCGTTGCGCCGGCGCAGCTCGATCGGGTCCATTCCCAGCTTGATGGCCAGCTCGTCGATCGCGCTCTCCAGCGGAAAGAGATACGGCACTTCCGGCGGCGAGCGCATGAAGCCCGGCGTATTGCGGTCTGCATGCACCAGCCGCACCTTGGTGAACACGTTTGGACAGGCATAGAGCCGGGCCGTCGTGTCGGTGCCGCCGACCAGGTAGGGATCGGGCCGCGAGGTCACTTCCCATCCTTCGTGCGACAGCGCGGTAAACTGGCCGTCCGCATCGGCGCCGAGGCGCAGGTGGTGGCGGGTTTCGGCGCGGTAGGTCGCGATGCCGAAACCCTGCTCACGCGTCAGCACCAGCTTCACCGGCCGGCCGAGGCGGCGCGCCGCCAGCGCCACCAGCACCGTGCGCGGCGTCACCGATGCCTTCGAACCGAAGGCGCCGCCGACGAAGGGGCTGACGATGCGGATGTTGTCGGGCGACATGCCAAGCTGCTCCGCGACGCCATGCTTCAGGCCATACACAATTTGGCTCGGCTCGTAGATCGCGAGCTTGTCGCCGGTCCACACGCACGTCGTAGTGAAAAGCTCGATCGCATTGTGATGCTGGGTCGGCGTCGCATACTCCTCGTCGACGATCTCCGCCGCGGCCTCGAACCCGGCCGCGATGTCGCCGACTGCCGGATCCTCGTGGCTCTTGCTGGCATCGGTCGCGTCTTCGGTCGTGGCGCCAGGCCAATCGAAGGTGCCTGCCGGCCGCTGTTCCTGGTATTGGACGCGCACCTTGTAGGCGGCTTCGCGCGCCGCCTCATAGCTGTCGGCGACGACCATGGCCACGATCTGCCCGTCATGCCAGACCTGCGGCCCATCCAGCGGAACGATGGTGGTGGAAGCATAGCCGCCGCCCGCGAAGAAGCTCGGTTTGCGCACCGTTCCCTTCATGGTCTCGTGGGTCAAGATGTCGAGCAGCCCTGGCACAGCCTTGGCAGCCGTCAGATCGAAAGATTCGATCCGGCCGCGCGCGATGGCGCTGGTGACGAAATAGGCATAGGCCGGACGGCCGACGGAGAAATCGGAGGCATAGGGCGCCGCCCCGGTCACCTTGGCGCGGCCGTCGATGCGCGATTGCGGCGTACCCATATTCTGTTGCTGCACGGGCCCGACGACCGCCATCTACACCTCCATCGCCGCCGCTTGCAGCAGCGCGCGCACGACGGTCTCGCGGCCCAGATCGACCTTGAAGGCATTATGATCGCGCGGACGTGCGCGCGCGAGCGCAGCCTCGGCAGCAGCTTGGCAACTTGCCTCGTCCAGCGTGCGGCCGATCAGCGCCTGCTCGGCCTCGTGGGCGCGCCAGGGCACCGTTGCAAGCCCGCCCAGCGCGATCCGCGCCTGCCTTACCGTCTCGCCATCGAGATCGAGCGCCACCGCAGCCGACGCCAGCGCAAACTCGTAGGATTCGCGATCGCGAATCTTGAGATAGAGCGAGCGGCGGAACCACGGCTCGACCGGCATTTCGAACCCCAGGATCAGTTCGTCCGGCTGCAGCCGCGTCTCCACATCCGGCGTATGGGCCGGAGCGACATGCAGCTCCGCAAAAGGAACCTGCCGGCGGCGACCGCGCCCGGCCACGTCCACGACGGCATCCAGTGCGATCAGCGCCTGGGCAAAGTCACCGGGATAGGTCGCAATGCAGGCGTCGCTGGTGCCGAGCACCGCATGCGAACGGTTGAAGCCCTCCATTGCCGCGCATCCTGACCCCGGTGCGCGCTTGTTGCATGCCGCCCAGCTCACGTCGCGGAAATACGGGCAGCGCGTGCGCTGCAGGACATTGCCGCCGAGCGTCGCCATGTGCCGGATCTGGGTGCTGGCGGCAAGTGCGAGCGAGTCCGTCAGGACCGGGACGCGGCGGCGCAGGTCCGGATGCGCCTCGGCATCCGCCATGCGCACCGACGCGCCAAGCCGCACGCCAGAGTCGCCGACCTCAATGCGGTCCAGCCCCATTTCATTGATGTCGACCACGCGCTCCGGCCGCATCACATCGAGCTTCATCAGGTCGATCAGCGTGGTGCCGCCGGCCAGGAACGCCGTTGCGCGCCCGTCATCGAACGCTGCGATGGCGTCGTCCGGGGTATTGGCGCGCTCATAGGCGAAGGGCCGCATCGATTGCTAGCTCCGCACTTGGGTCTTGGCCGCCCGGACGGCGGCGACGATGTTGGGGTAAGCGGCACAGCGGCAGATGTTGCCGCTCATATATTCGCGGATCTCGGCATCGCTGCCGGCGCGCTCGTTGGCAATGCAGGCCGCCGCCGACATGATCTGGCCCGGCGTGCAATAGCCGCACTGGAATGCATCATGGTCGATGAAGGCCTGCTGCACCGGATGCAACGCGCCATCTGCATTCGCGAGCCCTTCGATGGTGGTGACAGCGTGCCCTTCGGCCTGCGCCGCCAGAGTGAGACACGACAGCACCGACTTGCCGTCCAGATGGACCGTGCAGGCGCCGCATTGCCCGTGATCGCAGCCCTTCTTGGTGCCGGCGAGCGCAAGCTGCTCGCGCAGCGCGTCGAGCAAGGTCACCCGGTTGTCAAGCGTCACCCGATGCGTGCGGCCGTTGACCTGCAGCGAGACCGAGCGGCTCGGCACGTCCGTGGGCGGCGGCACGGTCTCCGCGGCCGCGGTGCCGACACCGGCCGCGCCGATCGCAAGCGGCAGCATGGTCACGGTGCCGCTCAAGAACTGGCGCCGGTTGAAGGTGCCTGGATGCTCATGGGCTTTCGGCTGAGAGCGCTTCATCTTAGAAGCGCTAACCGCTCATGGGCCCGTACGTTCCTGCCGGTGCGGTCCGACACGCGCCGTGCGCGATCAGCCCCGGCGCTCGCCACCCAGGACCACGACGGAGCTGGCCTGCGGACCCATCGGGCCTTCGGCGGTCGCCTGCGTCACCTGCACCATCATCCCGACCTTCAGCTGGTCGAAGCCGCCGTCGAGGACGGCATTGCGCGTGAAGCAAAGCTCCGGCCCGCCGGCGACCTCGATGAAGCCGTGGCCCTGGTCGGGGAACAGGCGGACGACACTGCCGGTCTGCCGCGCATTCTCATGGCGCTTCACCACGCCGCGCTGCTTGTCCTTCAGGTCTTCGAGCTGGCGCTCGATCGCCTCGAAGGCGCGGTTGATGGCAGCCAGGTGATCGCCCTTCATCGCGCGCTGCTCTTCCATGTCCTTCGCGATGACGCGGGGCCGGGCCGGCACGTCCACCTCCACCGAGATCCCGATCGGCGGGTTGTGACCCTCCGCGCTGCGATGCGGCGCTTCGACCACGACCCGGCAGCCGATGATGTTCGGATAAAAGCGTTCCAAGCGGTCCACCCGCTCCTCGACCAGGTTTCGGATGAAGTCAGACGGGTCTAAGTCGCGGAACGCGATTTCCAGGGGTCTTTGCATGGGACCTCACACTTCGGTGGGAACGGCTGATACGACCTAATTTGAACAGGTGCCCGGGCTTCAAGTTCCCCCTCCAGGCCCGGCTACGATCGCGGATCGGAGCAACCCGTGGACCCGCAGCTCGCGAACGATCAGTCGTTCATATCCGGATCATCCAAGCGCCGAATTGCGCCGGTGCCTCAGAACGTAATCGCCGTGCCGAGCCCGATCTCCAGCGACTGGTAGTCGTCGACGCCGTCGGTGAATTCCGGATCGGTGTCGATCCAGGTGTAGGCGATCTCGGCGTCGAGATCGATGCCGGGACCCAGCGGATAGATCGCGGTCACGACGGCGCGGTCCATGGTGAAGTCGTCGCTGCCGCCGCCGACGCGGTCGACCTCGGTGTCCTGGTGGGAATACTGCGCGCCGAGGACGAAGTCCTCGAACTCGTACGCGACGCCGGCGCCGGCCACCCAGGCATCGGCATCGTCTCCGCCTTTGAAGGAGACCAGGTTGTCGTAATATTCGAACACGCCGCCGACGGAAAATGCGCCGAAGGTGAGGTTGAGGCCACCCTGGTAGAAGGTCTGCTCACGCTGATCGTCGCCCGGCTGCTGCTCGACGTGGCCTTCGAACGAGGCGCCGAGCCCGGCGGTGAGGCTCCAGCTTTCGCGCACCAGTTCGTAGGTGCCATAGACCGAAACGTTGTGGCGCGATTCGGCATCCGAATTGGTTGGCATGCCGAGATGCGCCCCGACTCCGTCGCCATGCCGCTCGTCGCCGCCGTTGGGTGTATAGGACACGCGCAGCTGGAACCCGGCGAACACCGGCGTCATGTAGACGATCTTCTGCGCATCCTCGCGGTCGTCGACACCGATGCAGACTGCATTCGAGGAGAGGGCCGGGAAGCCCGGCGAGAACGGCGAAGTGTTGGCGGCCCACTGGTTGGGCGAGAAAGCGGAAAAGTTGTCGGTGCCGCCCGGCGGCAGGATGCAGGCTCCCACCAGCGCCTCGTCGTTGGAGCCGATCCGCACCTCGCCGAAGCCGCCGGAGAAGTGGATCCAGGCCTCGTCGATCTGGTCGCCGGCGTTGTCCTCGCCCTCGAGCTCGACCCGCGCTCCCACGCTGAGGCCGTTGTCGAGGGTGGTCATGCCCATGAAGAAGATTTCGGCGTCGTTGAACAAGCCGTCGGTGTTGCGCTCGTTGCCGAGTTCGCCTTCGTCGTCGTCGTCGAAATTGACCATGTAGGCTTCGCGGAAGAAGCCGCCGACCGAGAGCTTGATCGGTTCCGCGGCGCTGGCCTGGCCGGCCATCACCCCAAAGCCGACCAGTGCGGTGGTGCTGCGTAGCAGGCGCTTCATGGCGATCCCCCGAGCCATCAGCTTACACCTTAAGGCGGCGCCCGTCTGCCGGGGAGTACGTTACGGTAAGGCGCGCGAATCAGGGTGCGAAGAGCCGCCCCGTGTCGGTTAGACTTGGCCCGATTCGTTCTGCGCACGAGGGGGCGACCTGTGAAAGTGCTCATCCTTGGCAGCGGCGTCATCGGCGTCGCCCTGGCCTACTATCTCGCCAAGTCCGGCCACGAGGTCACCGTGGTCGACCGGCAGCCCGGTCCCGGCCTCGAGACCAGCTATGCCAATGCCGGCGAGGTCTCGCCCGGCTACTCCGCGCCCTGGGCCGCGCCGGGGATTCCGATCAAGGCGATCAAATGGGCCTTCATGCGCCATCGGCCGCTGGTGATCTGGCCCAAGATCGATCCTGCCATGTGGCTCTGGGGCCTCGCGATGCTGCGCAACTGCACCGCGGCGCGCTACGAGATCAACAAGAACCGCATGGTGCGCCTCGCCGAATACAGCCGCGACTGCCTGCAGGCGCTGCGCGCCGACACCGGCATCCGCTACGACGAGCGTAGCCTTGGCACGCTACAGCTGTTTCGCACCGAGCAGCAGCTCGAAGGCACGGCCAAGGACGTCGCGGTCCTCAAGCAATCCGGCGTGCCCTACGAGCTGCTCGACCGCGACGGCTGCATCCGCGCCGAGCCGGCCCTGGCCTTCGTCAGGGAGAAGGTCGCCGGCGGGCTACGCCTGCCGGGCGATGAGACCGGCGACTGCTTCAAGTTCACCCAGGCGCTGGCCAAGCTCGCCGAGCAATCGGGCGTCACGTTCCGCTTCGGCACCACGATCCAGCGTCTCACGTATGACGGCGACGGCTTGACCGGCGCCGTGACCAGCGCCGGCACGCTGCAAGCGGACGCCTATGTCGTCGCGCTCGGGAGCTATTCGCCCAAGCTGGTTGCGCCGCTCGGCATCCGCCTCGGGGTCTATCCGATCAAGGGCTATTCGATCACTGTCCCAATCACCAACCCCGCCGGCGCGCCGGAATCGACCGTGATGGACGAGACCTTCAAGGTCGCGGTGACGCGCCTTGGCGACCGCATCCGCGTCGGCGGCACCGCCGAGATCGCCGGCTACAACCTGAAGCTCCGCCAGGGTCGCCGCGACACCCTCGATCACGTCGTGACGGATCTCTTCCCGCGCGGCGGCGACATCACCAAGGCCGAGTTCTGGACCGGACTCCGCCCGATGACGCCCGACGGCACGCCGATCATCGGCCCGACCCGCTACCACAACCTCTATCTCTCCACCGGCCACGGCACCCTCGGCTGGACCATGGCCGCCGGCTCGGGGCGCGTGATGGCGGATGTGATCTCGGGGCGTAAGCCGGAGATCAGCATGGAGGGACTGACGCTGTACCGTTGAAGGCGCGAGGACACTCGCGCTCACCTGAATGCATTAAATGCTTTTAGGAGCTTCATCGTTGCTTCCATATTCAGTTCGTCGCCCGTATATCGGCATTCATACAAACCCTGAAGATTCGATGGCAGCTTCGCGCCATTCTCCACAAGCAGAATGAAGTTCTTTCCATAGAGCGCCATGGCAGCGCCTATCTCAATTAAGACGTTCCCATTTATCTGCGGCAGTTGATTGCCGTCCTTGTCAAGAAGGACACCCTCAACACCAACATGAATGACCGCCGCCTGGCAGCTTCGCATCTCGTCCATTACCTTATCTGGAACGGGCTTTGCTGCGGTCTCGCGCTCCTGTGCAACCACCGCCTCAAATTTTCCAAACGCAACAAGCTCTTTGACCTGGTCAAGAATCTTCTTGTTCTTGCCATGGGTTATAAAGACGCGATTACCTTTGTCGCTCTGAATGTCTGGTGTTGAGAGCTCCGGTCGGCCAAGCGGCTTTCCGTTGTGGACTTCATCCTGCCTTTGGTGTTGTTCGTCCTCCGCCGCGCCAGCATCGTGCTCCATTTGAACAAACGATTCGGCGCTGACCTCGTTGAACTCAAAGCGAGTGGGACTTCCCTTGCGGCCTATCGTCAAGACGCCAAGGTCAGCTCCTTCTGCCAGCTGAAAGAAACATACTGCCTGATCGTTCAGTATTTTGTCGTTGTCGGATACCTCGCTGCGGAAGTGATCATGCCAGTGGGCCGCCACTTCAGTCGCACTCACGACAAACTCAGCCTTATGAACCGCCCGCTCGATGATCGCTGCGTATGGTGGTAAACGGCGAACAACTTCCTTCAATACCTCCGCCTGCCTAGCACCTTTATCCTTCGCCAATCGTCGTCCACCATCAGTTAGGCGCATCTTTCCGTTGCTATCTTCTACAAGGCCCCAGAACTTGAAGGCGCTGATTTTGCGTCCATCGAGCACGCTACTGTCCAAGACCGCCTTCGCTTCAGATGACGTCGCTCCGGTCGGCTTGGTGGCCAAGTAGGCGCAGATGGCTTCAACGTCGGCGATTGTGGTTCGAATCGGAAGGCTCACGACGGACTCCTTTTTGCTCGCTTCATTGATAAGCCTCTTATCATAGGAGTCAAGCCGCTTATGGAACAGAAAGAAAACAGAGGGATGCTGGACGATATATGATCGAACGTAGTGGGGTCGGGAAAAATGGCCCGCCCGAGAGGGTTCGAACTCAACGGCGCGCTAGCACCAGGACGATTTCAAGGACAAATTTCCTGGCACGTCGTCGTACCCCTTGTGGGTTCAGGCCCGCTTGCTACATTATCTGGGGCCGAGTCGACACGGCGGCGAAATTATGTAACCATCGGTAGTAGAAGCGAGGGTTGGGGCCTCGCGCCGAGGGCATTTCTTCACATGTCGGCTGAGTCGGATTATCTGAAATGGCGTAGCGGGCCAGCAGTGGGTTGCTTTTTTGCTCGATCTATCTCAGCAAAGGGTCCCCAGAAGTATGGTCAAAGGGTCGAGGTTATAAAGGGTATGAACGACCCGGCTGCAATCGCGAACAGTATCGCGGCGGCTATCACGCATGCTGTGGCAGATCCGGCGGTCTCCGCCAGCGCATTGTTGCTGCCCGAGGTCACCGACCTCGAGTTGCTCACGCAGATTTCCCTGCTGCTGGGCGGTCTGCCCGACTGGCAGACCAAGACCACGGAACTGAAAGGCACCCCCGGCGGGGATGTCGTTGCCATTCATCTGACCAGAATGATCCCGTTTGGAGCCAAGCAGTGCCCTTCCGAGGCGCTGGCACTCGGTCCATTCGAGTGTTTTCCGGCCACTCGCAGGGCGCCGGTGACCGCGCTGGAGATCTTCGTCGGCGAACCAAGTGAGTTTGACCCCAAGAAGGGGCCGGGCCATCCTACCGAAAAGGCGAACGTTGCGCACATGGACCTAAAGATGCGTCGCCCATTCTGG
>DATEOK010000051.1:0-5391 GCA_035274225.1 Dongiaceae bacterium
CCGCGAGCATGCTGACGCTCTTGCCCGAGCCGGATTCGCCGACCACGCCCAGCAGCTCGCCGGGCTCGAGCGTCAGGTCGATGCCGTCGACCGCGCGGAACGGTCCGTGATGGGTCTGGAATTCGACCGTCAGGTTGCGGATTTCAAGCAGCGGCATGTGGATCAGCGCTTCAGATTCGGGTCGAGCGCATCGCGCAGCCCGTCGCCCAGCAGATTGAAGGCCAGCACGGTGACGAGGATGGCAAGGCCGGGGAAGGTCACCACCCACGGCATGGAGCGGATCAGGTTGCGGGCATCGGCCAGCATGGTGCCCCATTCCGGCGTCGGCGCCTGCGCGCCGTAGCCGAGGAAGCCGAGCGCGGCGGCGTCGAGGATGGCGGTGGAGAAGCTCAAGGTCGCTTGCACGATCAGCGGCGCCAGGCAGTTCGGCAGCACGGTGCTCAGCATCAAGCGCAAGGTGCCGGCACCGGCGACGCGCGAGGCGGTGACGTAGTCCTTCGGCAACTCGGTCAGCACCGCCGCGCGTGCCAGGCGCGCATAGTGCGGCACGTAGGTGATGGCGACCGCGATCATCGCATTGAGCAGGCCGGAGCCGAGGATGGCGACGATCGCGAGGGCCAACAGCAGGCTGGGGATGGAGAGGATGATGTCCATTGCCCGCATGATCAGGATGTCGATCGTACCGCGGAAGAAACCGGACAGCAGGCCGAACAGGATGCCCGCGGCGAGCGAAATGGTGACGACGATTGTGCCGATGAACAGCGAGTAGCGCGAACCGTAGATGATGCGGGACAGCAGGTCGCGGCCGACAGAATCGGCGCCGAGGACAAAGCGGGGATCGTGGCCCTCTTCCCAGAACGGCGGGCACTGTTTGGTGACGCACTCCTTGAACACTTCGGCGTAGTGGTAGGGCGCGATCACGTCGGCAAGCAGGGCTGCCACGATCAGGATGACGATGACCACGAGGCCGGCCATCGCGCCCTTATTGGCCTTCAACGACAGCCAGACCTCCCTGGTGGGAGAAATGGTCTGGCTGACCGGCGTGGCTGAGAGTGTGGTATCGGCCATCGTGCGATCCCCTAGCGCTTGTGGCGAATGCGTGGGTTGAGCAGGCCGTACAACAGGTCGACTGCCAGATTTGCCGCCATCACCAGCGCCGCGATGACCAGCACGCCACCCTGCAGCGCCGGATAGTCGCGGCGGCTGATCGATTCCACCAGCCACTTGCCGATGCCGGGCCAGGAAAACACGCTTTCGGTGAGGATCGCGCCGCCCATCAGGACGCCGACCTGCAGACCGATGACGGTCACCACCGGCACCAGGGCGTTACGCAGCGCGTGGACCGCGACGATCCGATAGACGCCAAGGCCCTTGGCCCGCGCGGTGCGGATGTAGTCCTCGCCCAGCACCTCCAGCATGGCGGAGCGCGTCATGCGCGCGATCACGGCCAGCGGCACGGTGCCGAGAACGATGGTGGGCAGGATGAGATGATGCAGCGCGTCCAGGAACGCGCCTTGATTGCTCGGATCCTTGTCGAGCAAGGTATCGATCAGCATGAATCCGGTGATCTCGTCGATAAAGAAGTCGTCGCCCAAACGTTTGGCGACCGGCGTCCAGCCAAGAAAGACGGAAAAGAACAGGATCAGAAGCAGGCCCCACCAGAAGATCGGCATGGAATAGCCGGTCAGGCTGACGCCCATTACCGTATGGTCGTAGACCGAGCCGCGCTTGACGGCCGCGAGGATGCCGGCCGGCAATCCGACCAGCGTCGCAAAGATCATGGCGAAGATCGCCAGTTCGACCGTCGCCGGGAACAGCGTCAGGAACTCGTCCATGACGGGGCGGTGGGTGATGACGGAGATGCCGAGATCGCCGTGCAGCACCCCGCCGACATAGTCGAAGAACTGCACGTAGAGCGGCCGGTCGAGCCCCATCTCATGCAGCAGCTCGGCGTGGCGCTCGGGCGTGATGCCGCGCTCGCCCACGCGCACCTCGACCGGATCGCCCGGCACCAGGCGGATCAGGACAAAGGTCAGGAGGATGATCCCGAGAAACGTCGGTATCACCAGCCCGAGGCGCGTCACAATGAAACGGAGCATGGATAACTATCGGTCAAAAAGAGGAGGGGCGGGGAAAGTTTCCTTTCCCCGCCCCCGAGGACAACTCAGATTACTCTGTGATGTCGACGCCTTCGAAGATGTGGGTGCCCAGCGGGTGCACCTTGTAGCCAACCACCTTCTTGCTCATCGGCATGCTGACCAGCGAGTGCGCGATCGGCACCCACGGCGCCTGATCGTGGAAGATCGCCTCAGCCTGCTTGTAGAGCGCGGTGCGCTTCTCCACGTCGGCGATCGACTTCGCTTCGTCGATCAGCTTGGTGAAGTCCTCGTTGCACCACTTGGCGATGTTCTGGCCGCCTTCACGCGCCGAGCCGCAGGACAGCAGCACGCCCATGAAGTTGTCCGGGTCGCCGTTGTCGCCGGTCCAGCCCAGCATGCCCATCTGGTGCTCGCCGGCCTGCAGGCGCTTGCGGTACTCGCCCCACTCGAAGGTCTTGAGCTCGGCGGTGATGCCGACCTTGGCGAGGTCGGCCTGCATCAGCTCGGCCATTTTCTTGGCATCCGGGTTGTACGGACGCTGCACCGGCATGTACCAGAGGTCGGTCTTGAGGTCGGTGACGCCGGCTTCCGCCAGCATGGCCTTGGCCTTCTCCGGATCGTACGGATAGGCCTGGATCGAATCATCGTACGACCAGATCGTCGGCGGGATCGGGTTCTTCGCCGCCTTGCCGGCGCCCTGGTAGACCGCCGCCAGGATGGCGTCCTTGTCGATCGCCATGTTGATGGCCTGGCGCACCTTCACGTTGTCGAACGGCGGCTTCTTCACGTTCATCGCGAGGTAGCCGACGTTGAGGCCTTCCTGCTCCATGACCTGGAGATTCGGGTTCTCTTTCAGCTTCGCGACGTTGGCCGGGTTCGGATACGGGATGACGTCGCACTCGCCGGCCTCGAGCCGGGCTTCGCGCGTCGCCTGGTCCGGCGTGATCGAGAACACCAGACGGTCGATCGGCTGCTTGCCGCGGAAGTAGTTGACGTTCGCGTTGTAAATGATGCGATCGTCCTTGCGGTAGGAGTTCAGCACGAACGGACCGGTGCCGATCGGCGCCTGGTCGACCTGCTCGGGCGTGCCCGCCTTCAGCATCTGCGCCATGTATTCCGCGGAGTGGATCGCCGCGAAGTCCATGCCGAGGTTGGCGATGAACGGCGATTCCGGCTTGGTCAGCGTGAACTTCACCGTGTGCTCGTCGACCTTGTCGATTCCGCCGATGAGGTCGGCCATGCCCATGTCGTTGAAGTAGTCGTACGCGCCGCCCGACACGCCGTGATAGGGGTCGTCCTTCTTCCACATGCGGTTGAAGGTGGCGACCACGTCGTCCGCGCCGAATTCGCGGGTCGGCGAGAAGTCGCCGCGCGCATGGAACTTCACGCCCTTGCGGAGATGGAAGGTATAGACCTTGCCGTCATCCGAGACGTCCCAGGATTCCGCCAGACCCGGCATGATCTCGGTCGTGCCTGGCTTGAACTCCACCAGGCGGTTGAAGATCGGATAGGCGGTGTCGAAGCTGGTGCCGGTGGTGTTGATCTGCGGATTGAAATTCTCCGGGCTGCCCTCGGAGCAGTACACCAGGGTCTTGGCAGTGGCGGCGTTCGCGAAGCCAAACGCGAGCGCGGCCGCTGCAACGGCCCCCAAAAGTCGTCGGTTCATTGTTTCAGTCTCCCACTAGAAGGTCGGACAGCCTTGATCTTGTTTGGATTTCGCGGGCTGCCTTGGCCGAAACCTAGGGCCGTTGCGCAAGCGGAGTCAACGCCCAGGTCATAATATTGCCACCGTCGCGACAGGGTGTTGGCCCTGACGCGGCGCGGCAGGTCAGTCTGCCGGGGGCGCCGTCATTCCGCAGGGGCGGCGACGGCTTTCCCGCGGGTTTTCCCAAGGCCGGCTTGAAGATGGTAGAGGGCCGCGCTTGACCGGCGGCGGAGCGCCCCGGCATGTTGCGGCGCACTTTGTATCGTTTCACTCCGCCCTTGAGGGAAAATGATGTCGATTCCCGCCCCGTTCGTCTGGAGCGATCTGAAGGTCCTGCCCGCGTGGGTGGACGAGAACAACCACATGAACGTGGCCTTCTACCTCAAGGCGTTCGACGACGCATTCTACGGGGTCTACCGCCACTGGGGCTTGGATTTCGCCGAGGTGCAGGCGCGCGGCTTCACCACCTTCTCGGCCGAGAACCACCTCACCTACCAGGCCGAACTGCTGCTGGGGGAAAGCTTCTCGGTCGAGACCATCCTCATCGACTTCGACCGCAAGCGCATCCGCTGGTTCAACATCATGCGCAAGGCCGACGGCACCGTCGCCGCCACCTGCGAATGGCTGCTGCTGTTCATGAACTTCCATCAGCGCCGGGTCGCCGAGATGCCGGACGAGTTCTTTAACAAGCTGGCGGAGATCAAGGCGGCGCACGATACGCTCCCGCGTCCGCCGCAAGCGGGGCGCGGCATCTCGATCGGCAACAAGCGCAGTTGATGATCCGGTGAGCTGACGGAGGAGAGAGTGGCGTCGTCGGAGCTTAGCGCTCCCATCCTTGCTCGAACGGATAGCGCCGCGCCCAGAAATCCTTGAGGCGCGGGTCGGCGTCCACGCGGCGGACGATCTCGGCCATCCTGGGCGCCGTCTTGTAGAAGCGCGTACGCCAGGGGCCGAAGCGCGACACCACAGTGACATAGAGATCGAGCACCGAGAGCTCGTCGCCGAGGATGTAGCGGCCGGGCGAGATCTGCTTGTCCATAGCGGCCCAGCAGGCGGCGATGCGGTCGTGCACCCGGTCGATCACCCGCGGCGCATCCTCCTTGCTGGCGGCGATGCGCATGGGGTCGCCCTTGATCCAGAACAGCGCGTAGATCGCCGACGAGACATAGGCCATCCAGCGCAGATATTGCGCGCGCCCGGGATCGCCGATCGGCGGCGCCAGCCGCGCTTGCGGATGCGCGTCCGCCAGCTGGATCAGGATCGCGGCGCTCTCGGTCATGATCTCGCCCGACGGGAACACCACGGCCGGCACCTGGCGCATCGGGTTCACGGTCTCGACCCGCTTGCGCGCCGCCTCGTCCTGCCAGGTGACGCCCTCGATCAGCTCGTAGGGTATACCAAGCAGCGTCAGCGTCGCCTCGACCGGAATGGAGCCCGAGCCGACGGCGCCGAAGACGGTGAATCCGGCCATCGCTAGTCGCTCAGCATCAGTCCGGTCGGATTGGGCATCGCCTTGTCGCCGACGATCATGACCACGGAATCGCCTGCTGCAATCGCCTTCATGGCGCGGATCGACAGGATCGGCCC
>DATEOK010000052.1:0-4024 GCA_035274225.1 Dongiaceae bacterium
CGCTATCGCCAGCATTTCGTCCGTCGCAGCCATCTCCAGATTCAGCGGCAAATCGATCTCGGCCATCAGACGGTCGATGTCGTTGTCCGTGATGTGCCGCCGGTCCTCGCGGAGGTGGGCGGTGATGCCGTCTGCGCCAGCCTCCGCGGCGAGGATGGCGGCACGCACCGGATCGGGATGATCGCCGCCGCGCGCGTTCCGGATGGTCGCGACGTGGTCGATATTGACGCCGAGGCGGAGGGCGCTGCTCAAGCCGCCGCGCGGCTCCCGGGCTTGATCGCTGGGATCGCCTCAAGCTCCGGCGGGAGCGCGTCCGCCTCGTAGGTCGGGACGTCGATGCGGATCAGCGAGGTGTAGGGCACGCCAAGATCGACGGTGCCGCCGGACCGATCCACGATCGACGCAGCGGCAATGACCTTGCCGCCCGCGGCCTCGATCGACTTGATCGCTTCGCGCGATGAAAGGCCGGTGGTGACCACGTCCTCGACCATCAATACCCGCGCGCCGGGATCGAGCCGAAAACCGCGGCGAAGCTCGAATACGCCTTCGGGACGCTCGACGAAGACGGCGGGCTTCCCGAGCGCGCGTCCCATTTCGTGGCCGATGATCACGCCGCCCATCGCCGGAGACACGACGATGTCGATGGCATTGCGGGTCTCATCGGGAATGCGCGAGGCCAAAGCGTTGGCGATCCGCTCGGCGCGGGCCGGGTCCATCAGAAGGCGGGCGCACTGGAGGTAGCGGGGGCTTCTCAGGCCGGACGACAGGATGAAGTGACCTTCGAGCAGCGCATCGGCCGCCCTGAATTCGGCGAGAACATCGTCTTCGGTCATCGGCTCTCCGGTGATTGGCCAACGATTGGAAACGAGCGCGTGAATAGGCCGCGCGCGGCGCGCCTTCAACACCATTGGATGAGGCGCTTGAGGGGACGAAAAGCCGTGCCTATAAGGCCGCCTGATTCAAGGGGGCCCGGTCGCGGTGCTCTTGTCCCCAACCCAAGTCACCGGGGTGAGAATGAAACTGATTGCATGGGCGATTGCCCTGGCCGCCGCCGGCCTGACACCTGCAGCGGCCCAAAGCTCGCAAACGGCTTCGCCGCAAGCCGCACAGCCGCAGGCTGCGGCCACCGCCGAGGCGACCGCACAGCCGACCGCCGAGAATGCGCCGGGCGGCTCGACCGCTCCCGCCAATCCGGCGGCCGTCACGACGACCCAGACCGGCGTCGGCCATGCCGTCCCCGAGCAGAATGTCGGCATGCCGATCCGTGCGGGCACCGGCATCCAGGAGCAGGTCACCGACGTCGGCAAGTTCGCCGCCGGTTTTCACAATAAATGGCTGCTGCTGCTCTGCGTCGTCATCAGCCTCATCGTGCTCGGCCTGCTCGGCTACGCGATGATCAAGTTCCGCCGCGGCGCCAATCCCACGCCTTCGCGCACCTCGCACAACACCGCGCTCGAGGTCGCCTGGACGCTGATCCCGGTGCTGGTGCTGGTCGCGATCGCCATTCCGTCGATGCGCCTGTTGAAGACGCAGTACACGCCGCCGCCCGCCGACCTTACGGTGAAGGTTACGGGCAACCAGTGGTTCTGGACCTATTCCTACCCCGACAATGGCGGGTTCGAGATCGTCTCGAACATCCTCAAGGAAAAGGCCGACGTGAAGCCGGGCGAGCGGTTCCGTACCGATGCCGACGGTCCGCCGCTGCTCGCCGCCGACGAGCGCCTAGTCCTCCCGGCCGGCAAGGTGATCAAGTTCCTCGTCACCTCCAACGACGTCATCCACGCCTTCTGGGTCCCGGCCTTCTGGAGCAAGATCGACGCCAATCCGGGCCAGGTGAACCAGATCTGGGTCAAGGTCGACAAACCGGGCGTCTACTTCGGCCAGTGCACCGAGCTTTGCGGCGCGCGCCATGCCTACATGCCGACCGCGGTCGAGGTGGTTTCACCGGAACAGTTCGACGCATGGGTCGCTTCCAAGGGCGGCACCGTGAAGGGCGCCAAGCCCGCAGTGGCGACCCCGGGCGCCACTCCGGCAGCCACGCCTGCGGCCGCACCGGCTCCGGCCGAAACCAATTCGGCTGAACCGCAGCCGGCCACCAACCAGGCCGCGACGGCCCAGAATTAAGAGCGGAACGACAGTATCATGGCCACTACCGCACTGAAGGCTCACGAAGCGCACGACGCTCATCATGATGCCGATCACAAGCCGAGCTTCTTCGTCCGCTGGTTCATGTCGACGAACCACAAGGACATCGGCACGCTCTACCTGATCTTCGCGATCGTCGCCGGCATCATCGGCGGCGGCATTTCGGGCATCATGCGCGCGGAGCTGATGCATCCGGGCCTGCAGATCCTGAATCACTTCCCGTGGCCGATCGGCGTCGGCGAAGGCGCGGCCTTCGACGAGGCGACCCACCACTGGAACGTGCTGATCACCGCGCACGGCCTGATCATGGTCTTCTTCATGGTCATGCCGGCGATGATCGGCGGCTTCGGCAACTGGTTCGTTCCGCTGATGATCGGCGCGCCGGACATGGCGTTCCCGCGCATGAACAACATCAGTTTCTGGCTGCTGATCCCCGCCTTCATCCTGCTCCTCGGATCGACGTTCGTGTCCGGCGGAACAGGGCTCGGCGCGGGTACCGGCTGGACGGTCTACGCCCCTCTCTCAACAAGCGGGTCCGCGGGGCCCGCCGTCGACATGGCGATCTTCTCGCTCCACTTGGCGGGTGCGAGCTCGATCCTCGGGGCGATCAACTTCATCACGACCATCTTCAACATGCGCGCTCCGGGCATGACCCTGCACAAAATGCCGCTGTTCGTCTGGTCGATCCTGGTCACCGTCTTCCTGCTGCTGCTTGCGCTTCCGGTGCTTGCAGGCGCGATCACCATGCTGCTGACCGACCGCAACTTCGGCACCAGCTTCTTCGATGCCTCGGGCGGCGGCGACCCGGTGCTCTACCAGCACCTCTTCTGGTTCTTCGGCCACCCCGAGGTCTACATCATGATCCTGCCGGGCTTCGGCATGGTCAGCCAGGTGATCTCGACCTTCAGCCGCAAGCCGGTCTTCGGCTATCTCGGCATGGCCTATGCCATGGTCGCGATCGGCGTCGTCGGCTTCGTCGTCTGGGCCCACCACATGTTCACCATCGGCATGGACGTGAACACCAAGATGTACTTCACCGCGGCGACGATGATCATCGCCGTGCCGACCGGCGTGAAGATCTTCAGCTGGATCGCCACCATGTGGGGCGGCTCGCTGAGCTTCGAAACGCCGATGCTGTGGGCGATCGGCTTCATCTTCCTGTTCACGGTCGGCGGCGTCACCGGCGTCGTCCTCGCCAACGGCGGTGTCGATAATTACATGCACGACACTTATTACGTGGTGGCCCACTTCCACTACGTGCTCAGCCTCGGCGCCGTCTTCGCCATCTTCGCCGGCTTCTATTACTGGTTCCCGAAGATGAGCGGCCGGATGTACAATGAGCTGCTCGGCAAACTGCACTTCTTCGTCATGTTCATCGGCGTGAACCTGGTCTTCTTCCCGCAGCATTTCCTCGGCCTCGACGGCATGCCGCGGCGCATCCCGGACTACACCCCGGCGTTCGAGAAGTGGAACGAGGTGTCGACCTACGGCTACATGATCACCATCGCCGGCATGGGCATCTTCTTCATCAACATGATCTGGTCGTTCGCGGCCGGGAAGAAGGCGCCCGACAACCCCTGGGGCGAAGGCGCGACGACGCTGGAATGGACGCTAAGCAGCCCGCCGCCGTTCCACCAGTTCGAGACCTTGCCGGTGATTGACGACGGCAAAGCGCACTAAGCTTAGCGATTATTCGAACAACGAAACGCCCCGGTTCACGCCGGGGCGTTTTCGTTTGGAATGGGCCGAGACGGCGGACTTGGCGCGAATGTCCGCTTTCGGCCGAGGCGAACCTGGCTCCTCCCCCTTGGGGGAGGTGGCGCGAAGCGCCGGAGGGGTAAGCGCAAACCCCTCAGTCAGCTACGCTGACAGCTCCCCC
>DATEOK010000053.1:0-6324 GCA_035274225.1 Dongiaceae bacterium
ATCGCCCGCACGGCGCCGAGCCGCGCGAGCATTCCCAGGGCCGCGACGCGCGCAGACCGGATGCCGGCCGCAACGGTGGCGAGCGCCATCGCGGATCGAACGGGCATCGCCAGCACGCGCACGGTGCCGAGCCGCGCGAGCAGGGTCATCGGCATGGCCAGCGCCATGAGTCCGGAAGGCCCGCGCATGGCGGCCACAGCGCCGCCGGTCAGCGGCCTCACGGCCAGCAGGGTGCCCGCAAGGACAATGGTGGTCAGCAGCCGCTGAAGCGGACGCAGCGTGGCGAGCGCGGCAATGCGCAGGCGGGTGGGCGCGCTCAGCGCTTTGAGCCGGTCCGCATGCGCTAACCCGGAGCTATACTCTCGCAACAGAATCGGCACCGTTGGCCGTCGGCTGACGGTGCCGTTTTTCTTGAGAGAGCCGCCTTATTGGGCGGGGATGCGGACGTTGGCGTTCGCTGCGATCCGCGATGTCGGCAAATGGACCGTTGCCGTCGTGCCCTGGCCCGGCGCGCTGATGATTTCCAGCTGGCCGCCATGCAACTCGCAAAAGGCCTTGGCGATCGACAGGCCGAGTCCGGTGCCTTCATACTTTCGGACCAGCCAGTTCTCGAGCTGTACAAACGGCTTCGCGACCTTCTCCAGTTCGCTTGCACTCATTCCGATGCCGGAATCCTTGACGGCGATCTCGATGCCCGTCGGCGTCGTCTTGGTGGTGATCCGGATCGCGCCGCCTTTGGGCGTGAACTTGATGGCGTTGGACAGCAAGTTGAGCAACGTTTGCTTCAGCAGCCGCTCATCGCCGACGATCTGGGGTGCCACAGTCGGCGCCTCGACCGATATGGTGAGGCCGCCGGCATGGGCCTTGCCGCGCACCAGGATGAGGCACGCCGCCACCAGTTTCTGGAGCTCGATCATCGATTCATTGAGCGCGGTCTGGCCGGCTTCGACGCGGCTCAGATCCAGGATGTCATTAATGATAGCGAGCAGGTGCCGGCCGCTCTCATGGATGTCGCTCGCATACTCGCGATACACCGGCGAGCCGAGCGGCCCCATCAGCTCGCCGTTCATGATCTCGGAGAAACCGATGATGGCATTGAGCGGGGTGCGCAGCTCGTGACTGACGTTGGCCAGGAACTGCGACTTGGCGCGGTTGGCGATCTCGGCTTCCATCTGCGCGCGCCGCAAGGCGTCTTCGGTCTGCTTGCGCTCGGTCACGTCCTGGATGGTGCCGAAGGCCGACTGCAGCCTGCCGTCGTCCAGAAGGAACCGGCGGCCGATCTCCGAGACCACCGCCACGGAGCCGTCTTTGCGCTGGATGCGATATTCTTGCGTGAACTCCTCAGCTTTGGTGCGCAGGATCTCGGCAAAGCTCCGGCGCATTCTCTCTCGATCTTCTGGATGAACGATGGTCTCGATGAAAGCGGCAGTGCTCGTGGGCAGGGACTCGGCGGGCCATCCGAAGAAGGCTGCTGCCGTGTCCGAGAAAGCGAGCCGCAGCTCCGGTCCGCCGTTGCCAACACCGGCGGCGATGGTCCAGTGGATGAGGCCTGCCACGCGTTCGGCCTGTTGATAGCGCGCCTCGCTTTCGCGCAGGGTTTCCTCGATCTGCTTTTCCTCCGTGACGTCCACCATGGCGCCATAGAGCCAGGTCTGGCCGTCCTCCGACTTGATGACGCTGACCAGGTCGCGAATCCACACGACCCGCCCATCCGCCGCGATCAAGCGATACTCGAGGTTATGGTCGACGCCGGCGCGCGAATACTCGGCCGCTTCGCGCAGGATCCGGTCGCGGTCTTCCGGATGCAGGCGCTCCGGCCACAGGTCCTTTTCGACCCAGTCCTTGGCCGAGAATCCGACGACTGCTTCGATCTGCGGCCCGACATAGGTGATGCGATAGGTCGTGAAGTCCGCTTCCCAGGGAACCGCGCGTGAGGATTCGGCCAGCGCACGGAAGCGCTGGTCGCTGCGGCGGAGCGCGAGCTCGATCTGCTTCAGGTCGGTGATGTCGAGATGCGTGCCGGACATGCGCTGCGGCGCACCGGCGGCGCGCTCCACCAAGCGCCCGCGGCTGAGGATCCAGCGCCAGTCGCCGTTCCTGGCCCGGATGCGATAGATCGCCTGGAACAGGTCGGTCCGGCCGCGGAGATGATCGTCGATCGCGGCCCGCATCGCCGACAGGTCGTCCGCGTGCATCATGGCATCCCAGGCCGACGTGCTGAATTCGACTTCGCCCGGCCGGTAGCCCATGCGCTCCAGCATGCGCGGATCGAACTTGTATTCGTCGGTCTCCACCTGCCAATCCCACAGGCTGACGCCGGTGCCGTCCAGGGCGAGGTCGAGCCGCTGCTGGCTGGCGCGCAGATCGGATTCGACCGCACGCAGATCGGTAATGTCCTGGGCAATGCCGCGCAGCCGCACTGCCGCGCCATCTGCGGCGCGGTCGATCGCGACCTTGGCGGAGATCCGGCGGATGCCGCGTTGGCGATGATTGATGCGGTATTCGATCGTATACTCGTTCGCCGCGCCGGCCAGGATCGAAGCGACGGTTGCCTTGATCTGTTCACGATCTTCTTCCAGCAACGCGTCGAAGAACATTTGGCGTGTCACCCGCGCGTCGGCCCGCTGGCCGAAGATATCCAGCGCCTCGTCGCTGGCGATCATCTCGCCGGTTGCCACGTCGGCTTCCCACGAGCCTAGATGCGCATGCCGCTCGGCCGCGTTGAGACGCTCGACGGTGGCGCGCAATTCCGCTTCGACCGCGGCCTCCTGAGCATCGGCTTGAATTGCCGCAATGACCGAGCCGCACGCATTCGTCAGCGGCTCCAGAAAGCTCACGATCGCCTCGTCATAGCCGCCGGGACGATTGGCGATGCCCATCAGCCCGACCATGTCCTGGCCGGCGTAGAGCGGAACACCGAGAAAGCAGTTGAGCGGCGGATGTCCCTCCGGCCGCCCGCCGCGCCGCGGATCGGTGGCGGGCTCGTTGGCGATCACCGGCTCGCCGCTGGTGATCGCGGCGCCGAACAGGGTGTCGAGGTTGTGAAACTCCAGGCCCTGCGCCGCATTCTCCGCATAGAGCCCTCGCGTCTCCTCGTTCCACGCGATGTTGGTGACGGCATGCGCCTTGAGATAGGGCTTGCCGGCCTCGTCGTGGCGAATCTCGCCAACGAAGCCATAGGCGCTGCGCGTGACGTGGAGCAGGGTCGCCAGCATCTGCTCGCAGGCGTTCTTGGGATCGGTGCCGCCGATATAGCTCGACTGGATTCGCAGCACGGCATCGAGCAGCCCGGTCGTGCGCGCCGCCCGCTCCTTAGCTTCGACCTCGGTGGTAATGTCGCGCGCAGTCCCGCGATAGCCGACGAACTGTCCGTCGGCCCGATAGAGCGGATGCCCGCTGATACTGGCATGGAAGCGCCGGCCGTTCTCTGCGTCGTAGGAGAACTCGAAGTTCCGGAAGCTGCTCCGCGCATCGAGGATGGCGCGATAGCGATCCCAGACCGGATCCTTGGCATCGACGCCGGGCATTTCCCACCGCCGCAGACCGACCAACGCGCTCCCGATCAAGCCGCCGCGGGGCGTGCGGCCGGTGTCCATGGTGAATCGGTATTCGGCGTCGATTTCCCACAGCCAGTCGGCGGCGGCGTCCGCGAATTCCCGGAAGCGGTCCTGGCTCTCCTGCAACGCACCGACCGCGGCCGTGCGCCAGCGTGATTCCTCGGCCAGCTTTCGGCGCAGGCGAGCGGCAGCCACGCCGGCCACCGCCAGCAGCATCGCCAGCGCCAAAGCAGCAATGGCCCAAATCAGCGTCAAATCGGTGTTCCTCGACGCAGCGCCCCGGCGCGGCGGCGCCTGGATTGCGTCGTCCGGTGCAGGGTGCGCAGATGCGCTCGCGGTGATGCCCTGTCAGTCATCTCGCCCATCGAAGATTCTCCGTGCCCCTGCGTGAAGCCGGAGCCCCCTGGAGAGACCAGTGGGTATTATGCGGCGTTATGATTAACGATGTCTTGCCGCGCAGGGTCTGGACGGGCGGTCAATGTCCGTCTAAGCAACTGAATAATATAAATAAATCATGGATAGGGCAAATGACCTACACGCGTCTATCCCGTTAAGATCGAGTCGAGCGTGAAACATCTTCAGGGATGCCCAGCCGCCCAATGGCCGGCAGCCTGAGCGCCGGGCGCAAGACATCCACCCCAAAGGACATGCCGAGCAGGTTGAATTCCACACCTTCCTCGGCGGCCACCGTAGCGCCCAGCAATCCGAGCAGCGAGACCTGGACGCCAGTGCCGCTGGGCGCGAGCCCGGCCGGTTGGTGCCACGGCCGATAGTCCTTGCCGACTGCGCTCGCC
Organism: Dongiaceae bacterium; assembly: GCA_035274225.1. Classification (GTDB taxonomy): domain Bacteria; phylum Pseudomonadota; class Alphaproteobacteria; order Dongiales; family Dongiaceae; genus Dongia_A. The sequence continues at coordinate 4,352 of DATEOK010000053.1, forward strand.
GGGATGTCGAGGCTGAGTTCCGGCACCTCGCGCGCAACGTGGGCGAGGAAGGTGTTGCTGTTCGGCCCTGGCCAGGTGACGTAGTCGTCCTTGAAGGGGTAGGAGGCGACGGCGCTCTCGATCTGGTCGATCAGCGTATCCGCCTCAGGCCCGCGCACGTCGACCAGCAGCGACGGCGTCGACCCGTACCACAGGCCATCGGCGGTGGCGTAGTCGGTGCGCAGCTTGGAGCCGGAGCCCCAGCCCACGACCTCGTAGCGCTTGTAGGTGGTTGCACCGGTGCGCTTGACGACGATCCAGGGATGGGTCGCGAAGATGCCGCGCCAGGCAAAAGCGCGGGCATTGTAGATCTGCACCACCGCCTCGTGATGCGCCTTGGGATCGGGCGCCAGGCCCGAGGAGTGCCGCGGCGCATTGCTCCACGAATAGGCCGGCGCGGTGTAGCGCGCGTAGTTCACCAGGACCGGGACAACAATCCAGGCCGAGACGATCAAGAGAAAAAGCTTCATACCCCGCCTTCGCGCCATCACCCCGTGCACCCTATTGCTGGCACCCTTAACGTAGGGTTGCGCATGGCGGCGCGCCAGCCCCTCGGGCTTGGCAACAAGGTCAAAAAAGGGTGAGGGCGGATCGCTCGGTCACTCTGCTTCGAGGGCGCGCAGAAACTGGTCGAGCTCTCCCTTCGGAATATCGACCAAGTGTCGCCGTTCCGGATAAGCGCCGGATTTGATGTCCTGCGCCAGTTCCGAGAAGGCTGCGATGCGCTCCTGCTGCAGGCGATCGTATTCGGCCGCGAAGTTGCGATAGACCTTGGAGTGGCGCGGCACGTGTCCGCGATTGGTGCCCAGCACGTCGGTCGCGAACAGGTATTGCGCGTCGCAGCCGCTGCCGGCGCCCATGGAGATCATGAACAACGACGTGCGCTTGGAAATGGCGCTCGCAACGTCGGCCGGCACCACCTCGATCTCGGACGAAAACGCGCCGGCCTCTTCCAGTGCCTTGACCTGCCGCCACACCAGCAGCGCCGTCTCCAGCGTTTTGCCCACCGCCTTAAAGCCGCCGGTCCAGGTGCTCTTCGGCGGGATCAGGCCGACATGGCCGCACACCGGCACACCTTCGTCGCGCAGCCGCCGGATGATCTGCAGGCTGGCTGCGCACCACACCGCATCGCCGCCGGCTTTGAGCGCCTTGAAGGCCGCACGCAGATACTCCTCCGCCGACACGAAATCCCCGTATTCGAGCCCCGGAAAGGTGAAGCAGGTCGGCACCGCCTCGCGGAACGCCGGACCGAGCAGCTCCGGCGGCACCGACAGCATGTCGATGCCGGCCTTCTGCGCCGCTTCGGCTTCCTCCAGGGTCTCGACCCGCAGCATGCTCAACTGCCGCTTGCCTTTCATGGCAAGCAGGTCAGCGACGGTCGGCCTCTTCTCCTGCATGGATTCCCCCGAGCGGCTATGCCGCCAACAGCGATTTCAATTTGACCCCCGGCTGCGCCAACTGTGCCGGATCGGGCCTGGCGCCCTTCGCAATCAGCATCTCGGCGAGACGGATGTCCTTCGCCACGGCGTTGCCGTGCGCGATGCCGCTCGCCGCCACCAAACGTCCGTCGCCGGCGAGATGGAACAGGATGAAGGCGTCCTCGGAAAGATCGCGCCGCACCAGGTGCGTGCCCTCGTCTGGAAGGCCGGCGATCTGCAAAGTCAGGTCGTACTGGTCCGACCAGAACCACGGCACAGCCGATGCATTTTCGCCCGCGCCCAGCATGTTGCGCGCGGCAAGCGCGCCTTGATCCAGCGCATTGCGCCAGCATTCCAGCCGCACGCGCCTTCCGCCATAGACCGCCATCGGAAACGAGCAGCAATCGCCGGCCGCGTAGATCTCCGGATCGGACGTGCGCAGCTGGGCATCCACCGCGATGCCGTTCTCGATCGCCAGCCCAGCCTTGTGCGCGAGATCAATCACCGGCACGGCGC
>DATEOK010000054.1:0-7288 GCA_035274225.1 Dongiaceae bacterium
GTGGTCAGGTCCGGCGCGGGCTTGCGGGTGATCAGCGTGACGGGATCGAACGCCGAGGCCGGCCGCGCCAGCTCCAGCGCATAGACGGCATCCTGGATGCGCCGCAGGTCGCGCGGATAGCGCAGGATGCGCCGCGCATGCAGCCAGTCCTGCGCCGCATCCAACCATTCGCTGGCGCGGTGCAGGCCGCGCCGGCGCAAGTGTTCGTTCAAGCGGCTGACGTGCCGGAACACGCCGCGCCGCCAAAGCCGTCCGAGGTCCAGCCGCCTGGGCGATTCGATGACGTAGGTCGGCGTTCCCGATCCACAGCTCTCCAGGATCATGGAGGCGCTGTCCGCCGTCACGAACAAGCACGCGGAGTCGCGCAGCAGCGTGTCGTAGGGATTGCCGTTGTCGTTGGCGTGATTGTCATTGGCGGGGACAGGGGACCAGCGATAGATGCGCGGGCGGTACAGCGCACCCTCGACCGCTTCCACCCAAGATTCAGGCGTGCGGCGTGAGGTGCACACGATGACCGATCCGCCGTGCCGGTCGGCGGCCATCTGCGCCTGCAGCGCGATCTCCTTGAGCGCGCTCTCCGCGGTGTCGAAGTCCGTGACCTCGCCGCCCAGCAGAATCGTGAACCACGGCTTCGGCGCCGAGACAACGGCGGTGCGCGCAGGCCGCACGGCGCGACGGCGCGCCAACGGCAGGCTGAGGCCGACGACGTTCGGGCGCTTGGGCAGCAGGAACTGCGGCGTGCCGACCAGCAGGTCGTATTCCTCGATGGCGCGGTGCGCGCGGCCGATGGACACGATCCTGGTGCGGCCGCCGGATTGCTGCTTGACCCAGAAGGCGACGCGGCTGGCGCGCCGTCCGCACGAGATGATGAGGGATGGCCACGGCGCGTGGAGTCCGAGCGTTTGTCGCCGGCGCCGGCCGTCCTCCGTGTCGGACAACAGGCGACGGGTGAGGATGCGGTCCACTTCGCCTTTGCCGGCCCAGTCGATGCGCTTGATGACGGACGGGCGATCGAGCGCCTCGGCCAATGCCAGGCATTGCTCGTTATCGCCGGAGGCGTGGGTCTGCAGGATCCAGATGTCGGGCTGAAACGCGCTGATCATGGTGACTGCGAGAGATGATGTGGTGTTGTTTTTGTTACGTTACAGCCTGCCCTCTGGATGTTGGATGCCGGGCCGCGCCGGACAAGGGGGCCCTGCGTGGCGCAAAAGGCGTACGTGCGGGCGATCACAAAGCCGCGATTTGGGGCCTGAACCTGCTGGGGGACGACGGGCTCAAGGAGCGGCGGCCTGGTTTCATCCCTGTGACATCGGCACGGTGCGGCAACTTGCGGGGCGCTGCCGCCTTGCTTCCCGGGCCGGGGCCACTTTCCGGGGCCGGACCTATCTGCTAACAGGGGCGCGGCGAATGGGCCAAGGCGGTGGCGGCGCAAGGTTTGAGAACGCTATTCGCAGGACGATAGAAGGCCAATATCCAGCCCCATGAACGACGATTCTCGGACAAGCCGGCAGGCCGTGGAAAAGGCCAAGTCCAGCGCGCGCAAGCTGACGGAAGCGGAACCCGACGAGCCAAGTGTCTATAACGAGGACCTGAGACGGAAGACACGCTGGTCCATCCTGTGGACGGTCGTCCGCATCGGTTCGGATCAGGTGTTCTCGTTCCTCGTGTTCGTGATCCTTGCGCGCCTGCTGTCGCCGCGCGAGGTCGGCACCTTCGCCCTCGCCATGGCGTTCGCGGAGGTGAGCCGCATCATCGCCATCCAAGGGATGGTGCAGAACATTCCGCGCGCCAAGCGACTGACGCCGGAGCTCGCCGACACCGTATTCTGGACCAACCTCGCCATGTCGGTGGTGGTCGCATTCGTGGTCCTGGGTCTTGCGCCCGTCATCATGACTATGATCGATCAGCCCGATGCCACCGGGCCGCTGCAGGCGCTTGGCTTCGTGCTGCCGATCGCGGCGATGGGCGCGACCCACATGTCGTTGCGCTTGCGCGAATTCGGCCACAAGACGCTGGCGCTGCGCTCGGTGGTCGGCGGCACCATCGGTGGCGCCGCCGCGATCGGCGCGGCCTTCGCCGGGTGGGGCATCTGGAGCCTGGTGGTGCAGCGCTTCGTCACCGAATCGCTGAACGCGTTGCTGGCGTGGTTGTCCTACAAGTGGGTGCCCGGCCGCGGCTTCTCGATGAAGCAGCTGCGCGCGATCTGGGGCTTCGGATTCAACGTCGCCATGACCCAGATGCTTGGCCTGCTGCCGCGGCGTGCGTTGGACCTGGTGCTCGGCACGATGATCGGTGCGGCGGCGGTCGGTATCTATCGCACGGCCGGGCGCACCACCGAGCTGGTGGCGAACGGCACGATCTCTCCCTTCACCACGGTGGCGCTGCAGACCCTGTCGCGATTGCAGACCGACACCAAGGAGATGACCAAGGCGTTCCGCTGGATGGTGTCGCGCAGCGCGATGCTGACCATCCCGGCGATGGTCGGCTTCGGCGTGCTGGCGCCGGACGCGGTGCCGGCGATCTATGGCGAGAAGTGGCGGGATGCCGGTGTGCTGGCGCAGACCTTCGCGTGCCTTGGCATCACCTATTCGATCTCGAGCTTTGCGTCGCCGATCATGATGGCGTTGGGCCGAGGCGCAACCCTGCGCACGCTCGCCATCTGCCAGCTGATCGCCACGGTGGTGGTGGCGACGGCGGCGGCGCCGTTCGGGGTCTTCGTGGTGGCCTGGGCGTCGGTGGCGCGCGGCTACTGCTCGCTGCCCTTCACCCTGTGGATGCTGAAGCGCGCGTCGGGCATCACGCCGTGGGACGCGCTGAGCGCGATCGTCAAGCCGCTGATCGCCGCGCTGATCATGGGCGCTGCGGTGTGGGGCCTGATGCACCTGCTCCGCCCGCTGTTCATGCACCCGTTGATCCCCGTCTTCATCTGCGTCGGAACGGGCATGGCGATCTATGCGGTGCTGATCCTCGCCATCTCGGAGCAGGCGCGCCAGCTGGCCAAGACGCAGCTGAAGCGTGCGCGGGCGATCGTCGTTCGGAAGAAGTAGCTACTTCTCTTCGACCTGCAGAGCGGACCGCGTGCTGCGCGCTGCCTGCCGGTCGGGCTGACGGTGGAGCTTGTCGGCGATCCGGCTCTGCAGGCTCCAGACCGGCGCCATCGCGCGGTTCCTGGCGATCGCCAGTGCCAGGCTGGCGGTCCACGCGCCGCGCGCGCCGTTCTTCCTGGCGCTGGTCAGCACTTCCCGCAGCAGGGCGAGTTGCTGCGACTTGCGCGCGGTGAGGCCGAGGATCTGCGCGTGCGTGGCGATGCCGTCGTCGAAGCAGGCCGGCGCTGCATTGATCGCCATGAAATTGAGCTTGGTGCGGATGCACTTTTCGCAGCGCCCGCAATTGCCGCCGGTGAGCGGACCCTCCCAGCACACGCGCAGCTTGGCGGCGATCTCCGGATAGTCGTTGATCAGCGCCACGCGCTGGGTGCGGGTGAAGCCGCTGCCTTCGGTGTGAATCTGGAAGCCGCCGCCCGACAGCAGATGATTGGTGATGGGATTGTTCGAGCCCCATGGCGGCAGGATATGGGCGTAGTCTTCGCCGGCGCCGAGCACGCCGACATTGGCGAGGCCGCGGAACTGATGCAGGCAGGCGGTGAGGCCGGCGAGATATTCCTGCGGATAGACCTTGCAGGCCTCGCTGCGCCAATTGGTGCGCACGACCGTCAGGGGCAGGCCGAGGGCGCCGATCACGTCGGCGACGTTGGCGCGGGCGCGGTCGAACGCCTGCTGCTCGCTGAGCGGGATGTCGAAGCCGTGCACCAGCATGGCGCCGATGGGCCGCGCGGTGCGCAGGCCGGCGCGCGCCTTGTGATGGCGCAGCAGCGCGAAGGTGCCGTCGACGCCGCCGGAGAAGGCGAACATGCCGCGGCGGGTCGTTGGCGTCTCGACCGGCACGATCTGGTCGGCGGTGATGCGCACCGGCGTGTATTTGCTGCGCCATTGCGCCCAGGCCTCCTGGAACTCCTCGAGGCCGCGGATCAGCGCCTCGGTCACCGGGCCTTCGACATGCACCGGCCGTCCTTCGCGCATGGCGACGATGAGGGCGGACAGCACCGCGAAATCGTGCACCTGCAACGGCGGCGGCAGGACGTCGCCGGAAATCTCGAAGAACACCCGCCGCTGCCCGGCGAGCGAATTGAAGGTCGCTGTCCGCGTGACCGAATGGCTGTGCCGCTCTTCGCGGACGGCGATGCGCAATATGTCCTGCACTGTCCCTGATCCCGACACTGTTGGCGCGCCGACGCGGCGGACGCCGCGGCCGATCCCATGCCGCGATGCGTGATGTGTGGAATGCCAGCGCCAGCTCGATGTTCCTAGCTGCCTAGCAGGAGGCAGGCGGGGCGGGCAGAGACAAAGCGGTGACATGGCGGGCCATGAAAAACCCCGGCGATGGGCCGGGGCTTTGTCATCGACACGAAACAGAAGCCATCGAACTCACGTGCGCGGCTTCAAGTTCTCCGGATCGTACAGCGGCTTGTAGCCGACGCCCGCGACCTCCACCGGGTAGGTTTCGCCGAAATACTCGACCAGCAGCTTGCGGCCTTCCTGGCAGTGGCTCCACGGCAGGTAGGCGAGGGCGATGTTCTTGCCGATGGTCGGGCCGTAGGCGACCGAGGTGGTGAAGGAGCGGCGGCCGAGCTCGTCGACCAGCGTCTCCTTGGTCTCGGGGTCCATCACCGGCATGGTGCCGACGGGATAGCGCGCGACGCCCTTTGAATCCGTGTTGCCGGTCATCACCAGCGTGCACAGCACGGCGGGCTGGTGCTTGCGGGCGCGGTGCTCGAGGTGCCTGGCTTTGCCGCGGAAGTCCGCCTCCTTGACCTTCGGGCGCTGCAGGTCGGCTTCGAGCAGGTTGTATTCGGTCAAGAGGTCGGCGTTCTGCAGGCGCAGGCTCTTTTCCATGCGACGGCTGTTGGCGTAGGTCTCGACGCCGAACGCCATCACGCCGGTGGCGCGCAGCGCGTCCCAGACGGCGAGGCCATCCTCGTATTTCATGTGCAGTTCCCAGCCCTGCTCGCCGACATAGGAGATGCGGAAGGCGGAGACGGTTTTGCCGGCGATCTTGATCGGCTTGATCGCGGCGAACGGGAAGTTCTCGAGGCTGAGGCCGTTCGGGTCCTCGACCGCCTTCTGCAACGTCGCGCGGGCATTGGGCCCCCAGATGCCGATGGTGACGTATTTCTCGCTGACGTCGGTGACGGTGACGTTGAAGCCCTTGTCCTCAGCCAGGCGCTGCACGTAGCGCAGGTCGCGGGGACCGGCATCGGCGCCGTCGACCACGCGGCAGCGGTCGGCCATGCGGAACACCGTCAGGTCGGCGCGCACCATGCCCTCGTCGTCGAGGAAGTGGGTGTAGATGCCCTTGCCGATGTTGGGATCGCCGCCGATCTTGGCGGCGCAGATCCACTCCATTGCCGCGACGTGGTCCGGGCCTTCGACGTCGAACATGTAGAAGTGCGACAGGTTGACGATGCCGCAATCCTCGCTCATGGCGAGATGCTCGGCGTTCGAGACGCGCCAGAAGTGGCGGTTGTCCCACTCGTTCTCGCGCACCGGCACGCGGTTGCCGTATTTCTTCAGCAGGTGCTCGTTGGCGGCGTAGCCGTGGGCGCGCTCCCAGCCGCCGAGCTCCATGAAGTAGCCGCCGAGCTCCTTCTCGCGCTCGTAGAACGGCGAGCGCTTGATGTTGCGGCCGGTGGCGTAAGGTTCGCGCGGATGGACGGCGGGATTGTAGATCTTCTGCGCCGCCTCGCCGCAACGGCCCTCGATGAAATCTTCCTTCAGCTGGTGCGGATAGTAGCGGGCGTAGTCGATACGGTTGTGGTCGATCCCGGTGCGCCCGTCGGTCATCCAGTCGGCGACCAGCTTGGCCATGCCGGGCGCGTCCTTGACCCAGATGGCGACGGCGTACCACAGGCCGCGCACTTTCTGGCTCTCGCCGATCGAGGGGCCGCCGTCGGCGGTCACCTGCAGCAGGCCGTTGAACGAGCGCTGCTCGTTGTAGCCGAGCTCGCCGAGGATCGGCGTCAGCTCGATCGCGCGCTCCAGCGGCTCGAGGATCTGTTCCATGTCGAGGTCGCGCTGCGAGGGCGACAGGCGCGCCTGCTCCTTTTCGAGGATGTCGCGCGGATGGCACAGGCGCGGGTTCTTCTCCTCGTAATAGCCCCACTCGATCATGCCGCCTTCCGAGGTGGTCGGATCGCCGGTGTCGCGCATGTAGGCGGAGTTGCCCTGGTCGCGCAGCAGCGGGAAGCCGATCTCCTTGCCGGTGCCGGCGAATTCGGTGTACGGCCCGAAGAAGGTGAGGGGGTGGTCGACCGGCATCACCGGCAGATCCTCACCCGCCATCTCCGCGATCAGCCGGCCCCACAGGCCGGCGCAGACCACGACATAGTCGGCCATGATGGTGCCGCGGTCGGTCTTGACGCCCTTGATGCGTCCGTTCTCGATGATCAGCGCCTTCGCGGGCGTGTTGGCGAACACCTTGAGCTTGCCGGAGCTGGCGCCCTGGTCGATCAGCTTGCCGGCGACGGTCTGCGAGCGCGGGATGACGAGGCCGGCGTCGGGATCCCACAGGCCGCCCTGCACCTTGTCCTCTTCGATCAGCGGAAACTTCTTCTTGATCTCGGCCGGGCCGATCAGGCGCGCGCGGGTGCCGAAGGCCTTGGCCGAGGCAATCTTGCGTTTGATCTCGTCCATGCGCGCATCATCGCCGACGCGCGCGACCTCCAGGCCGCCGATGCGCTCGTAGTGGCCGAGCTTCTCGTAGAACTCGATCGAGTAGAGCGAGGTCCAGCAGGACAGGAAGTCGTGGCTGGTCATGTAGCAGAAGTCGGAGGCGTGGGCGGTCGAGCCGATGTCGGTCGGGACGCCGGACTTGTCGATGCCGACGATGTCGTCCCAGCCGCGCTGGATCAGGTGATGCGCGACCGCCGCGCCCACGATGCCGCCCAATCCGACGATGACGACCTTCGCCTTGTCCGGAAACCCTGCCATTGCCTCACTCCCAAATGCCTTTGCCGCGGATCATAGGGATGCGGCGGGGCGCTGGCCGCCTGATTGCGACATGAGCAAAATGCACCGCGACAGGTTCAATCCCCCTCCCCCAACATGGGGGAGGGTCGGGGTGGGGGAAGCGAGCGATGGCTGTCTCTCACCGAAGCGAGGCTTCCCCCTCCCTAACCCTCCCCCGGCTCGGGGGAGGGGATTCTGTTGGCTGTATAACCCCTGGAAAACAG
>DATEOK010000055.1:0-4571 GCA_035274225.1 Dongiaceae bacterium
AATTGTACCTGGACGGTGGGGCGGACCGGTTGTCGCCGCTGACGGCGGTCGCGCTGTACGACGAGTTCCGCGAGCTGACGCCGGCCGGGGTCGAGGGCGACCGCATGATGTCGCTGCTGGCCGATCGTCTGGTGAAGGTGGACCTGCTGAGCCGCGCCGGCGAGTTCCTTGATACGCTGGTGGCAAAGCGCCTGAGCGGCCTGGACAAGGCGCACGCCGGCGCGCGCCTCGCCGCGATCCGCATGCTGGACCAGAAGCCGGAGCTGGCGCTGAAGGCGCTGAAGGACAGCGCGGTCGACGAGGTGATGCCGCCGGACCTGGTGGCCGAGCGCAAGCGGCTGGAGGCGCGTGCGACGTTCGATTCCGGCGACACGCTCGGCGGCCTCCGCATGCTCGAGGGCGACGGCAGCCTGGAAGCGAAGTGGCTGCGCGCCGACATGCAGTGGCGGGTGCGCGAGTGGCCGGCGGCGGCCTCGGCCTTGGGCGAGCTGGTCGACGGCGAGGAGCAGGCAATGGCGGCCGAGCGTGCCGCGCTCAAGGAGGCGACGGATCCCACCAAGAATCCCGCGGCCGCAGTCGGCAGCGCGGAGGCGGAACAGCAGCTGGCGGAGAAGCAGGAGCAGCACTTCAAGGAGCGCGTGGCGCCACTGCTGCTCAACCGCGCGGTCGCGCTGTCGCTCGCCTCGGACCGGCGCGGCTTGAAGGCGCTGGCCAACGACTACGGCAAGCGCATGGAAGGCACCGACCAGGAGAAAGCCTTCGCCATGCTGACGGCGGCGGACAATAGCCTTGTCGAATCGGTCTCGGCGGAAATGGCCGCGGTCAACCGCATCGACGCGTTCGTCGCCGACTATCGCGAGCGCCTCAAGAAAGCCAGCCTCAGCCCAGAGTCGACCGCGGGGGCGAACGCGAGCGAAGCGCCAGGCGCTACCAATTGAACGCGTCGGTCGTCAGGCGGCGGCCCAGCAGCATCGCGTCGGCGACGATGCGGAGCGGTGCCGGATTCACGTCGCTGCGCCGCGCTTCGAGCAGTTCGGCAAAGCGGCGATAGATGCGCTGATATTCTTCGCTCGGCGTTTCGACCACGGTCTTGCCGTCGACGCTGAGCGCGCAGCCGCCCTTGAACAGGCGCGCGGGGCGGCCATCGGCCAGCGTCAGCATCATGTGCCATTTCTCATCGCCCTTCTCGCGCCAGTCGAAGTCGGCGGTGAGGGCGGTCCCTTTGGCATCGGACATCGTGAGTTTGACGCCGATCGGCGTCTGCCGGTTCGCGGGGTAGGTGAGCTCGGCGCTCTTCACGAACGCGGTGCTGGGCAGGATGTGCGTCAGGATCGAGAGCGCGTTGATGCCCGGATCGAACACGCCGAAGCCACCCGGCTCCCACACCCAGTCCTGGCCGGGGTGCCACTTCTTCACGTCCTCGCGCCACTCGATGTGCAGCGAGCGCAGCCCCACCTTGGCGATCAGCGCGCGCGCTTCGTCGACGGCGGGGTTGAAGATCGAGTGCCAGGTCGCGAACAGCACGCGGCTTTTCGCCTTGGCGAATTCCTCCAGGTCGGCCAGCTCCGACAAGGTGGTCGCCGGCGGCTTTTCCAGCAGCACATCCTTGCCGGCGGCGAGCGCCTCGTGCGTGATCCCATGGCGCACGCCCGGCGGCGTGTTGACCGCGACCACGCCGATCTCCGGCAGCGCGCGATAGAGCTCGGCCGGCGTCTTGAAGACCGGCACGCTGCCGTGGCCGAGGCCGCGGGTGCTGACAATGGCCGCAAGCTCGAACGCATCGCTCGCCCCGATCACCGGCACGTGCTGGTCCTGTGAGATCTTGCCGAGGCCGATGATGGCGATCTTGCGCTTGGTCATGGTGCTGCTTTCCGGCGGATCCGTTCGATGGGGCGCCACCATACACCGGACACAGCGGGCTCCAAGCGGAAAAAGGCTCCGATCTTCGGCTTGCGCCGAAGATCGGAGAGCCGGCGCAAATGCTTCAGCCGAGCAGGTCGCCGAGGTCGCCCGTCGAGAACGGCACGATGCTGCCATTGGCGATCCTCGCGCTCAAGGCGTTGGCATCGACATTGGTGAGCACGGCGAGGTAGGTCCAGCCGCTTTCGGCCGTGTTGGCGCCGAGAATGGCGTCCGGTCCGCTGTCGATGACCTCCAGTACATCTTCGAGCACAATCGGACCGATCGCGTCGTGCTTGAAGAAACCCTCTTCGAACCACAGCTTGTCCTCGTTGACATTGAAGCCGACGATGGTGTCGACCCCGCCATCGCCATTGCCCCAGACGATCAGGTCAGGGCCAGTTCCGCCGTTGATGGTATCGAAGCCGTCCCCGGCGCGGATCAGGTCGCTGCCGGCGCCGCCATACAGCGCGTCATCGCCGGCGCCGCCGTTGATCTCGTCCTGGTCATTGTCGCCATAAAGCTTGTCGTCGCCGTCGAGACCGTTGAGGACGTCGCTGCCGGTGCTCCCATGGACCTCGTCATCGCCGCCGTAGCCGTACACCAGGTCGCGGCCGCTTCCCGAATACACGATATCGTCCTCCTCGGACCCGAAGATCAGGTCCTTGCCGGCGCCGGTGGACAACCAGAGGCCGCCATCGCCTGCCAGGATCTGATCGTTGCCGCTTCCGGTCTCGATCCGCTCGATGCTGACCAGCGTGTCGCTGCCCCAGGCGCCGGTCGCGGTTCCGACCGTGAGGTCGATGTTGACTGCGCCGGCGCCGGTATAGACCGCGGTGTCAGCGCCCTCGCCGCCGTCCAGCAGATCAGTGCCCGATCCGCCTTCCAGGCGATCGTCGCCGGACTGGCCGAACAGCTGGTCGTTGTGGCCGCCGCCCTTCAGCACGTCGTTCTGGCCGGCGCCGTGCAGCGTGTCCTCGCCGTCCCCGCCGGTCAGCGTGTCGTTGCCCAACGCGCCTTCGATATCGTCGTTGCCGGTGCCGCCGTCGACCGCGTCGTTGCCGTCGCCGCCGCCAAGCGTGTCGTTGCCGCTGTCGCCCCAGATGCGGTCGTTGCCGGCAAGGCCGTAGACGAGGTCGTTGCCGCCGCCCCCGCGCAGGTCGTTGACGCCGCTCGAGCCGTAGATCGTGTCGCCCAGTTTCGAGCCGGTCAGATTCTCGATGCTGTCCAGGTAGTCGGTCGACTGGACCGCGTTGCCCGCGTAACGGTACACGACGTTGGTATCGAGGTTCGCGGTGACAGCCTTTTCGGACAGGACGTACGTCACCGTATCCGATCCACTGCCGCCGTGGAAAATGTCGTCGAAATACTCATAGAACAAGCCGCTCCAGTATCTGTCGTTCTTGTCGGCGACGATCACGTCGTTGCCGCCCATGCCGTAGATCTCCGTGCCATAGGGAATATCGTAGAGCACGTTGTTTGCGGGTCCGCCGTTGATCTCATAGAAGCCGAAATCCTCGAAATTCTTGGCCATTGGTATTCTCCTGTCTGTGTGTGAAGTGATTGGCCCGGCGATTGCCGGTTGGGTCGCAAGAATGGTTTGAAGGGGAGTGGTGCGATCGTTGATTGGTAGCGGTCAGTCGGCCGCAGCGCCGCCCTGGTTCAGCGTTCCGCCTCCGAGAGTGATGCGGCGCACAGCACGGCGCGTCGTTGGCGTCAGGGCTTTGATACCGTTGGTCATGGGGCCGTCCTGAATGTGTGAAAAAATGGCCCGCGCGGGTTCACGCAGGCCACCAACCGTCTTGGTCAATCTGAACGCATCCAGCGGGAGAAATAAGCGAATTTGCTTGCATCGATACTTGAAGAAAGTTCAAATGTTGTCCGATGAGGTTCCCGCCCTTTGCGCCGCTGAAATCGTTCTTCGCCGCCGCGGAAGCGCCGGACTCGGGGCGGCTGCGCGCCGCCGCCGCGGAGCTCGGGCTCACCGAATCGGCGGTTTCCCACCAGGTCAAACGGCTGGAGGAGTTTCTTGGTGTCGCCCTGTTCGAGCGGCAGGGGCGCGAGCTGCGGCTGACTGCAGCCGGCACACGCTTCCATCGCGCGATCCGTCCGGCGCTGGCGGCGATCCAGGCGGCGACCAGCGACATGATTGCTGCGCCGCGCCGGCAACGCGTCACCATCACCGCGCCGACCGGGGTCGTGGCCTTCTGGCTGATGCCGCGGCTTGCCAAGCTGCAAGAGCACCATCCCTCGATCGATCTGCAGGTAATCGCGACCAACCGGCTGTGCGATCTTGTGCGCGAGCAGATCGACCTCGCGATTCGCTACGGCGCGGGGCAGTGGCGCGACGTCGAAGTGCGCCGGCTGATGCCGGAACTGTATTTTCCTGTCGCCAGCGCCAAGTTCCTGCGCCGGAATCGCGGCAAGGATCCCGCAGACCTCCTGAAGACCAGCCGCATAATCGCCAATGCGCTCCATCCCGATGAGTGGACCGAATGGTGCGGCGCGCACGGCTTGCAGCCGCCGCGAGCATCCAAGATGATCACGCTGAGTTCGTCGGAACTGGTGGTGCCGGCCGTGCTCGACGGGGTTGGAATTGGCATCGGCCGACGGCCGATCATCGATCCGCTGCTGGAAGACGGAAGGCTGGTACCGCTGTTCCGTGACAAGGC
>DATEOK010000056.1:0-14443 GCA_035274225.1 Dongiaceae bacterium
AAACAGCCCATTTTGCACCCGGGGAGGGGGCGCGAAAAGGGTATCGCCTGTCGCTCATCCGCTAGAGGAAACCGGCCTCCAGTGACGAAATGGCGGCATTTCCGGCTGGAGTCCAGATGGGCCGCCGGCAGTCGTTTTTCGTCACAAAGAGGCAGGTCTATGGCCATCGCAGAATCCAGCGCGGAACAGGGCGGCGGTCGCCGCGGTCGTGGCGGCGGCGGCGCCGAGGCGCGGCGCCATCTCCGCAACAAGCCGAAGCTGGTGCAGAACCCGTTCATCGCCCGCAAGATCCCGATCTACGAGGTGCTGAGCGAGGAGGGGCTGCAGATCGTCGAGAACAACGCCGACACCATCCTGCAGGAAGTCGGCATCGAGTTCCGCGACGAGCCGGAAGCGATCGAGCTGTGGAAGAAGGCCGGCGCCGACGTAAAGGGCACCCGCATCCGCTTCCCCAAGGGCCTGCCGCGCTCCATCATCCAGAAATCGGCACCGCGCGAATACGTGCAATACGCGCGCAACCCGGATCGCAACGTCACCATCGGCGGCAACAACACGGTGTTCGCGCCGGTTTATGGCCCGCCGTTCGTGCGCAACCTCGATGACGGACGCCGCTACGCGACCATCGAGGACTTCCGCAACTTCGTGAAGCTGGCCTACATGTCGCCCTCGATCCACCATTCGGGCGGCACGGTGTGCGAGCCGGTGGACCTGCCGGTGAACAAGCGTCACCTCGACATGGTCTATTCACACATCAGGTACAGCGACAAGCCGTTCATGGGCTCGGTCACCCAGCCGGAGCGCGCCGCTGACACCGTCGAGATGGCGAAGATCGTGTTCGGCGCCGACTTCCTCGACAAGAACACCGTCATCACCAGCCTGATCAACGCCAACTCGCCGATGGTATGGGACGGCACGATGCTGGGCGCGATGAAGGTCTATGCCCGCGCCAACCAGGCTTGCATCACCACGCCGTTCATCCTCGCCGGCGCGATGAGCCCGGTGACGGCGGCCGGCACCATCGCCCAGGTGCTGGCGGAAGTGCTGGCCGGCGCGGGCACCTGCCAGCTCTATCGGCCGGGCGCGCCGGTGATCTTCGGCGTGTTCGCCAGCTCGATCTCCATGCAGTCTGGTGCGCCGACCTTCGGCACGCCGGAGCCGACCCTGGTCTCGTTCGCGTGCGGCCAGCTGGCGCGGCGCCTCGGCATCCCGTACCGCACCGGCGGCTCGCTGTGCGGCTCCAAGACCGCGGACGCCCAGGCGGCGTACGAGAGCGCGCACACCTTGCTGCCGACCCTGCTCGCCAACACCAACTTCGTGCTGCACGGCGCCGGCTGGCTGGAAGGCGGCCTCGCCTCCGGCTACGAGAAGTTCGTGATGGATGCCGACCAGCTCGGCATGATGCAGGTGCTGGCGAAGGGCGTGGATCTCTCCGAGAACGGCCAGGCGCTCGACGCCATCCGCGAGGTCGGCCCGGGCAGCCACTTCCTCGGCTGCGCCCACACCCAGGCGAATTTCGAGACCGCGTTCTACCGCTCGTCGATCGCCGACAACAACAGCTTCGAGCAGTGGGAAGCGGAAGGCCGGCAGGATGCCGCCCAGCGCGCCAACAAGCTCTACAAGAAGATGCTGGCGGAATACGAAGCCCCGGCGCTCGATCCCGCGATCGACGAGGCGCTGCAGGCCTTCATGGCGAAGAAGAAGGCGGCGGTTCCGGACAGCAACGTCTAGCGCGTTTGCCTGCGGCAAGCGTCTCCGCTAGGCTTCCCCGCTGCTTGTCATGCGCTGAGTCGGAGCTCGTGGATGCCAAGCCAATGGCTCGGCATTGCGGAGGACTGCTTTCTGTCTTGCGCGGCTTCGATACCCAACCTTCGATGGCGGGCCGTTGCGCTCGCCATGCTTGTTACCCTGAACGGATGCTACTGGCCCGACGACCAGCTGCCCGGCGAGACGTCTCCGCCACAGCAGGCGAGCATCGACAATGCAACCACGCCTGAATACGTCTCGTCTTTGCCCGCCGGCCAATCGCGCGCGCCGGTCGACATTCTTGCCAATGAAGTGGTCGCGGCGGAAACGGAGCAGTGCAGCGGCGATCCCGACATCGACTGGGAGGCCTGCGTCAGCGCGCGCATGCTGAAGGCGTTCGACCGCTATGGGTTCCTGGCCGGCCACTGCCGCGGCCAGCCGGATCTCAAGGCGGTGCGCAGCTGCGTCGAGTTCGGCCGCTCCGGTGTGGACTGGCTGCTGGCAATGGGCGGCAACCCGGACACCGACTTCGATTGGTCGCAACCGGAGAAGTCCCACGAGGCGGCCCTGAAGAAGCTGAACGACGTGCTGACCGAGCGCTGCCATGGCAAGCCCGAGCAACCGGGCAACTCCTGCTTCACCAGCGAAAGCGCGCGCATGCTGGATCTGGGCGCGGTGGTGGCGGCAAACTGCGCCATGCGTCAGACGCTGGAGGAACGAGGCGCGTGCATCGTCGACGCCCACGACGCGGCGATGTACCGGGCGGCCAAGGCCATTCTGAGCCGCTGACATTCACCAATTCCTTGAACCTTCGGTTGATTGTCTCCGACTGACCGAATAGGACTAACGGTACGATCGGATCTTGGGGAATTTCGGGGATGATCACGATGCGGGCAATCATCGCGTTTGCGGTCGCCATGGCGCTGACTGCCTGCCAACAATCAGGCGGCGGAAACTCCGCCGCCGCTAAGTATGATCCGTTGGCCGACGCCCTGGCCGCGGCCGAGGCGGATGTCGAGCGAGACTACGAACCGAGCCCGTTCTTCAAGACCAAGGTGAAGGACATGATGCTCACCATGATGGACCGGATGTGGACCAAGTGCATGGATGCCGACACCGAGGCCGAAATGCGCGGGTGCTTCCACGAACGCGCCCTGGTCGGCTTTGACCGAGACGGCACTTTGCGGAGCCGATGCAAGCCGCAGGACGACATGAATGAGGACTACAAGTGCATCATGTTCGGTGGCATGGGCCAGGAAATCCGATCCAAGCTCGCCGACAAGTCGGCAGTACCCTTCGATTGGGCTGCCCCGGAGGACACGGCGCGCCTGATGATGCGGCAACTCGTCCTCGAGCAACTGCGCAACTGCCTGAGCACCGGTTCGGCCAGCGATCCGTTCGACTGCTTCATAGGGCGCATGACCGAGGCGCTGGCTCTCAGCGCCAGCGATCTCGATCCCTGCACCGAATACAAGGATGACGACACCAAGTTCGGCACCTGCGTCGGCGAATCCTACGCCTTCAAATACATGAACGCCGGCGTCGAGCGCATGTAGCGCCTATTCGGCGCTCTTGCTCAGCCAGCCCGACAGGTCGCTCAGTGCCCGCCGCGACATCAATGGCTTGCGCTGCGCTTTCCATTCGCGCACTTCGCCGCGGGTCAGTCCTTCCGGCTCCGGCAGTATCGGGAACAGGCCGAAATTCACGTTCATCGGCTGGAAGCTGGCGCTGTTGGCGTTGACCGTGATGTGGCGCAGCAGCGCGCCGAGCGCGGTGGTGGCGGGCGGCGGCACCACGGCGACACCGAGGCGCTCGGCGGCGGCGAAACGGCCGGCGAGCAGCCCGATGGCCGCGCTCTCCACGTAACCCTCGACGCCGGTGATCTGGCCGGCAAAGCGCAGGCGCGGCATCGCCTTCAGCCGCAGCTTTTCATCCAGCAGCTTGGGCGAGTTGATGAAGGTGTTGCGGTGCAGGCCGCCGAGGCGCGCGAACTCGGCGCGCTCGAGGCCGGGGATGGTGCGGAAGATGCGCACCTGCTCGGCATGCTTCAGCTTGGTCTGGAAGCCGACCATGTTCCAGAGGGTGCCGAGCGCATTGTCCTGGCGCAGCTGCACGACGGCATAGGGCGGGCGGGTGGCGCGCGGGTTGGTGAGGCCGACCGGCTTCATCGGCCCGAAGCGCAAGGTGGCGGGGCCACGCTCCGCCATCACCTCGATCGGCAGGCAGCCCTCGAAATACGGCGTGTCGGTCTCCCACTCCTTGAAGACGCCCTTCTCGCCGGTCAGCAGCGCATCGATGAAGGCGAGATACTCCGGCTTCTCCAGCGCGCAGTTGATGTAGTCGCCACCCGCACCGCCGTCATCGTAGCGCGACTGCAGCCAGGCTTTGTCCATGTCGATCGTCTCGCGATAGACGATCGGGGCGATGGCGTCGAAAAAGCTGAGCGCGCTCTCGCCGGTGAGACCTCGAATCGCCTCCGAGAGCGCGGGCGAGGTGAGGGGGCCGGTGGCGACGATCACGCTGTCCCACGCCTCCGGCGGCAGGCCAGCGATCTCGCCGCGGCTCAACTCCACCAGCGGATGGCCGGCCAGGCGCTCGGTGACCGCGCGCGAGAAGCCGTCGCGGTCGACCGCCAGGGCTCCGCCGGCCGGCAGCCGGTGCGCGTCGGCTGAGCTGAGGATCAGCGAGCCGGCGCGGCGCATCTCCTCATGCAGCAGGCCGACCGCGTTGTTCTCGGCATCGTCGGAGCGCAGCGAGTTGGAACAGACCAGCTCGGCGCAGTTCTCTGTCTGGTGCGCCTCGGTCGGGCGCAGCGGGCGCATCTCGTGGAGCACGACGGGAACGCCGGCCTGCGCGAGATGCCAGGCCGCCTCGCTGCCGGCGA
The DNA here is from genome assembly GCA_035274225.1 of Dongiaceae bacterium. Classification (GTDB taxonomy): domain Bacteria; phylum Pseudomonadota; class Alphaproteobacteria; order Dongiales; family Dongiaceae; genus Dongia_A. The sequence continues at coordinate 4,628 of DATEOK010000056.1, forward strand.
GTCCGGCGCCGATGACGTGGACGGGACTGGAATGGGCGGTGGTCATGGGGCGTCTGATAATGGTTGGGCGGGCGCCCCTCAAGGGCTCATTTGGGGCAACCCCACGGGCAAATTCAGGTTTTTGTAACCAATAGCCTCCATGACAATGGACAAGCGGGGCAAATCCGCCAATCATCTGAGGCCAAAGGGGACTCGGGTATCCATGTTGAAACGCCTGAATCCGGCGAGCGTCGTGGCGCCTTTCAGTCGATATTCCCATGCGGTGATCGCGCCGGAAGGTTATCGCTGGCTGTACATCTCGGGCCAGGTCGGCGCCGACCGCGACCGCAAGGTTCCCAAGGACTTCGAGGCCCAGGCCGAGCTAGCGTTCCAGAATCTCATCGCTTGCATCCGCGAGTCGGGCTTCGATCTGCAGGATCTGGTGAAGGTGACCGTTCTGATCACCCGGCCGGGCGATGTCGCGGCCTATCGGCAGATCCGCGACCGAATGCTGGGGACCATCGCGCCGGCGAGCACGCTCATGATCGTGGCGGGGCTGGCGGCGCCGGAGCTGCTGGTGGAAGTCGAAGGGGTGGCAGCGCGGCCCGCCGAGAGCACCGCATGAATACCGAAAACGATCCGTTTGCCGATCGCCGTTCGTCCGTCCGCAAGAAGATGTTGCGGGCGGCCCGGGTGTTCTTCAACGACCGGCAGAGCCTGATCGACTGCACCATCCTCGATTTGTCCGACGGCGGCGCCAAGCTGGAGTTCGCCAGCCGGCAGATGTTGCCGCGCACCTTCGATCTGCAGATGCAGAACGGCGCGATCTATCGCTGCGAAGTGCGTTGGGCCAAGGACAATTTCTTCGGCGTCCGTTTCCTGGACGACAACGAGTAGGCCGGGGCCGGGCGCCATGACCGACGATCAAGGCAGCCCACAAGACACGCGACGCGGCCAGGATCGCAAGACCGTCCTCAAGGGCGCGAAGGTCGTCTTCAACAACGGCAAGGGCGTGCTGGTGTGCCGGGTGCGCGACCTGTCGCCCGACGGCGCGCGCCTGGAGTTTGGGCCGCGCCAGGCGGTGCCCGATTCCTTCGAACTGCACGTGACGGGCCAGCCGGTGCGCAAATGCGAGCGGCGCTGGGTCCGGAACAATATCATCGGCGTGCGGTTTGTGGCGGAGGACAAGTAGCGGCGGCTGGCCATGACCGACGATCCATCCCATCCTTCCGATGAACGACGCGGCCGCGAGGCCCGCCGCACTGCGCTGAAGAGCGGGCGCATTGTCTACGCAGGCGGCAGCGTCGAATGCAAGTTGCGCAACATCTCCGACGGCGGAGCCCGCCTGGAGATCGGCGGCCAGCGGCTTCTCCCGCACGCCTTCGAGCTGCACATCACCGGCATGCCGGTCCGCCAATGCAGCCTGCGCTGGGCCAAGGACAACCTGGTCGGCGTGCAGTTCGTCGATTAGAGATCACGAGCACGGCGGGTAACGCCTGATCTGGAATCCGGTCTTGGTCTGTTCGAAGCCGGCGGCTTCGTAGAACGCCAACGTCCCGGGATTCTTGGATCCGGTCATCAGCATCACCTTGTAGCAGCCTTCGTTCCACGCTCGTTCGGTGGCGACCTTGAGGACGGCGGTGCCGAAGCCGCGCTTTCGCCAGTCCGCGTGCGTGACCATGTTCTCGATCAGCGCATAAGGCCTGCCGCCCCGCGTCAGGTTCGGAATGACCACCAGCGTGCAGCTGGTGACGAGTTCATCCCCGACCGTGCCGACCAGGATTGCGCTACCGGGATAGAGCAGGAACTTCCGAAGGATACCGATCGCCTCGTCAGGCGAACAACGGTCGTGTTTCCCAGTGAGATGGCGATAGAGCTCTTGCAGCGCTGGTAGATCGACCTCCTGCGCTTGGCGAATGTGCAATCGATCGTCCATGGCCTAGTTGCTGCTGCGCGGGTATTGCGGCAGGCGGTCGGCCAGCGCGACCCAGGGTAATTTCTCTGCCACGTGCACGTGGAACTGCGGCTCCGCATCGTCCGGGTGATCGAGGAGTGAGGCATAGAGGTGCGTCTCGTCCGGATACCGATCGCTTTCGAACGCGACCGGCGAGCCGCAGGTGGGACAGAACGAGCGGCGGGCACCCGGCGAAGATTGGCGCACGACAGGCTCGACGCCGGTGAAACGGCAGGCGTCCCTGCGCACGCCGATCCAGGTGGTGAACGGCGAAGCGGTGGCGCACCGGCAGCTGTCGCAATGGCAATGGCCGCACCACAGCGGCGACCCGGTGAACTCGAACCGCACCTGGCCGCACAGGCAATGACCCTTCATCGCAGGCCTCCTAGACCGGCTGTTCGATGCCCTCGGCTTTCAGCATGCGCGCATAGCCTGGCCGCTGCATCACCAGGCGTATCAGCGTGTTGACGTGCGGGTTGAGGTGGGCAGGAGCCGCCATGAACTCGGTCCACTGCGCCAGCATCGCCGCGTAGTAGTCGCAGACGTAGAAGGTCCGGCCGCAGAGATGGGGGCCGGACTTGGCGAGGTGCTCATCGAGGAAGCGGAATATTTCGCCCGTCCGCTGCTCCGTCTTGGCCTTGAGCGCGGCCTGCCGGTCGGCGCCGTCGATGATTTTCTCGGGGTGCCACCAATGCATCAGCGCGATCTGCACCGTGTTAGTGAGATAGGCCAACCACTGCAGGAACAGCGGGCGATCGGGGCTATCCATCTTCGGTGCGAAGCCGAATTCGGGGTGGCGCTCTGCCAGGAACAGCGCGATCGCGGTCGTTTCGTAGAGGACCTTGTCGCCGTCATAGATCAGCGTCGGCACGCGGGCGTGCGGGTTGAGCTTGAGATAGGCGGGGCTGCGTTGCTCGCCTTTCGACGTATCGACCTTGATCAGCTCGTACGGCGTGCCAATGTCTTCCAGCATCGCATGCGGCGTCATGTTGGCGCTGGCCGGTGACCAATAGAGCTTGTACATGCGCTGTCTCCTTGCTCCCTAGACCGGTTGCTCGATCCCTTCGGCCTTCAGCATGCCCGCATAGCCGGGGCGCTGCATGACGGCGCGGATCAGCTTGTTCACGTTGGGATTGGTATGCGCCGGCGTCGCCATGGCACGGGTCCAGCGCGCCAGCATCGCGGCATAGTAGTCGCAGACGTAGAAGGTCTGGCCGCAGAGATAGGGGCCGGATTTGGCGAGCTCGCCGTCCAGGAAGCGGAACATATCGGGCGTGCGCTGCTCGGCCTTGCGCTTGACCGCGGCTTGCTCGCGCTCGCCATCGACGAACTTTTCCGGGTGCCACCAGTGCATGCAGGACTCCTGCACCGTGTTGGTGAGGTACGCCATCCATTGCAGGAAGCGGGCGCGGTCCTTGCTATCGGCCTTCGGCACGAAGGGAATGTCAGGATGACGGTCCGCCAGGAACAGGCAGACGGCCGTCGACTCGTACATCACCCGGTCGCCGTCATAGATGAGGGTCGGCACGCGGGCGTGCGGATTGAGCTTCAGATAGCCTGGGCTCCGTTGCTCGCCGGTCTTGGTATCGACCTTGATCAGCTCGAACGGCACGCCGATGTCCTCGAGCATGGCGTGCGGCGCCATGGCGGCACTGCCCGGCGCGAAATACAGTTTGTACATGCGGTTCCCCCGATGGACTCTTAGAGCTGAGCAAGTCGCTCCAGCAAAAGCGTGCGGACGCGGTCGGCGTCGCAGGACACGGCGACCCGTATGTTGCCGTCGCCTTCGCCGAGCTTGAAGCGGGTCTGGCCGGCACGCTCGGCATCGGCAGTCTCGATCTCGAGCGTGGTCGTGGCGACGTCGAACAGGTTGGGCGCGACCAGCCACATCACGGCCAGCGGATCGTAGAGCGCCGCAGCCGGCCTCTTGAACGACTTCATGTAGAACTCGAGCATGTCGGCGCCGGCATTGCAGCAGGGGCGGTCGGTGGCGCGCAGCAGGTCGATCCACATCCGATCGACGCTGGCCTGCCGGGCAACCTCCAGCGGCGCCCAGAACATCGGGCGACCGCACGCCAGCACCTTGTGCGCGGCGGCGGGATCGACATGCACGTTGAACTCGGCGTAGGGCGAGGAATTGCCGTTCTCGGGGTCGAGCGAACCCGCCATCAGCACGATCTCCTTGATGCCACGCACGATGTCCGGCTGCTGCTCGAGGGCGAGCGCCAGGTTGGTCTGCGGGCCGAGCAGCACGACGGTCTGGCTGTTGGGCTGGGCCGCGGACAGGATCTCGATCAGGGCCTCGACGGCAGGTCCCCGGCTGCCGTTCGGGCCGTCGGGAATGATCGCGCCGCCGATGCCGTTCTGGCCGTGGATGTCTTCGATCGTGCTCCACGTCCCGGCCAGCGGCTTCTCGGCGCCGCGGAAGACGGGGATGTTCGGCTTGCCGGCAAGGGCGACCAGGGCCGACGCGTTGCGCGTGGTCCGGTTGATGCCGACATTGCCGGCGACCGTCGTGACGGCGCGGATCTCCAGTTCCGGCGACGCGCAGGCGAGGAAAATGGCGAGCGCGTCGTCGATCCCCGGATCGGTGTCGATGATGATCGGTCGCTTACCGGCCACGGGTGCCCGCCCGCCGTGCGCCGCGCTTGGGAGCAAGGTAGGGGGCGAGATACTTGCCGGTGTAGGAGGCGGGAGTCTCCGCCACCTGTTCCGGCGTCCCCGCTGCCACCACGCGGCCGCCCTTGTCGCCGCCCTCGGGGCCGAGGTCGACGATCCAGTCGGCGGTCTTGATGACCTCGAGATTGTGCTCGATGACGATCACGGTGTTCCCCTGGTCCACCAGTTGATGCAGCACTTCGAGAAGCTTTCGCACATCTTCGAAATGCAGGCCAGTGGTCGGTTCGTCCAGGATGTAGAGCGTGCGGCCGGTCGCCCGCCGCGACAGCTCCTTGGCCAGCTTCACGCGCTGGGCCTCGCCGCCCGACAGGGTGGTCGCGGCCTGGCCGACATGGATGTAGCCGAGGCCGACCTGCTCCAGCATGGCAAGCTTGTCGCGGATCGCCGGGACGGCGCGGAAGAACTCCACGCCTTCCTCAACTGTCATCTCAAGGACGTCGGCGATCGACTTGCCTTTGAAAGTTATTTCCAGGGTTTCGCGATTGTAGCGCTTGCCCTTGCACTGGTCGCACTGGACATAGACGTCGGGCAGGAAGTGCATCTCGATCTTGATGACGCCATCGCCCTCGCAGGCCTCGCAGCGGCCGCCCTTCACGTTGAAGGAGAAGCGGCCGGCCTTGTAGCCGCGCGCCTGGGCCTCCGGCAGGCCAGCAAACCAGTCACGGATCGGGGTGAAGGCGCCGGTATAGGTCGCCGGATTCGAGCGCGGGGTGCGGCCGATCGGCGACTGGTCGATGTCGATGACCTTGTCGAGATATTCGATGCCCTCGATCTTGTCGTGGGCGCCCGGATGGGTGCGGGCGTCGTGCAGGCGCTTGGCGAGCGCGTTGTACAGCGTCTCGATCACCAGGGTCGACTTGCCGCCGCCCGAAACGCCGGTCACGCAAGTGAAGACGCCGAGCGGCATCTCGGCCGTGATGTTCTTCAGGTTGTTGTGGCGCGCGCCGACGATCTTGATCTTGGCCTCTTTGCCGAAACCCTGGCGGCGCTCGCCGGGCACCGGGATCTCCTTGCGGCCGCTCAGATACTGCGCGGTCAGGCTGTCGGAGCGCATGACCTCGGCCGGCGTGCCCTTGGCCACCACATGGCCGCCATGGATGCCGGCGGCCGGGCCCATGTCGATCAGATAGTCGGCGTGGCGGATGGCGTCCTCGTCATGCTCGACCACCAGCACGGTGTTGCCGAGGTCGCGCAGCCGCTGCAGCGTCGCCAGCAGCCGGTCGTTGTCCCGCTGATGCAGACCGATCGACGGCTCGTCCAGGACGTAGAGCACGCCGGTGAGGCCGGAACCGATCTGCGAGGCGAGCCGGATGCGCTGGCTCTCGCCGCCGGAGAGGGTAGCGGAGGCACGGCTGAGGGTCAGGTATTCCAGGCCGACACTGTTCAAGAACCCGAGGCGCTCGTTGATTTCCTTCAGGATGCGTTGGGCGATGTCTTTCTGCTTGGCGGAGAGCTTGCCGCCGAGGGCGCCGAACCACTCGCCTGCCTGCAGGATGGAGAACTCGGTCACCTGGGCGACGTTGAGGCCGTCGATCTTGACCGCCAGGGCTTCGGGTTTCAGGCGTAGGCCGTTGCAGGCCTCGCAGGGCGAGGTGGCCTGGAACCGACCCAGTTCCTCGCGCACCCAGGATGAATCGGTTTCGCGGAAGCGCCGCTCCATGTTGGTGATGACGCCTTCGAACGGCTTGGTGGTCTTGTAGCTGCGCACCCCGTCGTCGAAGCTCATGGTCACGGCTTCCTCGCCGGAGCCGAACAGGACGATGTCGCGGATTTTCTTGGGCAGTTCCTGCCACTGCAGGGTCAGGCTGAACTTGTAGTGCTTGGCCAGGCTCTCCAGTGCCTGCATGTAGTATTGCGAGGACGAGTTGGCCCACGGCGCGATCGCGCCGCCGCGCAAGGACTTCTTCTCGTCGGGCACCACCAGCTCGGGCTCGAAATAGAGCTTGCTGCCGAGGCCGTCGCACACCGGGCAGGCGCCGAACGGGTTGTTGAAGGAGAACAGCCGCGGCTCGATCTCGTCGATGGTGAAGCCCGAGACCGGGCAGGCGAAGCGTGAGGAGAAGATGATGCGCTCGCCCTTGTCGGCAGGGTCGACGAAGAGCAGACCCTCGCTGAGACTAAGCGCCGTTTCGACGCTGTCTGCCAGACGGGTGCCGAGGTCGGGCTTCACCGCCAGGCGGTCGACCACCACCTCGATGTCGTGCTTCAGCTTCTTGTTGAGAGCGGGGACCTCGCCGATCTCGTAGAGCTTGCCGTCCACCCGCACGCGCTGGAAGCCGCGCTTCTGCAGGTCCATGAACTCCTTCTTGTATTCACCCTTGCGGCCGCGCGCGATCGGCGCCAGCAGGTAGATGCGGGTACCCTCGGGCAGCGTGAGGATTCGGTCGACCATCTGGCTGACGGTCTGGCTCTCGATCGGCAGGCCGGTCGCCGGCGAATAGGGGATGCCGATGCGCGCGAACAACAGGCGCAGGTAGTCGTAGATCTCGGTGACCGTGCCGACGGTCGAGCGCGGGTTCTTCGACGTGGTCTTCTGCTCGATCGAGATCGCGGGCGACAGGCCCTCGATCGATTCCACGTCCGGCTTCTGCATCAGCTCCAGGAACTGGCGCGCATAGGCGGAGAGCGATTCGACGTAGCGGCGCTGGCCCTCGGCATAGATGGTGTCGAAGGCGAGGGAGGACTTGCCGGAGCCGCTGAGGCCGGTGATGACGGTCAGCGTCTGGCGCGGAATGTCGACGTCGATGTCCTTGAGATTGTGCTCTTTCGCGCCGCGCACGGAGATCGAGCCGTGCGTCCAGAGGTCCGCGCCATTCGTCTTGTTCGACCGATCGCCCGCCGTCGCCATAGGTGCCTTTTTCCTCTCGGGGGAAGTGCGACTATCCCGGATTCTCCGGGCCTGTAAAGCGCCATAAATGCATTGCTGGAAGGCGCTGATCCGGCATGTTTTTTGACAATTGGATCAGGCCTATTGTGCAGTCTAAACAGCCGTCGTGACAAAAACTGGCAGGAGGGCGCGGACGCCTCAAATAGCGTCCGGATCGACGATCGGGGTCTCCTGGAATAGTTCGCGCAGCCACCGGTCGTCCCGCCAAGACCAAAGCTGGGTGAATGCAGTCGGACGCTCCTGTTCATCCTCGCGCGCACCAGCGACGCGCAAATGTCTGATTCCGGTCACGATTCCGAAATTGCCGTAGAGCAGGGCGCCGTGGTGGCCGAAATCCATCGCCTTCGCTGGTTTGGGGTGTGGCCTGATTTGCGCCAGCCATTCGTCGCGGGACCAGAGTTTGCCGAACCGGTCGGTGTGCTGGTAGCCGACGGAAAGCAGCGGCCCCAGAGTCGCGGCATCGGCGGCCACCAATGCCTCGGCGAACTGGCGCATGGTCTCCATCAGCGCAGCGCGTTGATCGCGCTCACCCATTGCGGTCTCCATGCCGTTCTTCCGGGCGTGCATTTTAGCACGTCATGCGCCGAATGGTGGGCGGCGATCCCTTTACGTTCTCCTGACCGGGTGCTAAAGCTGCGCCTTTATCGGTTCAAGAAAAGACAGGCAGGGAAGCTATGGCTGGCAGCGTCAACAAGGTCATTCTGGTCGGCAATCTGGGCCGCGATCCGGAGATCCGCTCGACCCAGGACGGGACGCGAGTCGCCAACCTGTCGCTGGCCACCTCGGAAAGCTGGCGCGACAAGAACAGCGGCGAGCGGCGCGAGCGCACGGAATGGCACCGCGTTGTGGTGTTCAACGACCGCCTGGTGGACGTGTGCGAGCGCTTCCTCAAGAAGGGCAGCAAGATCTACATCGAAGGCGCGCTGCAGACCCGCAAGTGGACCGACCAGTCCGGCCAGGAGAAATACACCACCGAAGTCGTGCTGCAGAAGTTCCGCGGCGAGCTGACCATGCTCGACGGCCGCGGCGGTGGCGGCGCCGGCGAGAGCGACGATGCCGGCGGCGGCTTCAGCGACAGCGGCAGCAGCGGCCCCGGACGCATGGGCCGCGCCCCGGCGGGTGCCGGCGGCGGCGATCTGGACGACGATATTCCGTTCTGAGGACGCATCGGCGCCGCCTCGCAAGCGGAGCGAGATCAATGTTCGAAGCCAAAGCAATCAAGGTCGACGACAAGGCTGCGCTCTATGACGAGCTGGCGCAGCAGCTGGAAGGCTTGCTGAGCGGCGAACGCGATGCGATCGCCAACGCGGCCAACACCGCGGCGCTCTTGTTCACGACGCTGCCGGATCTGAACTGGGCCGGCTTCTATTTCCTGAAATCCCCGGACGAGCTGGTGCTGGGGCCGTTCCAGGGGAAGCCGGCCAGCGTGCGCATCGCGGTCGGCCGCGGCGTGTGCGGCACGGCGGTCGCGCAGCGCCGGACCATGCTGGTCGAGGACGTGCACGCCTTCGCCGACCACATCGCATGCGACGCCGCCTCGCGCTCGGAGGTGGTGGTGCCGCTGATCCGTGACGGCCGTGTTTTCGGCGTCCTCGATCTCGACAGCCCGCTGCTGGCGCGGTTCGATCGCGACGATCAGCGTGGCATCGAAGCCGTCGCGGCGATCTATCTGAAGGCCAGCGACGATCTCTAATTGCTTGGCTTGCCCGCCATCACCAGGACCGGCTCTTCGCGATAGAGCTCCGGGAACAGGCGCTGCAGGTTCTCGATCTTCGGCAGGTCGTTGATCACGATGTAGGGCTGGGTCGGGTTCAGCGTCAGGTAGTCCTGGTGATAGTCCTCGGCCGGATAGAAGCTGCGGCCGGACTCGATGGTCGTGACGATGGTGTCGCTGTAGACGTGGGCCTGGTCGAGCTGGGCGATGTAGGCTTTCGCGATGCGCGCCTGCTCCTCGTTGGTCGGGAAGATCGCCGAGCGATACTGTGGGCCGATGTCAGGGCCCTGGTAGTTGAACTCGGTCGGATCGTGCGCGACCGAGAAATAGATCTGCAGGATCTTGCCGTAGCTGATCTTGCTGGGATCGTACGTGATCTCGACCGATTCCGCGTGACCGGTGTCGCCGCGCCCCACCACCTGGTAGCTGGCGGTGTCCGCCTCGCCGCCGGCATAACCGGAGACGGCGCGGGTGACGCCCTCGACATGCTGGAACACGCCCTGCACGCCCCAGAAGCAGCCGCCGGCAAAGGTCGCGGTCTCGGTCATGACCGGCGAGCTTCCGGACGGCTCGTCGATGATGGGGGCAGGGATAACCTTCGCA
>DATEOK010000057.1:0-3453 GCA_035274225.1 Dongiaceae bacterium
GTGCGGAGGTCGATTACATCAGCGCTGAAGCCTTCGGCGGCCGCTTCGCAGCGCGGTACCATCGCGCCCCAGGTCACGATCGTGATCTTGTCACCTTCTCGCGTCTTCTTCGCGCGGCCGAACGGCAGCACGTAGCCGTCACCCGGCCAGGGCCGACGCGCCCAGCTGTCGTCCAGCATGGCGCGATGCTCGAAGAAGAGCACCGGGTCGTTGCCGCGCAGCGATCCGCGCAGCAGCCCCACCGCATCCTCGGCGTTGCTCGGCACCGCGACCTTCCAGCCGGGATTGTGCACGAATTCGACTTCGTTGGTCATCGAATGCCACGGGTCGCCGCATTTGAAGAAGCCGCCCGGCACGCGGAGCACCATCGGCGCCGCGAAGCGATTGTGCGTGCGCCAACGCATTGTCCCGCAATCGTGGATCTGCTCGGTCGCCGGCTCGGCATATTTGCGGAACTGGATTTCCGGTACCGGCATCAGTCCCGCGAGCGCCATACCCACCGCCCGGCCGACGATGCCTTCCTCGTTGAGCGAGGTGTCGAAGACGCGCGCGACGCCGAACTTCTCCTGCAGGCCGAGCGTCACGGCATGCACGCCGCCCTTGGGACCGACGTCTTCGCCGAACACCAGCACCCGCGGATTCGCCTCGATCTCCTGGTCGAGGACGCGGCGGATCGCGGTGACCATGTTGATGCGCTGGCCCACGGGCTTGGGCTCATCCGTCGTGCTATCGAGGCTGAGGCCGGCGCGACCGCCAACCTGCTGCAGCTCGCCTTCGAAGAAAACCTGGCTGGTCACATTCTCCGGCGACGAAACACCACGTGCCTCGGCCTCGGCGACTGCCGCCTGGACCTCCCACGAAGTCTCACGTTCAAGATCGGCCCAGGCCTCGTCGCCAACCTGCATCTTCGCGCACTGCGCCTTGAGCTTGGGCAGCGGATCGCGCGCCCATTCGTCATCGATCTCCGCCTCGCTCTTGTAGGTCTGCGTGTCCTGGAAGCTGTGTCCTTCCAGTCTCGGAACCCTCAAGCGCAATAACGCAGGTCCCTGGCGACCGCGGACATGGCTGACCGCTTGCTCGATCAGCCGTGATGCTTCGACCGGGTCGGTCCCCTCGCCGTTGAATATCGTCAGTCCAGAGAAGCTTCCGAGGTTGGCGGCAATGTCCTTCCCAGGTGTCTGATATTCAGACGGAACGGAGATGCCGTAGCCATTATCCTCGACATAGATGAGCAGCGGCAATTGTTGAGTTGTAGCAATAGTTAGCGCAGACCAAAATCCGCCGGTCGCGCAGCTTGCGTCTCCGCCGAGCACCAATGCGATGGCGTCTGCTGACCCTTCCTTGAGGACCTCGGTCTTGTAAGCGATCGCCTGCGCCCAGCCGGCCGCCGGCGTGTACTGCGCCCCAACCCCGCCGCACATCGGCAGTGCATGCGCCCCGCCCGGATTGGGGTAGTTGAAGACGACGCCGATATCGCGGCCATCGGAATAACCGCCCGCCAGCCCCATCCCGGATCCCAACGCGTCCGCCAGCGGCACACCCAGCGCCAGCAGCAGCGGGCGCGAACGGTAATAGCCACAAGCCGCATCGCCATCCTTGAGGTGCATGCCCAGCAGCACCTGCGCCATGTCATGGCCCCGCGCGGAAAATTGATAGAGCACCTTCTTGGCCGGAACGAGCTCCTGCTCCTCGATCCGGTCCATTTCCCTGCTGGTCAGCACCAGCCGCGCGACCTCGCGCCAGTCGACGTCCGCGGAAACGCGGCCCGGGTCGCGATCGGCCATGATCAGGCGCCCAGCGCGCCGACCACGGCGGCGGTAAATCGGTCGATCTGATCGTCGCCAAGGCCGACCACGTTGAAGCGCCCGCTGTCGGCCATGTAGATCGCATGGTCCTCGCGCAGCTTCAGCACCTGCTCAGGCGACAGCGGCAGCATCGAGAACATGCCATATTGGCGCCCGATGAAGGCCAGGCGCGGATCGGCGGACGCAATCCGCTGGCGCACCGAATTGATGCGGTCGCGCATGGCCTTCAGCTCGACCAGCCAGCGCTCGCGAAGGTCATTATCCTCAAGGATGATGTGCACTGCTGCCGCGCCATGATCGGGCGGCATGGACCACATCTCCCGCGCCTTTTGGTGCACGTGGGCCATCGCGGTCTTCGTCGCATCCACCGAACCGGTCTTCATCCACAGCGATCCGACGCGGTCGCGGTAGACGCTGAAATTCTTGTCGCAACTCTGCGCGATGACGACCTCGTCGCAGGACGACAACATCAGCCGAACGCCGAACGCATCCTCGTCGAGCCCGCGGCCGAAACCCTGATAGGCGATGTCGATCAGCGGCATCAGCCCGCGTTCGTGGACGACGCGCACGACCTCGCGCCATTGATCTTCACCCAGGTCCGCACCGGTCGGGTTGTGGCAGCAGCCGTGAAGCAAGGCGATGTCGCCGGGCTCGCCGGCTTCCAGCGCCGCCATCATGTCGTCGAAGCGGATCGCGCCCTGCCCGCGCTCGTAATAAGGATATTCGACGATCTCGAGATTGACCGAGCGGATGATCGGCGGGTGGTTCGGCCAGGTCGGCGTTCCGACCAGCACGCGCGCCGAAGGATTGACTGCTGCCAGCAGCTCGAACCCGAGCCGTAACGCCCCGCAACCGCCCGGCGTCTGCAATCCCGCGATGCGCTCGTCCTTCGCATGCTCGCCGAGCAGGATCGGGCGCAGCAGCTCGGCGAAGCGCTTGTCGCCCGCGCTGCCGAGATAGGCCTTGGTCACCTGCGTATCGAGCAGGCGCTGTTCGGCTTCCTTCATGACCTTCAGGATCGGCGTATTGCCGACCGCGTCGCGGAACACGCCAACGCCGACGTCGATCTTTTCCGGCCGCGGATCGGCGTCGCACAGCGCAATCAGCGCCAGCAGCGAATCACTCACAACCGGCGGGAGATCGGCGAGCCCTTTCGCCTTGGCGTGCGTCTGCGTCAGCATGGATGCGCGATTAGCGGGTTCAGGCGTCGTAATCCACTGCGACGCCATCCCCCACCGGCACCGACTGGCAGGTCAGCACATACCCCTCCGCAACCTCTTCGTCGGTCAGGCCGTAATGGACCGCCATTTCCACCTTGCCCATGGTCACTTTCGCCCGGCAGGTCGCGCAAACGCCGGCCTTGCAGGCGAACGGTGCGGGCAGTCCCGCCTCGCGCGCGCTGTCGAGGATATTGCCGGCCGTAAATGGCACCCGGCGGGTGCGCCCATCAAGCGTGACAGCGACCGTGACGCCCTCAGCTTGAGTCTGGAGCTGCGCCATTTCCTTGGCCATCGCGCCAGACGGGCGATCGGCAGTGAAACGCTCGATGTGGATGCGATCTTTCGGGACGTTGCGGTCGAGCAGCGCGCCTTCGGCAGCGTCCATCATCGGCCCGGGACCGCAGATGAACCAGCCGTCGACGTCGGCT
>DATEOK010000058.1:0-2820 GCA_035274225.1 Dongiaceae bacterium
GCGATGAAGTCGGCAGCCTTAGGATCCGAAGCCGCAACGGCCTGCGCAATCGGGTGGTCAGCCGCGACAGCGACGAAGCTCGCACCGAAAATCGTGTCAGGCCGCGTCGTGAACACCTCGACCCCGTCGATCCCGCCGACCGGGCCGGCAAGCCGGAAGCGGAACTGCAGGCCGCGGCTTTTGCCGATCCAATTCTCCTGCATCAGCCGGACTTTCTCCGGCCATTTGTCGAGGCCTCCGAGACCTTCGAGTAGATCGTCGGCAAAGTCGGTGATCTTCAGGAACCATTGCGACAGCTTGCGTCGCTCGACTGTCGCGCCGGAACGCCAGCCCTTGCCGTCGATGACCTGCTCATTGGCGAGCACGGTCATGTCGACCGGGTCCCAATTGACCTCGCTTTCCTTGCGATAGACCAGGTCTGCCTCGAACAGGTCGAGAAACAGCGCCTGCTCGTGGCCGTAATAAGCGGGATCGCAGGTCGCGAGCTCGCGTTCCCAGTCGAGCGCGAAGCCGATCCGCTTCAGCTGCTCGCGCATCGCCCGGATGTTGGCCCAGGTCCACTCGCCCGGGTGGACCTTGCGCTCCATCGCGGCATTCTCAGCCGGCATTCCGAACGCGTCCCAGCCCATCGGGTGCAGCACTTCATGGCCCTGCATCCGGCGATAGCGGGCGATGACGTCGCCCATCGTATAATTGCGGACGTGACCCATGTGGATGCGCCCCGATGGATAGGGGAACATCTCCAAGACGTAGGTCTTCGGCTTGTCGCTGCTGCTGTCGGCGCAAAAGCTGCGCGCCTCGTCCCAGCGTGCCTGCCAGCGACGATCGGCTTCAGCCGCGTTGAATCGGCTGCTCATGTCGGAAGAGCTAGCCTCGGACGGCGGCGCGGCGGAGGTCGCGGGCGCGGGTCAGGATGATGTCCTCGAGCTTCTGGACCGTCGCGGCCGAGACCGGCGCGTCGACCCAGGCGCCGCCCTGGTTGACCTGGCGCGCGGCGGTGACGCGCAGCGCGTCTGCGCGAAGATCCGGATCAAGCACGGCGACAGTCAGCTTGACCCGCTCGCCCGGCGCCTTGGGATTGGCATACCAGTCGGTGATGATGACTCCGTTCTGCGCATTCGCCTGCAGCAGAGGAGCGAAGGACACCGTGTCTACCGCGGCGCGCCACAGATAGGAATTGATCGCCAGCGTCGTCACCTGCGAGGGCGCGAGCTGGCTCGGCAGGTTCCGGTTGCGAGCGCACCCGGACGTGGCCAGGGCCAGAACCAACATGGTGGCAGCAGTCGTGTGCAGGCGGTTCATCTGGTGTCTTTCAACATCGAACTACGGGGTTTTGCGGCGTTATAGATGGTCAAGCCTTGGCCGCAAGCATGTGCCGCGGTGGGATGAAATTGTGTTGAGTCGGCAACAGGGCGCGAAGGAATCGATTCCGCTCATGGAACCCAAGGCGGGTTCTGACTATATCAGCATCAACAGGAGCAGATTTTGTCCAGAGTCGCGCAGCGTAAGGGAGCCAGGATGGCAGCGGTATTCGCCGCGGCCGGTCTTGTGCTGACTCCCGCGATCGCCGCGACGATGCCGGCAAAGAAGCGCGCCGCACCGGTGGCTCTAAGCTTTGACCCGGTCTCCTCCTTCACTCCCGCCAATGCGGATCCAAAGCTCGCTGCCGCGGTCGCGGGCAAGGGTCTCGCGCTGACCGATTTCAAGTTCACGCCCGCGCCGGCGAAGGGCCGGCCGTCACAGGTTCGCGTTGCGATTCGTGCCCGTGCGGTAGCTCCGGCGCAGACCAGCGTTGCTGAAGCCGCGCTGCCGACTGCGGCCGTCAGCGCCCTGACCCCGACCGGCTACAATCTCGGCCTTGCGGTTGGCTGGCGCCGATTCGCCGTTG
Organism: Dongiaceae bacterium; assembly: GCA_035274225.1. GTDB lineage: Bacteria > Pseudomonadota > Alphaproteobacteria > Dongiales > Dongiaceae > Dongia_A. The sequence goes on from DATEOK010000058.1 coordinate 1,889, forward strand.
CGGGCGATGTCGCCAAGGCGAAGAGCGTAGATCCGGCCGCGGGCGGCCGCGAGAGCGCCATCCTCGGCGTTAGCTACTCACTCAACAACAAGCTCAGCACCCGCGTCGCAGTTGGTGCAGAGCGTCAAACGGGCAATCCGGTTGCAGCGCTGCGCCGCGGCGACAATGTCTCGCTCGATGCCGGTGCGTCTTACTCGCTGTCCCGGCGCATCGCCCTCACCGGCGGCGTCCGGTACAATGTCGAGCGCGACCGCGCTTCGGCCGTGCGCGACGATCGGCGCGACAGCCAGGCGGTTTACGTCGGCACCGCGTTCAAGTTCTAAACGCCGAGACTCCAGCCCAAGCGATAAACCCGAGCGGCGCGATTTTCGCGAAGCGCTTCTGATTCATGCCGCCGAGCGCAATCGCCCGGCGGCCGGCTAAGCCTGCGAGGGTGGCTGCGCGCATTCGGGCAATCGGGTGCCAGTCGGGATGGCTTGCGGTTGGGTAGAGCGGCGACAGCAGGATCAGCGGCACCCGGCGAAGCAATGCTTGCCGCAACTCGCGCATGTCGTGCACGCGCGCGCCCTTTCCGGCCCATTCGAATTCGACGCGCAGATCGCCCGCGCGAGCGACGTTCCGCAGCCTTCGATCATTTGCCGCGGTCAGCGGGCTAAGCACGATCACCCCGGCTCTTCGCGGCAATCGCTGGATGGCGCACCAATCCGGCTGATCGACGATGATCAGCCATTGCTTCGGCATGGTCTGGCGGCGGCTCATGCCGCTTCCTATAGCGCGTGAAGATGAGCAGTCCCGCCGAACGACGACAGCAGATTCTCGACGGCATTGCCAAGGCCGCGGCGCTTGCCAAGCGCGACCCGGCGGACGTGCAGCTGGTCGCGGTCAGCAAGGGCCGCACGGTAGAGGAAATCGAGTCCCTGATCGTCGCCGGC
>DATEOK010000059.1:0-10919 GCA_035274225.1 Dongiaceae bacterium
TGACCAGCATCATCATGTTGAAGAAATGCATGGCGCCGAGCACGACAACCGCGAGGCCGATCTTGGTGCTGAGAAACTCGATTGCCTCGACTGCGTCGGTCGGCTTGGTCCCGTATTTGAGGGCAAGGGTAATGAAGCCGATATTCACGAGATAGAAGCCGACCAGCAGAAGATGGTTAACCGAGTCGGCGAGCGCCTCGTGGCCCTCGAAATTCTCGACCAGGAACACCCGGCCGTTGCGGTTGAGGCTGCGCCCGACCCAGAACGTGATGGCGAGGCTGATTCCGACGTACGCGGCATAGGCGGCGATCATCATTGCGGCCACTCCTTCCCGGTGCTATATGATTCGATAGTTAGCTACATGGCTAAATCTATCGTGAGTTAGATATTTAGTCAATTGGCTAAATATAGTTAATGGTGACGATGCATGGACAGGATTTTCGAGGCGCTCGCATCGCAGGTCAGGCGCAAGATTCTGGCCTATCTTTCCGCGACCGACCTGACCGCGGGCGAGATCGCCGAGCGGTTCGACATCTCCAAGCCGTCGATCTCGAAGCATCTCAGCCTGCTGGAGGGCGCCGGCCTGATCGCCAGCAAGCGCGAGGGCCAGTTCATCCGCTACAGCCTGGTGCAGGACAGCCTGGTCAACACGCTGAACGGCTTCGTCCAGGAGATCTGCCCGGTCAGCCGCCCGCTCAAGAAGGAAAGCCAAGCCAAGGCCCGTCAGAAGGCAAAGGCCTAGCGCGCTAATCGTCTCGCGTGCGTCGGCTCAGCAGCCGCGACTGCTCGCGTTTCCAGTCGCGCTCCTTCTCGGCTTCGCGCTTGTCGGCCTTGCGCTTGCCCTTGGCGAGGCCGAGCTGGACCTTGGCGATGCCGCGGTCGTTGAAATAGATCGAGAGCGGCACCAGCGTGATGCCGGCGCGCTGGGTGGCGCCGATCAGCTTGTTGATCTCGCGCTTCTTCAGCAGCAGCTTGCGGGCGCGGCGCGGCGTGTGGCTGAAATGCTTGGCCGCCTCGTATTCCGGGAAATAGGAATTGTAGAGAAAGAACTCGCCGTTGTTCTCGGCGGCGAAGGCTTCGGCGATGGAGGCGCTGCCCCGGCGCAGCGACTTCACTTCGGAGCCGGTCAGCATCATGCCGGCTTCGATCGTGTCCTCGATCAGGTAGTCGTGGCGCGCCTTGCGGTTCTGCGCCGCGAAGCGCTGGGTCGCCGGGTCTCTGGCCATGAGTGCATGCTGTCTATTCTGGGGCGCTTCAGTTCAGCAAGCCGGCCTTGGTCAGCGCCGCGCGCACCTTCTGCTTCGACGCCTCGGCGATCGGCGCCAGAGGAAGGCGCAACTCGTCCGACGCGCGGCCAAGCACGCTGGCGGCGTATTTCACCGGGCCCGGGCTGGTCTCGCAAAACAGCGCGTCGTTCACCGGCATCAGCCGCTCGTTGATCTTCATCGCGTGCTTGAGATCACCCTCGGCCCACGCCTTGTGCAGCTCCGCGGTCAGGCGCGGCGCCACGTTGGCGGTGACCGAGATGCAGCCCACGCCGCCCTGCGCCAGGAACGGCAGCACCGTCCCGTCCTCGCCGGACAGCATGATGAAATCCTTGTCGATCGCCAGCTTGGTGCGGATCGGGCGCGCAAGGTCGGCGGTCGCATCCTTCACGCCGACGATCCGTGGCAGCTTGGCCAGGCGCGCCATGGTCTCGACCGTCATGTCGACCGCGCTGCGCGGCGGCACGTTGTAGATGAAGATCGGCAAGTTGGTCGCGTCGTGGATCGCCTTGAAGTGCAGATACTGCCCTTCCGGCGTCGGCTTGTTGTAGTACGGCAACACAATCAGCGCGGCGTCAGCGCCGGCCTTCTCGGCGTGCCTGGTGAGGTCGACGGCCTCGTCCGTGGAGTTGGAACCGGTGCCGGCGATGACCGGCACGCGCTTGCGCGCCGCCTCGACGCACAGCTCGACCACCCGCTTGTGCTCGTCATGGCTCAGCGTCGGCGATTCGCCGGTGGTGCCGACCGGCACCAGGCCGTTGATGCCCTCGTCGATCTGCCACTCCACGAAACGCTGGAAACCCTGCTCGTCGACCGCGCCGTTCTTGAAGGGCGTGATCAGTGCGGTAATCGACCCCTGGAACCTCGCCATTTGCCCTTCCTTCCACTCAACTGTGACGCCACGCACGGACGACGTTACGCACGGAGGGGGACAATTGCCATGCCCGCCCCCGGCTTTCAAGACGCTGTTAAGGCTTCCTTTGCCATAATCGCCGGCCCAGGGCCCGCGCCGGGCGAATTGCCCGGGCGGCGGGCTATGGTTAAAATGCCTACAGAGTTGCTTATGAGGGCCAAAGTGCGGCGTTTGTTCAGTTTTCTCGCGGTCGTCTTGGGAGCGGCCGCGCTCCTGCTTGCTCACCATCACCCCGCCGGCGCGGAGTCGAGCGGCCTGAGTGCGCGTGACCTCGCGGTCTACAAGCAGGCCTTCGCCCAGGTCAAAAAAGACCGCTGGAAGGAAGCGCGCCGCATCGCCGCATCGGGCAAGGATCCGCTGCCGGCGAAGGTCATCCAGTGGCTGGACCTGACCCGGCCAGGACCAGGGCGCGACTTCAAGGAGATGAGCGATTTCCTCAAGGCCAATCCGGACTGGCCGCTGCGCTACACCCTGACCCAGCAGGCCGAGCGCGCCATGCCGGGCTATCTGAAGCCGCAGGACATCCTGAAATGGTTCGGCGAGCGCGAGCCATCGACCACCGACGGCGCCATCAAGCTGGCCGGCGCGTTGATCTCGACGCGCCAGGAGAAGCGCGCCGAGCAGGTGATCCAGCGCGCCTGGATCGAGCTCGATTTCGCCAAGGACGACGAGCTGGTGTTCGTGCAGCGCTTCGGCCACCTGCTGCACTCGCAGCAGCATTGGACCCGCCTCGACCGTTTGCTGTGGGACGGCGAGCGCGACCAGGCGCTGCGCATGCTGGACCGGGTCGATGCCGGCCACCAGGCGCTGGCGGAGGCGCGGCTGAAGCTGGCGCGTGAAGCCAAGGACGCACAGGCCGCGGTGAATGCCGTACCGGCGGAGCTGCGCAAGGATCCGGGCCTGATCTTCGAGCGTGCGCGCCTGCTGCGTAAGCAGGACCGCTTCAACGAGGCGGCCGCCCTGCTCGACCCGCCGCCGCAGGGCGTGCTACGGCCCGACCTGATGTGGGCCGAGCTCAAGAAGGCCTGCCGCGGCACGCTCGACGAGGGCAACGTCTCCGCGGCCTATCGCCTCGCATCGGCGCACGGCACGGACAACGGCGAGACCTTCGCCGAGGGCGAGTTCCTGGCGGGCTGGATCGCGCTGCGCTTCCTCAACGATGCGCCGACCGCGATGAAGCATTTCACCGCGCTCTACGCCGGCACCACCTCGGTCATCTCGCAGTCGCGCGGCGCCTACTGGGCCGGGCGCGCGGCCGAGCAGATGGGCGACGTGGCCAAGTCGCAGGACTGGTACAAGACCGCGGCCAAGGGCCAGACCAGCTTCTACGGCCAGCTCGCCGCCGCGCACCTCAACGACGGACGGCAGATCCAGCTGTCCGGCACCGCCAAGCCGACCGTCCAGGAGAAGCAGCTGTTCGACAAGCGCGAATTCGTGCGGGTGGTCCGCATGCTGAACGCGCTCGGCGAGGACGAACGCACCCGCCTCTTCCTCACCAAGCTGATGGAGCTGAGCTCCAAGCCGGCGGACTACCAGCTGATCGCAGCGCTGGCCATGGAGATCAACCGCAAGGACTTCGCGGTCGCCGTGGCCAAGGAAGCGCGCACCCGCGGCACCGAGATGATCGATTTCCTCTATCCGGTCATCAAGCTGCCCGGCGGCAAGGAGCCGGAGCCGGCCCTGGTGCTCGGCGTCATCCGGCAGGAGAGCGCGTTCGACGTCGGGGCCGTGTCCGGCGCCGGCGCGCAGGGCCTGATGCAGCTGATGCCCGGCACCGCCAAGGGCGTCGCCAAGCAGGCTGGCGTCAAATACGCGCAGAAGCGCCTCACCACCGATTCCAGCTACAACATCACGCTGGGCCGGGTCTATCTCGACGAGTTGCTGAGCCGGTTCGGCGGGTCTTACGTTCTGACCGCGGCTGCCTATAATGCCGGGCCCAACCGGGTGCGGGAGTGGATCTCGACCTACGGCGATCCGCGCCAGCGCTCGACGGATGTCGTCGACTGGATCGAATCGATCCCGTTCGACGAGACGCGGAACTACGTGATGCGCATAATCGAAAACACCCAGGTCTATCGCGCGCGGCTGAACGACGGCACGGCGAACCTGAGGATCGCACAGGATCTCGGCATTGCTCACAAGCTCTGACGCCCCCCAAGCAGCTTCCCAGGTAGCGGCACCCGGCCTCCCCGAGGTCGAAGCGGCGGCCAAGCGGATACTGGGACACGCCCAGCGCACGCCCCTGCTGCGCTACCCGGAGCTCGACCGGCTGCTCGGCACGCGTGCTTTCATCAAGCCGGAGTGCCTGCAGGTGACCGGCTCGTTCAAGTTTCGTGGCGCCTACAACAAGATCAAGTCGGCGCTCGAAGCCGGCAAGGTGCCGGGCGTGGTCGCGTTCTCGTCGGGCAATCACGCGCAAGGCGTCGCGGCCGCTGCTGCGCTGCTCGGCGTGCCTTCGATCATCGTCATGCCGGAGGATGCCCCGCGCATCAAGATCGAGAACACCAAGGCGCTGGGCGGCGAGGTCAAGCTCTACGACCGCTACAAGGAAGACCGCGAGGCGATCGCGCGATCGATCGCGCGCGACAAGGGCTACGTCGTGGTCCCGCCCTATGACGATCCCGCGATCATCGCCGGCCAGGGCACCATAGGCCTCGAGATCACCGAGGACTTCGCGCGCATGGGCTTCGCGCCCGACGTGGTGCTGGCGCCCGCCAGCGGCGGCGGCCTCATCTCCGGCATCGCGACTGCCGTGAAGGCGCGCCATCCGGAGGCGCGGGTCTATGCCTGCGAACCGGCCCGCTTCGACGACACCACGCGCTCGCTGGCGGCGGGCAAGCGGCTGGAGAATGCGGGCAGCGAGAAATCGATCTGCGATGCGCTGCTCTCGAAGTCCCCCGGCGAGATCACCTTCCCGATCAACCAGCGCCTGCTGTCGGGCGGCCTGACCGCGAGCGATGAAGAAGCGCTGTCCGCCGTCGCCTTCGCCGCCCGCCGCCTGAAGCTGGTGGTGGAGCCCGGCGGCGCCATCGCACTCGCCGCGGCACTGCAAGGCCGTGCGCCGAAGCCGGCCAAGAGCATCGTCATCGTCTGCTCCGGGGGCAACATCGACGACGAGATGCTGCGCAAGGCGCTGCAGAGCGCGAGCTGACGGTCATCTTCCGCTGTCACCCCGGCCGAGCGTAGCGAGAACCGGGGCCCATGGGGCATCGCCGCGACACTGGCGCATCGCATGGGTCCCGGGTCACGCCGCTTCGCGGCCTGCCCGGGATGACAGTTGAAGCGTTAGCTGATCGCCGCGAGCCGGTCCGCGAGCGGCTTGGTGTCGCCGTTGGCGAGCGGCGCCAAGGTAGTCGGCGCGGGCAGCACGACCTGGGTCACGCCGGGCGTCGGGAGGCGCTTGCACATGCCTTCCAACTGGGCGCCTTCCGCGATCGTGAGGCTCTTGTGCGCCACGTCGCCGGTGACCTTGGCGGTCTTTTCCAGCACCACCGTATCTGCCTTGATCTCGCCCTTGACGACGCCGCAGACCCGCACGTTCTCGGCCTGCACCGCGCCGTGCACGGTCGCGCCTTCGCCGATCACGACGGTACGGCTCTGGATGTCGCCTTCGACCCAGCCGTCGACCTGGACGTCGCCGCTACAAATGAGGTCGCCGTTGATCCGGAGGTCGGCGCTGATGATGGACGGAACGGATGACTTCGGCGTGGAGCGCACACCGTCAGTCGTGGCATTGGAAGAAGTTTGCTTGCTAGCCTTTGAAAACATATCGACCCGCCTTTAAGAATGCCATGGGGTCGAGCGGACGGCCATTGTAACGGACTTCGAAATGGACGTGCGGCCCGGAAGACCGGCCGGAGCTACCCAGCTTGCCGATCTCCTGTCGATAATCGACGACATCCCCTACCTTGACGTTAATGGCATAAAGGTGGGCGTAGCGGGTGACGATGCCGAGCCCGTGGTCGATCTCGACCACCCGCCCGTAACCGCCTTTCCAGCCAGCGAAGGTCACGGTCCCCGGTGCTGTCGCCAGCACTTCCGAGCGCAGCTTGCTGACCATGTCGATGCCTTCGTGGACCGCGCGCTCCCCGTTGAACGGATCCATGCGCGCGCCATAGGCGCTGGAAATGTAGTAGCTGTCGATCGGCGCGGTCAGCGGCAGGGAGCGCAGGATGAACTGCAGCTTCTCCCAGCGGTCGACCTGGTCGCCGAGCGTGGCCACGCTGGCCAGCAGCTTCTGCTCGTTCTCGTCGCCGGTCGGGGTCGCCGGCGCCGGGATGAAGGGACCGCCCTCGCCTGACTGCTCGGAAACCGCCAGCAGCAGCTTGTTGACGTCGAGACCGGTCATCGCGACGGTCTTTTCCATCGTGTCGATGTTGCCGCGGGCGCGTTCCGCCAGGTTGGCGACGAAACTGGCCTGGCTTTCCTGCAGCGAAGTGAGCTGCTGGCGCAGGTTACCGACCTCGCCGGCCATCTTCGCGCGCTCGTTCTGCAGCCGGTTGCGCTGCTCGATCGCGGTGTTCAGCGCCAACGTCAGCTGCCGCGCCTGGTCGGCGATGTCGGCGGCATGGTCGTTGGTTTCCTGGATCTCCGCTTCGAGGCCCGTAACCTTGGAGGTCAGCGAGTTGATGCGGGTCTCGGCACTGGCGCCGCGCGCCGTCACGTCGGCCAGCTCCTTCTGCAGCGCCTCGCCGCGATCATCGAGCGAGCGGGACTTGAGCATCTCGTCCGCCAGCTGCGTGGCCTTGACCTGGCGCGCCTCGACCGCGGTGTCGCGGTCGAACTGCGCCTGCTGCAATTCGCGCTTGAGGTCGGAGAGTTCGCCGACCAGCAGCTTGTTGCGCTCCGAGACGGTGCGCAGGTCGGTCTCGAACATGTTGAGGCGATCACGCAGCGCCGATTTGAGCGCGTCATCGCCGCGGCCCGAGAGGCCCGCCAGCATGTCGCTGGGCTTCGAGGTCTGCGGCAACGTGCTGCCCGGGGTATTGGAGCGCGCGGCGAGCGCCGCGACCTCGGCATCGGCCGCCGCGATGCTGTCGCCGGCCCGCTCGACATAGTCGCCGAACGCGGTCAGCAGCTCGTTATAGGCCGATTCCGCCTGACGGACCGCGATGTCGCGGGAATATTGGTGCAGCTGCTCGATCGCCAAATTGATCGAGGCGCCAAGCGCACCCAGGACCACGCCGCCGAGCACGGTGCTCGCGATCAATTGCGCGCGGGTCGACAGGCATATGAATTGGATCCGGCCACTGGTACGGATGATGATTTCGCGCGGAGCGAACCACCGGCGAATTGCCTCGCCAAGCCGGGTCTTCACATCTTTCATCTCTGCTATACCCCCCAACAGGATGAAGCGTTGAAACAAAAAGCAATGAAAGCTCCAAGGGGCCACCCACCCAGGGAGCGGTAAGCAACGCACCGACCAATCTAAAACTCTAACGCCAGCCCACCCGTCACGGTCGCGGTTTTATGGTTGAATTCAATTAACCATCCCACGATCTCGTCATTTGTTGGGCACCTTATGCACCCGGTTTCAAGCGCGCAAGCTTAAAACGCCACCACAATATTGTGTGATTTTGCAGCATCTTGAGTCACTTAACGGGCACACCAAAGAATCTCGCGATTTACGCGGTTTTTCGGAAGTTTCTATCCACGTACTCGAGCACCGCGGCCACACTCTCCTCGATGGTGAGACGGTCTGTATCGATGGTGACCTCGGGGGACTCAGGAGTCTCATAGGGTGCGGTGATCCCGGTGAACTCCGCGATCTCGCCGGTGCGCGCCCTGCGGTAGAGCCCTTTCGGGTCGCGCTTCTCACAGGTCTCGAGACTCGCCTTGATGTAGATCTCGTGGAAGTGCTCCTTGGCCGCGGCCCGGGCACGGTGCCGGTCGGAGCGGTAGGGCGAGATGAAGGCGGTCACCACGATCTGCCCCGCATCGGCGAACAGCGCCGCCACCTCGCCGACGCGCCGGATGTTCTCGGCGCGGTCCTCGGGCGAGAAGCTGAGATTGGCGTTGAGCCCGCGGCGCACATTGTCGCCATCCAGCACATAGGTCTGGTAGCCGCGGCGGAACAGCTCCTGCTCCACCGCCATGGCGATGGTGGACTTGCCGGCGCCCGACAGGCCGGTGAACCAGAGGACGCCGCCGGTATGGCCGTTGCGCGCTACCCGCTGGAGGTTGGTGAGGCGGTGCGCCACCGCGGTGATGTTGGTCGAGCGCACCGTGACCAGCTCGCGCTGGTCCGGGTAGTCGCGCATGCTGATGGTGCCGCCGGCGACGATGTTGGCCCCGTCGCTCAGCACGAAGCGGCCGGTGCGGGCGTTCTTCTCCGCCTCGTCCAGCGCCAGCATCGCGTAGGAGCGCAACACCACGTCGGCGATCTCGTTGCGCTCGACCTTGACCGCCGGCCGCTGCGACAACGCATCGGGATCGTAGATCGCCTCGACCCGCTCGACCGCCACCTGCACGTCCCGGCTCTGCATGCGCAGGCGGTAGCTTTCGCCCTGCACCAGCGGCTTGCGGCTGAGCCAGAACAGCCGGCCATGGAACACGTTGGTCTCGATCGGCGCGTCTTCCTCGTGGCTGGCGATCTCGCCGCGCTCGATGAACAGCTGGTCCTCGGTGGTGATGCCGACGGACCGTCCCGGCTCCGCCTCGCCCGGCAGGGCGGCGTTCCAGGACTCGATGCTCTTGACCCGCGTCGTCTTGTTGGAGGGCGAGAACAGGATGCGGTCGCCGACCTTGAGGCGCCCGCTGGCGATCCGCCCCGCCAGGATGCGCCGGTCGTCGAACTTGTAGACGTCCTGGATCGGCAACCGCAGCGGCAGGGCCTTGAGGTCGCCCTGGCTCTGGAACGAATCGAGCGCCTGGATCAGCGTCGCATCGTCGTACCACGGCATGCTCTTCGAGCGCTGGACCAGGTTGTCGCCGTCGCGCGCCACCGCCGGGATCACGAAGTTCGGCACGATGCCGATCTCTTCCAGGTAGCGGACATACTCCGTCTTGATCGCCGCGAAGGTCTTCTCGGCATGGCTCACCAGGTCCATCTTGTTGACCACCACGATGATCTGCTTGATGCCGAGCAGGTTGAGCAGGAAGGCGTGGGTGCGCGATTGCTGCTGGATGCCCTCGCTGGCGTCGATCAGCATGATCGCGGCCTCGGCGCTGGAGGCGCCGGTGATCATGTTCTTGATGAACTCGCGGTGGCCCGGTGCATCGATGATGGTGTAGTCGCGCTTCGGCGTCTTGAACCAGATCTGCGCGGTGTCGATGGTGATGCCCTGGTCGCGCTCCGACTGGAACGAGTCCATCAGGAACGCCCATTCGAACGGCATGCCGCGCCGCTCGGACATCGCCTTGATCTGCTCCAGCTTGCCGTCGGGCAACGAGCCGGTGTCGTGGAACAGCCGCCCCACCAGTGTCGACTTGCCATGGTCGACGTGGCCGACGATCACGATGCGCATCAGGTCGCGTTCAATGCTCATCGCGCGCCTCACATGTAGCCGGTGGCGCGCAGCCGCTCGAACGCGTCTTCGGTTTCGCGGTCCATGGCACGGCCCGCGCGCTCCGGCGCCTTTGTCCGCTCCAGCTCGGCGATGATCGCTTCGATCGTGCTGGCGGTGCTGTCGATCGGGAAGGTGATGTCCTGGTCGCCGAGCGAGCGGTAGCGCTTGCCGTTCTTGGCGAAATAGAGCTCGACCACCGGGATGTTCTCGCGCGCGATGTAGCGCCAGATGTCCAGCTCGGTCCAATGCAGCAGCGGATGGACGCGCAGGTGCGTCCCGGGCGGCAGGTCGGTGTTGAAATAGTCCCAGAATTCCGGCGGCTGGTCGCGGAAGTCCCACTGGCCGCTCTCGCCGCGGGGCGAGAAAACCCGCTCCTTGGCGCGCACCGCTTCCTCGTCGCGGCGGATGCCGGCGATGATGCCGTTAAAGCCGTAGCGCTCGATCGCATTCCTGAGGCCGACGGTCTTGCGCGCCGCCGAGCGTGCGGCCGGCGGCAGGGTTTGATCCATCTCCTCCACCGGCGGGCATTTGTCGGCGATCAGGTTCAGGCGCCATTCCGTCACATAGCGGTTCCGGAAAGCGTACATCTCCGGAAACTTCTTCTCGGTGTCGATGTGCATGACCGGGAATGGCACGTGGCCGAAGAACGCCTTCTTGGCGAGCCACACCATGACGTTCGAGTCCTTCCCCAGAGACCAGAGCATGGCCAGCTTGTCGATGCGGTTGAAGGCCTCGCGCAAAATGTAGACGCTCTGCGCTTCCAGACGGTCGAGATGATTCATGATGCTCCGCAGTTCCGGGGCCGTAAATTGCAGCCCGTAAAGGGAAATTTCCTGCACTGATCGGGAATTGTCATTACAAATCGCCCGCCCTTCGCGGGTGCAACCGTTGCCCTGTTAACTTTTTCACACAAAGGTGATTTAGTCCCACGGACGGGAAACGCTACCGTCTCCGGTAGCTGCGACAGACCAAACCTGAGTTCAGGAGGAAGTTCCATGACGACGATTCGGAAGATCACGGGCGCCACGCTCGCCGCGACTGCCGCAGCCATGTTGTTGGGTGGCGCGGTTGGCCTCACCAGCGCGCCGGCCAGCGCCGACAGCGTGAAGTGCCAGGGTATCAATGCCTGCAAGGGCCAGAGCGCCTGCAAGACCGCGAGCAACGCCTGCAAGGGCCAGAACGCCTGCAAGGGCCAGGGCTTCGTCGAGCAGTCCAGCGCGGAGGCCTGCACGG
>DATEOK010000060.1:0-20976 GCA_035274225.1 Dongiaceae bacterium
GCAGCAGGTCGGTGATCAGCGCCTGGTGATCGAGGCCGCTGGTGGCGCGGCCGGTCAGCACTACGACCAGCAAATCATTCTGCTTCACCTGGCTCAGGTTGGCTTCGGTGCCATCCGGCGTGTAGTAGGTGCGCGTGATGACGAAGCCTTCATCGGCCGCGGGCTGATCCTCGCGCGGGACGCCGGTGACGGACGCCTTGGCATAGACCGGCACGCTGCCGCTGTTGGTGTAGGTCTTCGCAGCCGGGAGCGCCATCGTCGCCGGCATGTAGAAGGTCTTGTCCTGCACCACGCTGACGCCGTCGGAGACGTCGAGCTTCAGGCCCGCCGCCTGCCCCGCCGTCGCCTTCGCGGCCAGCAGGATCCACACCTGCTCCTGCGTGCTGAGCCAGCGGTCCTGGCCCTGCAGGTCCGATACCCGGCCGATCAGCGGCGTCGGGTCGAGGCCCGATTGCTTGCTCTCCGCCATCAGGAACGCCACCGCCGCGGTGTCGCGCAGCGTCGAGCCGTAGTCCCACCAGCCATAGCCGCGCCGCTCGGCCGCCTTGGTGGCGGCATCGAACAGCTCGGTCGCGCGCTGCTGCTCGCCGCTCATCGCCATCGCAGCGGCGAGGTGGGCGAGCGCCAGGGCCGGAGCCGAGCGCTGCGAGATCTGGTCCGCGGTGTAACGCAAATCGGCCAGCTTGGCCTGCCCCGCGCGCGCCAGCACATACTGCGCATAGGCTTGCGCCGACGGGCCGCGGCCATAGCGGTCGTCGTCGCTGTCGACACCGCTCTGCCCGCTCGCGATCTTGCGCATGCCCTCCATGCCCTGGTCGAGCGCGGATTGCGGGATCGAATATCCCTTCTCCTTGGCGCGCATCAGGAAGTCCATGGTGAAGGCCGAGAGCCAGGGCTCGCCGGAGTCGAACGCCGTCCACAAGCCAAACAGTCCGTCGAAGCGCTGGCGGTTGAGCGTGCTTTGGATCGCCTTGTTCAGCTGCTCCTTGTCGACCTGCTTGTAGCGGTCCTCCAGCTGCCACAGGTCGGCAACGTCGCCCGCCACCAATAGCGGATAGGCGCGCGAGATGGTCTGCTCCAGGCAGCCGTACGGATAGTGCTCCAGATTGGTAAGGATGGTCTGCACGTCGAGGTTCGGCGTGGTGCTGAAGCTCGCACGCAGCTCCGCGCCCTCGAGGAACGGATCGAGCGCCGCCTGGTTGAGGGTCATCGCCTCGCCCGGCATCAGCCGCATGGTCAGCGTTTCGGTCACCGGCGTGTTGGCCGGCCGCACAGGGATCGCGATGGTGCGGTCGAGCGTGTAGCCGTTCGGTCCCTTGAGCGACAGCGTGATCGCGCCGTTGCCGACCCGCTGGCCCAGCAGCGCGACGCGCAGATGCGTGGTCGCACCTTGTGCCAGCTCCACGCCGGCGCTGGCGCCTTCGGCGATCTGAACGTCGCCGGAGGATGCGAACGCCACGTCGTAGCGGCCGGCGGCGCCGTCCAGGTTCTGCAAGGTCAGCGACAGGTTGCTCTTGTCGCCCGGCGCCAGGAAGCGCGGCGCGGAGATCTCCGCGATCACCGGATCGCGCACCACCAGCCCGGCCTCCGCCCAGCCGACATTCTGTGCATCGTACGCCACCGCCATCAGGCGCAGACGGCCGTTATAGTCGGGGATGTCGAACGAGACCGTGGCCTTGCCGTCCTTGCCGACTTCGACCAGCCCGGAATAGAGGGCGACCAGCTCGAGCTTCTTCGGCGCACCGCGCTGCGCTGACTCGCCGTCGCCGCCTTCGCGGATCTGGCCGCGGCGTCCCGACTTGCCGTCGATCAGCTGGCCGTAGAGATCGCGCAGCTCGACCTGCAGCCGCTTCTTGCCGAAGAAATAGTCGACCGGATCGGGGCTCTCGAAATCGGTGAGGGTGAGAATGCCCTCATCCACCGCCGCCACCGTCAGATACGCGGTCGCGCCGCTGAGATTGGACAACGTGACCGGGATCTCGACTTTCTGCCGCGGCCGCACAACATCCGACACGCCCTCTATCTTCACCTGGATGGTGCGCGGCGATGAGTCGACCGCCAGCCAGGAAACGCCGACGGCGCGGCCGGGTCCCCGCTCCTGCTCCTTGCCGGGCCGGAACGCGCTCGCCAGCACATAGGCGCCGGCGCCCCATTCCGGATCGACCTCGATCTCGATCACCTTGCCCTCGGCCGGGATCGAGACCGCGCGCGTGCTCAGCACCCGATCGGTGGCGATGGCGACCAGCACTTCGCCCGCGAACGGCGCGCGCAACTGGATCTTCGCGGTCTCACCGGCCTTGTAGCTCGCCTTGTCGCTGACGACCTGCAGGCGGTCCGGGGATTCGCCGCTGCCGGGCTTCGCCGACCAGCCGGCGTGGAAGCGCATCGAGCTCGCGGCGCCGGTCGCAGGATCGTACACCTCGAGACGGTAGTTGCCCCACTGCACCGCTTCACTGATGGTGGTTGGTTCAGTGGAGACGTTGGACAGGGTGCCGGTCCGGGCCTCGCCGTCCTGGATCGACACGTGATAGTCCCAGGAACTCCCGCTGTAGAACCAGTCGTAGCTCCATTCCTCGCGGATCAGCCGGTAGTCCAGCTTGGAGACCGCCGTCGGTGCACCGCTCTTGTCGAGCGCGACGACCTGGAACTGGGCGTTGCTGCCCTCCGAGACCTCCTCGTCGGCGAACAGCGGCTTGATGCCGAGATAGAGCGGCTTCTCGCGTACCGGCAGATCGACGCTCTCGATCACCGGCCGGCCGCCGAACTCATAGACCTCGACGCGCAAGGTCGCCTTCAGCGGCGCCTGCACGTCCGGCACGTCTTCCAACTCGACCGGCACTGTGAACGCACCGTTGGCATCGGTGCGCAGATCGCCGAACGACACGCGCAGCGGATCCGTCTCCTCTTCCTCCAGTCCGAAGCGATAGCCCTCTAACTGCGGGAACGGATCACTGTCCGGCTGCACCACCAAGTCCGACTTGACCTTGAGATCCGCCGCCGGCGCGCCATAGAGGAACTTGGCATCGCCCGCGACCGACAACTCCTTGCCAGGTTCGATCGTCGCGACGGAGGTGGTCAGCTTGGTCTCGATCCGCGCCGGCACCACTTCCTCGACCAGGAAGCTCTCCGACGCGATCGCCGGCTCGTGCGGATCGACGAACGCCTCGACCGTCCAGGTGCCGGTGCGCGCGGAGTCCGAGATCGCGATGTCCTGCTGGAAGCCGCCTTCCTTGTCCTTGAGGTTCTCGAAGCGCTGCACCTCGACGCCGTCCGGCCGCACCAGACGCAGCGTGATCGGCAGCCCGGCCTTGCTCTTGCCGGTCCAGTCGCGCAGCAGCGCGGCGAGATGCACCATCTCGCCCGGGCGATAGACGCCGCGGTCGGTATAGAGGAAGACGTCGAGGTTGGCCGGCGCCACGCGCCCGCCGACGCCGCGGTCGCTGAGGTCGTAGGCCGCGCGCGTCAGATCCAGGAAACTGAAATCGCCGTCGCGGCGGAAGGCGGTCACCGCCGTCGCGAGACGCCCGCCGCTCCCTTCAATCAGGCCGCGATCGAAATGCGCCATGCCGTCGCGGTCGGTGGTCCCGATGCCCAGCACCTCGTTGTTGCGGGCGAGCAGCTGCACCTTGACGCGGTTGAGCGGCGTCGCGGTCTCGAGCGAGCGCACGAACACGTTGAGACCGTCCTCGCCGGACATGGTGCTGAGGCCGATGTCGGAGACGACGATCCACTGGGTCGCATACATGTCCCAATAGTCGCGCGCCTGCTCCTCGGTCTCGGCCGGCTGTGCGGCGCGCGCCATCAGCATGTAGACGCCCGGTTTGATCTCCGGGATCATCTCGATCACCGGCACGGCGGTGACGACGCGCACGTTGCGGCCGCCCTCGACCGGCATCGAGCCCTGCCAGATCTGCTCGCCCGCTTCGTCGGCGATGCGCTGGCGGTCCCAGTCATAGAGGTTGTTGAGGAAATTGCCGCGGTTGATCTCGCTCACCAGGTTGCGGTCGTTGATGCGCAGCAGTTTCAGCTTGGTGAAATCGACATTGACCGTGGTGAGCGGCACGCCGGTCGAGCCGACCTTGGGCAGGACGTAGGCCTGCTTCTGGAACCCGACACTCGGCTCGCGGTCGCCGATCCCGACCTCGACCAGTTCGTCCTTCTCGAGCGCGCCGATCTCGCCGGGCAGGCCGCTCTTCAGCGTCACCTGGTAGGAGCTGCCGTAGCTCATGCCATCCAGGCACAGCTTGCTGTCGTTGGCGCGGAAGGCGACCTGTGTCTCCGGCTCGACGCGCACATAGTCGTCGTACGCCAGCTGACGCGTGCCGAGGATGCGCCGGTCGAACTCCAGGCACACCTCCGGCCGGTCGCCCTCGGTCGCAACCTCGAAGGTTTCGTAGTGGAACGGGATGGCGCGACTGAGCCGTGTGTAGGCCGCTCGCGCATCGGGATCCTGCGTCAGGCGGACCGCCTCGTCATAGGCTTCCAGCGCCTCGCCGCCGCGATCGATGCTCTCGAGCGCCTTGCCGAGCGCCAGGTAGGCTTTCGTCTTCTCCGCTTGGTCCATCGCGTTCTCGGTCGCGAGGTACGCGGCATAGGCCGCCTGCAACCCCTTGCCGAGCTTGGTCTTGACCTCCGCCAGCGTCATCCAGAGCCGATAGTCTTCAAAGCCCGCCGGCACCATGCTCTCGGCCAGCTTCTCCGCTGCGGCTTGGTCGGCCCCAGTCGCCAACTCCTGCAGCGCGGCGCGCGCATCCTCCGCCTCCTGGTCCGATGCCTGCAGATTGTAGAGGCTGCTGCGGTACTCGTAGGCGGCGGATGCGAGCGGTTGCAGGTCGGCGCGTGCGACTGGAATGGCGATCAGGACAAGCAGAAGGCGGGCCAGGCGTCGCATGACGGCGGTCATGGATTACTCCGGAGAGATGGGGATGATTTGTTCACGCACGGAACTAGACCAGAAGGCGCAGGCGTTCTCAATGCTTCAGCCGCATCCGGGAGTGCATATTCGCCTTTGACTTTGGCGTTTTTTGGGCGGAAAGAAGCAAGCACCCTTAGACCACACAGATTCCCTCCCGTCAGTGACCGCCATCACCCACACACCGACCGAACCCGCGCCGCGCGTCTGGCTGCTGTTCGGGGAACGCAGAGGCGACAATGCGCAGGTGCTGGCGCTCGCCCAGATGCTTGGCTGGCCTCACGAGATCAAGCAGCTGCGCTGGCAGTCGGACTATGACGTCGACCCTGCGGAGGCCGGCATTTCCCTTTCGGGTCTCGACACCGCCGCGAGCGATTCGCTCACCGCGCCCTGGCCGGACATCGTCGTCGGCATCGGCTATCGCTCGGCGCCGGTGTCGCGCTGGATCGGGCAGCAGGCCGGCCGCGTCATCAACATCAGGCTCGGCCGGCCGCGCACCGACTTGAAGCCGTACGATCTCGTCATCACCACGCCGCAATACGGCCTGCCGCCGGCGCCGAACGTGCGCGAGCTGCCCTTGCCACTAGTCAAAGCCGATGACGAGGCAATGGCGAAGGCGATCGCGCGTTGGCGTCCGGCGTTCGAAAAGCTGCCGGCACCGCGCATCGCCGTGCTGCTCGGCGGACCAACCCAGCACATGGCGTTCGATGAAAACGTCGCGCGCACCCTCGCGCGCGATCTGGAAGTATTCGCCACGCGCGCGGGCGGCTCGCTGCTCATCACGTCCAGTCCGCGCTCGCCTTCCGGCTTGAAAGCGATCCTGGAGTCGGCGCTATCGGCGCCGCATTTCCTGTTCGAGTTCCAGGCAGGCTCGGACAACCCGTATCTCGCCCTGCTCGCCCTCGGCGATGCCGCGATCGTCACCAGCGACAGCGCCTCGATGATCGCAGACGCTGCGGCGTTCGCGCGGCCGTTGCTGGTGTACGAGCTGCCCTGGCTCGGCCGATCGAAGAAGCCGGGCCTCATCGCCGGCATCAAGCGCCAGGTGCGCGAGCGGCGGGAGCAGCGCGGAATGGCTGGACTGCCGGCCGATCCGCTCGACCGCTTCTATGACATGCTGACCCGCATGGGCCGCGCCAGGCCGCGACGCAACGTGCTGGGTCTCACCCAGAAGCTCTATCAGGCGAGCATCGCGCGCCCGTTCAGTCCCGACGCGGACCTAGCGTGGAAGCCCGCGGCGGTCACGCGAGAAAGCCAGGACCGGCTGGTGGCGGAGATCAAATCGTTGTGGGCGGCGCGTCGCTCGGCTCGCTAGACACGCCGGCCTTCCGGAGCATTTCCAACGCCAGCTCGCGCTCTCCCAGCACCGTATGCGTGGCGCCGAGGCGTGTCAGGTGCTGATGCTCCGCTTCGGAATGTGCACGGGCGATGATGGGCACCGATGGATTGGCTTCGCGCGCCCGCTCCACGATGGTGCCGGCCTCGAACGCATCCGGCACCGCGACGAAGATGCAGCGTGCCGCAGCTGGATTGGCCGCGGTCAGTACCTCCGGATCGGCGGCATTGCCCTTGATGACTTCGACGCCGTTGAGATTGGCCACCGCCGCCGAATGATCCTCGATCACCAGCATCGGCGCGTCCGACGTGCGTAAGGCATCGCCGATGACGCTGCCCACCCGGCCGTGACCGACCACGATGTAGTGGCCAGTCAGCGACGTCGGTATCAGCTCGCCGCGCGCCGGCGTCGCCGCTTCCGGAACCTCGCTCGCCGGCGCTTCCTTTGGCGCGAAGCGGTCGAGCAGGACGAAGAACGCCGGGTTGACCAGGATGGAGATGATGGCGCCGGCGAGGACCAAGTCCTGCGCTTGCTCTGGAAAGATGCCGAGTGCCAGCCCCAGTCCCGCCAGGATGAAGGAGAACTCGCCGATCTGCGCCAGGCTGGCGGAGATGACGAGGGCGGTCGATTTCGGATGGCGGAACAGGCGCACGATCACGAACGCCGCGACGGACTTGCCGAACAGGATGATTCCGAGGGTCGCCAGCAGCGGCCAGAACTGGTCCATCAGCACGACCGGGTCGAGCAGCATGCCGACCGACACGAAGAACAGCACCGCGAAGGCATCGCGCAGCGGCAAGGTCTCGTTCGCCGCCTGGTGGCTGAGCTCGGATTCGCTGAGGATCATGCCGGCGAAGAATGCGCCGAGGGCGAAGGAGACGCCGAACAGGGCTGACGCACCGAACGCGATGCCGAGCGCGATCGACAGCACCGCCAGCCGGAACAGTTCGCGCGAGCCGGTATGGGCGATGTAGTGCAGGACCCACGGCACCACCCGCCGCCCGATCACCAGCATGATCGCGACGAACGCCGCCACCTTCCCCATGGTGATGGCGAGGGTGCGGACCAGCGCGGCGGCATCCGGCCCGGCGCCGGCCTGGTCCATGGTCTGGTAGATCTCGGCCAGCGGCGGCAGCAGCACCAGCACCGCCACCATGAAGATGTCCTCGACCACCAGCCAGCCGACCGCGATGCGCCCCTGCGTGGTGTCAAGCAACCGGCGCTCCTGGAGCGCCCGCAACAGGACGACGGTGCTGGCGACCGACAGGGCGAGACCAAACACCAACCCCGCCAAGGTCGACCAACCGAGCAGCCAGGCCAGGGCCCAGCCCAGCGCGGTCGCCACCATGATCTGGGCGATCGCCCCGGGCACCGCGATCGATTTCACCGACAGCAGGTCCTTGATCGAGAAATGCAGCCCGACGCCGAACATCAGCAGAATGACGCCGATCTCCGCCAGTTCGGCGATCAGCTCCTGGTTCGCCACGAACCCCGGGGTAAAGGGGCCGACCACCACGCCGGCCAGCAGATAGCCGACCAGGGGCGAGATCCGCAGCCGGTGCGCCCCCGCGCCGAACAGGAAGGCGAGGACGATGCCCCCGACGATGGCGGCGATCAGCGGCGTGTCATGCGGCAATGCACCCTCCTTCGTCGGTGTTTGGGGCAACCGATATGTGGCAGAAATTCCGTGATCGTCAAAGCAGTTACGCCATTCCAGGCGCAACCTTGTCACACCTGCCGCAGCATGTTATGAGCCCCGCCGATTGCGCGCGGCTGGTCCGCGCCTCCCTCGCCTCAGCGGTAGGCGCCAAGTCGGAGTTGGTTTTCCAGATGCTGGTTTGGATCGACGCGGCCCAGCCGGCCGCTCGGCTGCAGGTTTTCGGTCTGACGGTGACGGAGCGCCATCTCCAGGCGCTGATGCGCCTGGAGCCCAAGCCCACCCAGGTCATCATCGACGTCGGCAGCAAGGATCCCGCGGAGTTGGGCATCCCGGCGCGGGTGCTGAAGGCGCTGCCGGTCGTCTCGTCCCAGTCGAGCGCGCCGTTCGCGGAGCGGCTGCAGGCGGCGCTGCGCCTTGCCGGCGATGCGCCGCTGCTGGTGCTGGACGGCACCTCCCTCGCCGATCAGCGCCTGCACGGCCAGCTGATCCGCGCCGAGCACAACCTCGCGGTGTTCGCGCCGGATGCCAAGGAATCGGCCGCGATGGTGTTCCTGGGCATGGCGGGGTCGGTGGCGGTGCCGGAGGACGCGACCGACATCACCGCCTTCGCGCGCGGGCTGGTCAAGGCGGGTATTGCCGAGGAGCTGACCCAGAGCCAGTTCGACGGCTTCATCCGCAAGCTGCGGCGCACGGTGCCGTTCTACATGTTCCGCATCCTGGACCAGACCAAGGCGGCGGAGATCCAGCGCTTCATGTTCTGGTCGAACTACAAGGGCTCGACCGACATCTTCACCCGCTACGTCTACCCGCCGCTGGTCTGGCTGATGGTGCGGCCGCTGGCGCGGGCGCGCATCCACCCCAACCTGGTGACGCTGGTCAGCATCGCCCTCACCTTCGGCGCGGTGCCGTTCTTCGCTAACGGCAATTGGCTGGTCGGCTTCCTGATGGCGTATGGCATGAGCGTGCTGGATTCGGTCGACGGCAAGCTGGCGCGGCTCACCTTCACCGATTCGCGTCTCGGCAACTTCCTCGATCACGGGCTGGACATGGTCCATCCGCCGATCTGGTACGTCGCCTGGGCCTATGGCCTCGGCCTCGGGGAGCAAGGCTGGACCTCGCCGCTCGGCTGGGCGACCATCGCGGTCCTGCTGTTCTATGTGCTCGACCGCCTGATCCTGAAAATCTATCCGCGCTTCTTCCAGCGCGGCTTCCACACTCATTCCAAGATGGATGCGACGGTGCGCAGCTTCATTGCCCGGCGCAACATCAACATGCCGGTTTTCCTGCTCGGCTGCATCTTCGGCCTGGCGCGCGAGGCGTTCTTCCTGATCGCCTTCTGGCAGTTCGCCACCGCGGCCTATCACGGCCTGCGTACCTTCTGGATCCTGGTGGTGCAGAAGGCGCACCGCAACCCGAATGCCAAGCCGGCACACGTCGCCGCCGACCTCGACTAGAGGACATCATGAGCGATAGCCGAAAGCCGATCGCCGTTCCCGCCAATGCGGTGCCGCCGCGCACCAAGCCCTCCAACTATCCGGAGCCGTTCTTCAGCCGCATGCTGAAGCGCGAGAAGCGGCAGCTGGGCGATGTCTTCGGCCTGAAGAATTTCGGCGTGAACCTGACGCGCCTGATGCCCGGCGGCGAGTCCGCGCTGCTGCATCGCCACAGCAAGCAGGACGAGTTCATCTACATCCTCAAAGGCCAGCCGACGCTGGTGACCGAAACGGCGGAGCTACAGCTCTCGCCCGGCATGTGCGCCGGCTTCCCCGCGGCTGGCGAAGCGCACCAGCTGGTCAACCGCACCAATGAGGACGTGCTCTATCTCGAGATCGGCGATCGCACGCCGGGTGACGAGGGCAGCTATCCGAAGGACGACATCCAGGCCGCGCTCGGCGCCGACCGCAAATGGACCTTCACCCACAAGGACGGCAGGCCCTACTGACGGCCCAGGTCGGAGATTGGACACCATGGCACTCAAAGGGATGCACAACGTAGGAATCGTCGTCGAGGACCTCGGGGAGGCGATTGATTTCTTTCGCGAGCTCGGTCTTGAGCTCGAAGGGCGGGGCACGATCGAGGGAGAATGGGCCGGACGAGTCACTGGACTGGGCGATCAGCGCGTCGAAATTGCCATGATGCGCACGCCGGACGGTCACGGTCGGCTCGAGCTATCCCGCTTCCTCACGCCGCCTGCCGTCGCGGATCACCGCAACGCCCCGGTTAACGCTCTAGGCTACCTCCGCGTCATGTTCAACGTGGATGACATCGACGAGACGCTTGAAAGGCTCTGCAATCGCGGCGCGCAGCTCGTAGGCGAAGTAGTCCAGTATCAAGACTTGTATCGGCTTTGCTACATCCGCGGGCCTGAGGGACTACTCATCGGACTCGCCCAAGAACTCTGAGCGCGACCCGAGCGACGCTCCGAGTTTCATGACTTTGCGACCTAGTATTTGTCGTCGCCGATCGCGAGGTCAACCTCGCTCCCGTACCAGAAGCGCTGCAGGCGGCCGAGTTGCTTGGGTTCGAACGCCTTCACCGGCAGCTCCGCGATGAAGTTGATGTAGCGGCGCGGCACGTCGGTGGTGTCGCGCGGGCTGACGCCGTGTACCGCCTGCGGCGAATTGACGAAGCACAGGTACGAGTTCGGCCGGTACGGCACCGTCTTCACCACCTCGACGTCGCGATTGAGCGCGCGATGCTTGATGAAGCGCGGCTCGCGCCGCCAGTCGTAGATGTCAAGATCGCCGCCTTGGCTCATGTCGCGCGGGTCGCGCATGTAGTACAGGGCCGAGAAGATCTTGTCGCACAGGTCGACATGCGCGGTCTTCACGCTGCTCTTGCGCTTGACCGGCGTGTTCATGACGAACTGGCAGTCCAGGCGCACGTCCGCTTCGCCGGCATAGCCGCGCGGCACCACCCGCCAGTCCTCGTAGGCGCGCCCGACCCGCTCCTCCAGATCCGGAAACTCGCGGCGGAAGTGGACGGCGAACAGACGCGTGACGTGGCGCCAGTAGTCGGCTGAGGTGTGATACTCGAAGAACTCGCGCCACAGCGGCGAGATGCGCCGGTCGCCGATCACCTGCTTGACCGTCATGCGCACCGCTTCGTTGGAGCCGATGTCGGAGCGCTCGTTGACGATGGTCCCCAGAGTCGGGAACTCCGCGGCGAGTTCCTGATAGAGCGGAGCCGGCACCACGTCGGTCTGGGTGTAATGCGCGTAGGGCTCGGTGACGACGTCGCTCTGCTTGACATCCGCCAGCAGCTTCGGCGTGCGCGATGCGATGACGGCGGCGAACATGGAACTCTCCGATGACTGAACCTGGGTCATAGACGGGTCCATGCTAGTCCCGCGCCCAGCGTGCAGGGCGCTTGCCAAACGCCGCTGCGGCGAATGGCCGCGAACGAACGACCACGGCGATTCGCCGCGAAGTGACTACGCCGCCGCACGGGAGCACAATTCCAAGGCATCATGGCGCACATGGTTGGCAGACATCTCGCGCCGCACCAGCGCCTCTGTCACGGTGCCGTTGTCCAGGCATTCCGCCAGCAGCGTGAAGAACAGCCGCTCCTGGTTGGGATCGGGATGCGGCAGATAAGCTTCCGACTTCGGCTTCTTGGGCGCTATGAAGTTCTTCACCTGCTTGAACACCGACTTCGGGAACGGATACTTGCTGTAGTCCTTCACGCGCACCGTGAAATCGATCGGCAAGCCGGTCTTCCACGGCTGCGTCCGGCGATAGGTGGTGTGCAGGATCTTGGTCGCCGACGTCAGGCGGTCGAAATCGTTCCACTCGTCCTCGAACAGCCCGACCGTCTCGTCCGGCTCGTACTGCAGCTTGATCCACTTCAGATAGTCGACCTTGAACTCGAACAGCTCGTCGAACGTGCGCTCGGCGTCCCAGTGGGTCAGCTTGGCGTTGTCGAGCAGCATGACGCTAGAGGCGCGGTAGGCCGGCAGCTCCTTGATGCCGGGCCGCATGCGGCACATCAGCGCCTTGCCCTGCATGTCGCGGCTGAACAGGTCCCAGATGTCGCCGACCGCGAAGCAGTCGGGATCGATCACGATCGACCGGCCCTGGTAGTTCATCAGCTTAGGCGGCGCGAAGCGCAGCGGCGTAAAGGATTGCAGATCGTCGATCGTCCAGATCCGCCGCTCCACGTCACGCAGGAACGGCTGACCCTCCTTGGCATGGAGCCAGGGAAAATCCTTGCCATGCAGGATCACGACGTCGAACTGGCCGGCATGCCGGCTGTTTCGGCGCAGCGCATGGGCCGCCACCAGCGCGCCCAGATACTGCTCGTCATTGGTCTGGATGAAGACCTTGTGTTCCATGCGTCTCTTGGCCCTGCACCGACGACCGACTCTGGCGGCCATCAGAATAAGAGATAACCGGAATCAACGGCAATCGGCCCCGGCAGGATGTGCCGTTTTGCCGCAAATCTCATAGAAATTCAATCCGTTAGAGCCCTATTCGTTGACTTGGAGCCAGAGAGTGCTATCAACCGGCGAACCGTTGCGGTTCCAGCCGAAGAGCTGGTGCCGCCAGCAACCGAGACCAGATGACCAACCCCTCGCCGGAAACCTCGACCCTCGCAGGCGCCATTCGCATCGCGCGCATGCACGGCCTCGCCCGGCAGGTGCCGCTGATCCTGGCCATGCTGGTCACAGGCCTGCTCGAGGGCGTGGGAATCGCGACCTTTTTCCCCATCCTGGCCATCGTGACAGGCAGCACCAGCACGCCCAACCGTCTGAATCTCGCCATCGAGGACGGCCTCGCCTTTTTCCACCTGCCCGCCGATGTGCCTGTCCTGTGCACCCTCGCGGTCGCTGTGATCTGGCTCAAAGCCATCATCAGCATGCTGGTGGCGCGCGCCCTCGGCCGGATCGGGGCCACCATCGGCCAGGAGATCCGGCAGCGCCTGCTGCAGGCCTTGGTCAATGCCAAATGGTCGTACTTCACGATCCAGCCGGTCGGCCGCTTCATCGCCGCTGCGACCACCGAGGCGAATTGGGCGTCCACCGCCTTTCGCAATGCGTTGCAAGTGATCGAGCAATCCATGCGCACGGTGATCCTGTGCGGCTTGGCGATGTTCATGGGCTGGAAAATGGCCCTGGTCGCGATCGGTATGGGCGTCCTGATGGGACTTTCCCTCCGTACGTTGACGCGTGCAGCCCATCTGGCGGGCCGCGACCGCCAGCGCGCGATGCGCAGCTTGGTTGTGGAACTGAACGACGTGCTGGCCGGCTTCAAGCCCTTGAAGGCCATGCACCGCCATACCGGCTTGATCGGGGAACTCATCAAGGATGCCAAGCGCCTGCGAAAGGCCGTCAACCGTCTGGTGACGACGGAGACCATGTCGATCGGGCTTCCCGACCTCATCCAGACCTACCTGCTGGCGGCTGGTGCCTATCTTTCCGCGCGGGTCCTCGGCTCGCCCATCGATGTGGTGATCGTTGCCGGCGTCATTTCCTTCGCGGTGATGACCAACATTTCGCGCGTGCGCAAGGCCATGACTCAACTGGCGCAGTCCGACGCCACCTACTGGGCGCTGCTCGGCGCGGTCACCGACGTGGAAAAGGCCGCAGAGCATTTCGAAGGCAGCCGCGCTCCGACCCTCTCGACCGGCTGCGAACTGCGCAACGTCAGCTTCTCCTACGGCCGCGGACCGGTCCTGACCGATGTCGCCCTGCAGGTGCCGGCGGGTCGCATCACGACACTGGTCGGCGAGTCAGGCTCCGGCAAGACGACCATTGCCGACCTCCTGCTCGGCCTCTATGCGCCGGACAATGGCACGGTGACCGTCGATGGCGTCGATCTGCGCGACATCGACATCGGCCAGTGGCGCTCCATGATCGGCTATGTCCCGCAGGAGATCATCCTGTTCAACGACACCATCCTGGCGAACGTCAGCCTTGGCGACCAGGAGATCGGCGAAGACCGTGTCCGTGCGGCCCTGGAGGCGGCGGGCCTCGGCGCACTCCTCGCCGACCTGCCGGACGGGCTGCAAAGCCAGATCGGGGAGCGCGGCTTCAAGCTGTCAGGTGGCCAGCGTCAGCGCATTGCCCTGGCGCGTGCCCTGGTCCATCAGCCGAAGCTGCTCATCCTGGACGAGGCGACCAGTGCTCTCGATCCCACGACCGAAGCGGAAATCTGCGCGACCGTTGCCGCGCAAGCGGGCCGCACCACGGTGCTTGCCATCACGCATCAGCCCTCCTGGGTCGAGCGCGCGGATTGCATCTACAAGGTGGAGGACGGCAAGGTGCACGCGGTCGACCGCGCGAGCTTCCGCCGCGGCATGCGCGCCGCGACCTGACTCCTACACAGCTTCAGTGCTGACCCGTCCCTGGTCAATGCGCAGGACACGGTCCGCGGCGTCCATCCAGATCGACTGGTGCGTGATGGCGAGGATGGTACGGTTGCCGCGCAGGCCGCGCACGGCGTCGCAGATCTCCCGCGCGGTGGCGCGGTCGAGCGCGCTGGTTGCTTCGTCCAGGATCAGCAGCTCCGGATTGTGGATGAGCGCCCGGGCGATCGACAGGCGCTGCTTCTGCCCGCCGGAAAGCAGGTTGCCGCGCACGCCGATGACCTCGTGCAAGCCGCGCGGCAGCGCCGACACAAAGCCCCAGGCGCCCGCCAGCCGCAGGGACTCGACCGCCTGCTCCTCGGTGATGGCCTGATCGCCGAGCGTGAGGTTCTCCAGCACCGTATCGTTGAAGAGGATGTTCTCCTGCGGGATATAGCCGATCTTGGCACGCCAGCGTGCGAGGTCGGCTTCGGCCAGCGGCAAGCCATCGATCACCACCTGCCCGGCATCGGGCTCGTGCAGGCCGATCAGCAGGTCGGCGATGGTGGTCTTGCCGGCGCCCGACGGCCCGATCAGGGTCGCCACTTCGCCGACGGGCAGCGTAAAATTCACGGCATTGACCACGGTCTTCTCGCCGTACCCGAAGGTCACATCGCGGAAGTCGCACTGGCGTCCGAGATGGGCGACCTTGCCGCCATGCAGGGTTTCGGCCTGCTCGTTCATCGCCTTGGTCAGCCGGATGATCGACCAGAACGCCACGCCGTCGATCGCCACGCGCTGCATCGCGCCACGCATGGTGGAGACGCCGTTCGAGATCCGGCGCAGCAGCCAGACGACACCGATCAACTCGACAAGGCCAAGATTGAAATGCGCATAGCCGACATAGAACCCGCCGATCACCATGGTGCCGAGCAGCGGCTCCTGGAGCGCGCGCACCGCCGTCTCGCTGTAGAACTCCCGCATCGACGCCTTTTTCAGCTCGTTGACCTGCGTCGAGGCGAAGCGCGTGAGATAGGCCTGCCGGTTCATCGCGCGCAGGCTCTTGATCGAGGTCAGCAGATCGTTCACCGCGCCCGACAGCAGATGGACGCTGCGCCATTTTGCCCGACCCGCGCGCCGCGCCATCGCGACGAAACGCGCCACTGCCAGCCATAGGATCGCGGCGGCGAGAATGGCGGCGACCGAGAATTCCCAGGAGATCCACAAGCAGCCGACCAGATAGGTCACCGTCTCGGTGAGCCGCGCCGCGAAGTTTCCGGCAGCGCGGTAGGCCGACTGCGCCCGCTCCGCTTCGTCGCTGAGCGCGGCCGACAGGCGCCCCGCCGGCGTGCTGATGATGTGCGACCATCGCGCGCGCACGATGGCCTCGATCAGGCGCAGGCGCATGTGGGTCGACATGCGCGCCACCTCGCGCCCGACATAGACCAGGCCGGCGCTCGAAAGCGCGAACTTCAGCGTGATGGTGAAGCACAGGAACAGCAGCAGCGCGCCCAGCGTCGGCGACAACCCGACGGCATCAAGCAGCCGCGTCACCACCTCGGTCGCCGGCGACGGCTTGATCTCCTTGCCGGAAGCGACGCCCACGATCGGCCACAGGCTGGCGATCGACAGGTTCTCCGCCGCCACGCCCAGCAGCATGGCGAGCAGGACCAGGCACTGCCGCTTCCAGCCGGTATAGAAAAACAGCCGGAAGATTTCTCCGATCGCCTTCATTGCGCCGCCGTCTGACCTTCTGCCGCCTGGCCTTGAGCTGGGGCTCGGAACGGCCGCAGCGATAGCGCAATGGCGGCGAGCGGTCCACCCCCGTTGCGCCACACCGCCTGGTCGACCCAGGCGGGATCGGCATGGGTCACCACCCCGGTGACGAACGGCAGCTTCAGGAAATGGGCGCTCGCCAGCCGGTGCGTGCCGCGCCGCATATGGACGATGCCGCCCTCAGCCGTGACGCCGAAGCAGATCTCGTCCTCGCCGCGATAGGCATAGCCGCGCTGTTGCAGGCTGCGGAACAGATCGAGGTAGGTGAAGTAGTAGTCGAGCATCCCCTGCTCGGTATCGCACACGACGCCGCGCGCCGTGACCGGCATTCCCTCCTCCGCCGATTGCTTCAGCCAGCGATAGAGCCGCGTCGCGCGATAGTCGTCACCATGGGCGGCGAAATCCTCGACATCGCGATAAGTCTGCAGCTCAGCGATCGGCCGGAACTGGCGGGACCCCAGCTGCGGCACCAGGAAGCGCCGCTTGAGCCCATTCATGGTGCGCATGCCGATCTTGCCCAGCACCCGGCGCGGATCGATCGCGATGCGCGCGGCAGGCCCAAGCTCGGTGCGGATCACGTCGCCATAGCGCCAGGCCGGGTTCCACATGGCAGGCACAAGCGACAAGGCGGTTCGTATCATGCGCGGGGTCATGCCGAACCACGCTTCTCTTCCCCCCTTGTGGGGGAAGGATGCGAAGCCTTGGCGAACAAAGTGAGCTTAGGCGAAGCTGGATGGGGGGTGCCGCCGCACGAACGTTTGGAAGCACAGCGCCTGGACGATCCATGTCGAGCTGCTTCGAAATTGATCGCCAATGCTCGTGCGGCGGCACCCCCCATCCCAACCTTCCCCCACAAGGGGGGAAGGGGCGCACCGCGCGGGTTCAATCGTCTAAGCACTCGAGGTTGGCTCAATAGCCCCAGAGATGCTGGAGCCCCACGGCGCCGTGCGGCGCAAGGCCGACCACGTGCGCCGTGACATCGGCATCCGCCGACCGGACCTGCAGCGCGGCGATGCCGCTCTCGCCCACATGCTCCTTCAGCCGCGCCATCACGTCGTCGAGCCACACGATCTGGCTGGCGAAGGCCGGCAGCCTCAGATTGTGGCTGAGCCGCCGGCCAGCATGGTTGATCGCCGCGATCTCGACCTCGGCCGCCATGTCGTATTTCAGGTTGCCGCTGCCGTTGGCGACGAACACGCCGGTGCGGTAGCCGTCGCGGCAGCGCACGCGCCCGATCACGTTGGTGCGGCCCATGACGCCGATCGAGGGATGCAGCCAGTGCGGCAGGGTCGGCACCACGGCGCCGAGGTTGCGCCAGCTCGACTGGAACTCGGTCGCGTCCTGGTCGCCGGTCTCGAGATGGCGCACCACCAGGTCCGCCGTCGTGACGAAGCGCTGCGGCGCAATGCCGATCTTCAAATGGTCGGGACAGACCAGCGCGCCGGCGACCCGGAAGCGCTCGGGGCTGGCCCACACGTTCAGCACGTCCTCGATGAAGGCGGGGCCGATGAAATCCTTGCGCCAGCGCATCTCGCCCAGGAACGCGCCGTCGGCCGCGTAGAAGCGCAGCCAGTAATGCTCGAACGGCGGGTTGGAGGCGTCGAAATTGAACCCGAAGGACAGCTTGGAGCGGCCGTGCATCACCGGGATGAAGCACGGATAGATCATGTAGCCGGCCGCCACCGCCTGCTCCACCACGCGCAGTTCGTCGGGCCGGAACGCCGCGTCCGCGCGGTCATCGACCCCGACCTTGCACAGATGGTTGCCGGAGATGCTGCCCTGCTTGCTCGGCTTGCTGAAGCAGCCTTCCTCCAGCGCGTACCAGAACGAGGTGCCGTAGCCCTTGTAGGACGCGGCGAAATAGTCGCGGCTGTTGCTTGGCGTGTCGCGCCGTTCGAAATGCACCTCTTCCACGGGGCGGGTGCGCGAGCGTTTCTGCTCCTTCTTGGCAAGGCCGCTACCGATCACGATGCTGTCGTCCGATCCCATATCGAGATCGTAGTTCGGCACCGTCATCACCACATGCCCGCCGCGGATCACCGAATCGATCAGGCGGAACGGCTGCTCCTTGTTCGGGCTTTTGAAGAACTGGTGCGAGCCGTGGATGATCGTGAAGGAATCCTTCCAGAACACATCGGCGCAGACGCGGAAGCGATAGTGCCGGCCGCGCGTCAGGTTGGGATGGCTGACGAACACCTTGAGGCACACCGGGCCGGGGCGCTCGCCGGCGAACTCCTTGAGATTGAGGTTGAGCGACTGGCTCGGTCCCAGAACCTGGTAGCGGCGCTTGATGCCCTCTTCGGAGATCACCTCGAAGCGGAACTGGATCGGGTCCTTGATGCCGAAGAATTCCTCGAAGTGATTGAACACCAGCGCGTCGACGTCCTCGATCTCCTTCGGGACCGCCGCCGTGCCGGCGCAGAATTCCCAGTTGTCCGCGACCCAATGCACCGGCACCGACGGCGCGTGCGCGAAGGTGCCGCGCAGCGTGAAGCGGTACTTGGTCCCGACGTCCGGGCCGCCGACCACGATCGCCTGGACGCTCTTCAGGTGATCGCCCGACAGCGGCAGCGCGCCCAGCTGCTGGTCGACCACGAAGTCGTTGGACAGCCACAGGCACTCAATGTCGCCGGCCGCGCTCTTGAAGGAATCGAAGAAGCCCTTGTCGCCATGCACGCCGACCTTGGTCGCGGCGTCCGCGCGCAGCAGCTTGAGGACGTCGCCAATGGATTGGCTGACCTGGGTCTTCTCGCTGGCGCCGCCGCCGGCCGAGGGATGGCTGCCGGCCTTGAACTTCGGCGACTTCTTATTGTCGCTGAGCCCGAACAGCGAACCCAATGATCGGCCAGACTTTCCGGCCTCGGTCAATTCTACGTCAGCGGTCTTCATGATGGGCCCGTTATGATTAATCTTAGGTCATGCGGCAATAGGCCGATCAGCCCCAGCGGTCGGCCAGCTTGCCGATTCGAGGCACATTTGCTAAGCAGCGCGAAATCCTAAAGGCGGCCGTGGCCCCTTTGCAATCAATCGTTTATGCGGCGTAAGGTCCCATGACCCTGCAGGCGACCCCAACCACCAGCCCGGCGCTGGCGACGCGACGGAGCGACTTCGACACCATTTGCGAAGCGCTGGACTATGCCGCGCGCGGCGACACCGGCTTCAATTTCTTCTCCGCCAAGGGCGATCTTGCCCAGGTGCTGACCTATCGCGAGCTGCGCGAGCGGGCGCGCGAATTCGGCCAAGGTCTGGTGCGTCTCGGCCTCGCCAAGGGCGAGCGCATGCTGCTGATCGCGGACACCGATCCGGATTTCATGGTCGCGTTCTGCGGTTGCCAGTATGCCGGCGTGCTGCCGGTGCCGGTCGCTCTGCCGATGACCTTGGGCGGCCGCGCCGCCTATGTGGAGCAGCTGCGCCACCAGCTGACCGGCTGCGGCGCCGTGGCGGCGATGGCGCCCGAGGGCTTCCTCACGTTCCTGAACGAGGCGGCGCAAGGTCTGAACCTGAAACTCGTCGGCGGGCCCAAGGAGTTCGCCGCCCTGCCGCGCGACAGCGCCGATCTGCGCCCGTTCGGCAAGGGGGACCAGAGCTATCTGCAGTTCTCCTCCGGCAGCACGCGCTTCCCCAAGGGCATCGACATCCCGCAGCGCTCGATCATGGCGAACGCCAACGCCATCACGCTCGACGGCCTCGACATCAACCGCGGCGACCGCTGCACCTCCTGGCTGCCGCTTTATCACGACATGGGCCTGGTCGGCTTCATGTTGGTGCCGCTCACCACGCAGATGTCGATCGACTACATCGCCACCCGCGATTTCGCGCGCCGCTCGCTCACCTGGCTGAAGCTGATCTCGGAATACGGCGGCACGCTCTCCTACAGCCCGAGCTTCGGCTACGAACTGTGCACCCGCCGGCTGCGCGAAGGCAGCGAGGTCAAGCTCGACCTCAAGACCTGGCGCGGCGCCGGCATCGGCGGCGACATGGTGCAGCATCCGATCCTGCAGAAATTCGCCGACGCTTTCGGGCCGCACGGCTTTAGCCCCAACGCCTTCGTGCCGAGCTACGGCATGGCGGAAACCACGCTTGCGATGAGCTTCGCACCACTCAATAAGCGCTACGTGGTCGACGAGATCGATCGCGAGGCCCTGGCGCAGCGCAACCTCGCGGTTCCGGGCGCCGGCAGCCCCAAGACCCGCGCCTTCGTCGCCTGCGGCCACGCGCTGCAAGGCCACAAGTTCGAGGTGCGCGACGATGCCGGCCGCGTGCTGCCGGAGCGCAGCGTCGGCCACATTTTCTTCCGCGGCCCGAGCATTATGGGCGGTTACTACCAGCAGCCCGAGATGACCGCCGAGGTGCTGAACGCCGACGGCTGGCTGCAGACTGGCGATCTCGGCTACCTGCTCGACGACCAGATCGTCATCACCGGCCGCGCCAAGGACCTGATCATCCTCAACGGCCGCAATATCTGGCCGCAGGATTTGGAATGGTCGGCCGAGGAATTGCCCGACCTGCGCCGCGGCGACGTAGCCGCCTTCTCGGTCGACGAGAATGACGGCGAGGCCGTGGTCGTCCTGGTGCAATGCCGGATCGGCGATGCCGCGCAGCGCGAGAAGCTGCGGCGCGAAGTCTATGCGCTGCTCCAGCGCGCGCACGGCGTCGAAGCGCGCGTCGCCCTGGTGCCGCCGAAAGCCCTGCCCCAGACGTCGTCTGGCAAGCTCAGCCGCTCCAAGGCCAAGGCCAACTATCTGAGCGGCGCGTACGAGCAGTTCGACGCAGCTGTGGGCGCCTAGTGCCGAAACTCGCGGCCGTTACCGGCGCAACCGGCTTCATCGGCCGACACGTTGTCACGTCCCTGCGGCGCCAAGGTTGGGACGTGCGCGTCCTGGCGCGCCGGCACCCGGCCGAACTGCTGTCCCCCTATCACCGGCTCGAGCTGGTCATTGGCGACTTGGCCGACACGGTGGCACTGGAGCGGCTGGTCGGCGGTGCCGATGCCATCGTCCACCTGGG
>DATEOK010000061.1:0-20091 GCA_035274225.1 Dongiaceae bacterium
GATCGACAGGCAGTCGCAATGCGGCAACAGGTCCTCCGCGCGCTCGTGGTAGCGCGCGCCTTGCTCCTGGTCGGCGGGCAGGCGCTTGCGGTTGTAGTAGTGGAGCTGAATGTCGAACGCCCGCGCGCGCTTGGCGACCGCCTGGCCGATGCGGCCCATGCCGAAGATGCCGAGCCGCTTGCCGGTCATGTGCACACCCAGCATGTAGGTGGTGGACCACGACTTCCAGCTCGCGTCACGCACCGCGCGCTCGCCTTCATAGGCGCGCCGCGCCGCACCCAGCATCAGCAGCAGCGCGATGTCCGCGGTGGCGTCGGTCAGCACGTCCGGGGTGTTGGAGACCGGCAAGCCGCGCTCCTTGGCCGCCTTGAGGTCGATGTGCTCGTAGCCGACCGAGAAGGTCGCGATCATCTTGACCGACTTGGGCAGCCGCCCGATCACCTCGGCGTTCAGCTTGTCGGTCGGCGTCACCAGCAGGGCGTCGGCGCCTTCCGTGCTCTTCACCAGCTGGTCGGCCGACAGCACGCCGTCATGCTCGTTCAGCCGCGCCTCGTAGTCTCTGGTCAGGCGGCGCGTCACGTCGTCGGGCAGGCGGCGGGTGACAGAGATGATCGGCTTCTGCGGCATGGAACCCTCTGAAATCCTCGAGCTTTGGTTTCGGTGGAGGGCCTATCATGGCGATGCGGGCCATGCGATAATTTCTGAAAGCGGCCCTGATTGGTGAAGAGGCGACAGGTGGCGGGTTTCGAATTGCGTCGGCAAGTGGTTGGAATGACGAAGGCTTTTGCACTTTCGGCGAGCGTGCTGGCGATCGCCGCCGGCACCGCCCAGGCGGCGGCGCAGCTGGTGCCGCATCGGGCAGTTTACGAGCTCTCTGCCAAGTCCGCCGGCGGTTTCGGGCGCAGTGGCGCCCTGCGCGGCCTTCTCACCTACGAGCTGATGGACGATTGCGACGGCTGGAGCGTCAACCAGAAGGCTGGCCTCGACGTCGCCGGGGCGGACGGCGAAGGCCACCGCTTCGAGTGGAGCCAGGCGACCTGGGAGGCCAAGGACGGCTCAAGCTACCGCTACTTCATCAAGGACAGCCAGGACGGCAACACCGGCAACCAGCGCCGCGGCGAGCTGGTCTATCCAAAGATCGGCGCCGACGGCAGGCTGACCACCGAGCTGCCCGCGAAGGGTGAAACCGACATCCCGCCGGTGCTGCTGCCGGTGCAGCACACGCTGAAGCTGATCGAGAGCGCGGACGCCGGCGAGACCGTGTTCCTCGCCCAGATATTTGATGCGACGGTCGACGAGAAGCCGGTCGAGATCAGCGCCGGCTTCGGCCTGTCCGAAGCGGACGGCAAGACCAAGGCGGAGGATTTCCCGCCGCTCAAGGGCGTGCTTTCGCGCCACGTCGATTTCGCGTTCTTCGTGCAGAACCTGCCCGACGGCACGCCGGATTTCGAGCAGAGCGTCCAGCTGTTCGACAACGGCGTCGTCTCGCGGGTCAATTTCGAGTTCGGCGGCTTGCCCGTGCTCGGCACGCTGCGCAAGCTGGAAGTGCTCGAACCGCAGAAATGCAACTAGCGCATCGCAGGGGGATCAATCCCGTGCCTGTCGTCCCGCTGGCCGGGACGCCGGTACGTCTGTGCAGTGAGGCTTCACAAAAGAGGGAGAGGGTTATGCGTAGATTGCTTGTCGCCTCGGTGTTGGCGCCGGGCCTTTTGGCCGGTTTGACCACTGCCGCGCTGGCGGGAGAGACGCTGGATCGCGTCATGAAGAACAAGCTGCTGGTGGAGGTCACGGACCAGGCCTATCCGCCGTTCTCCTATATCGACGAGGCGGGCGAGGTGGTCGGCTTCGACGTCGACATCTCCAAGGAGATCGCGAAGCGTCTCGGCGTCGAATACAAGGTCGAGACTCCCTCGTGGGAGATCATTGTCGCCGGCAACTGGAATGGCCGCTGGGACATCTGCGTCTGCTCCATGACGCCGACCAAGGAGCGCGCCGAGGTGCTCGACTTCGTCAACGAGTACTATTCGGCGCCCGCCAACGTCGTGGTCAACGTCGACAACAACGACATCAAGTCGGCGGCGGACCTCAACGGCAAGAAGGTCGGCGCACAGGCCGGCACCACCTACGAGAAGTATGTCCAGAAGCAGCTGGTGATCGAGGTGCCCGGCGGCACCGCGAAGATCGACTACCCGTTCGCCGAAGCGACGGTCGTGCCCTATGACTCGGAGGACACCGCCTTCCAGGATCTCGCGCTCGGCACCGGCAAGCGCCTCGACGCGATCGTCAGCGGCTACCTGACCGCCAAGGAGCGTGTCGACAACGCGCCGGACAAGTTCAAGATCGTCGGCGACCCGCTCTATGGCGAGCCGATCTGGGTCGCGGTCGACAAGGGCGATCCGGAGTGGGAAGCGAAGATCAAGGAGATCTTCAAGGCGATGTCCGACGACGGCACGCTGAAGGCCATTTCGGAGAAGTGGCTCGATACCGACATCAGCACCAAGCAGTAGCTTGAGCGACACTTCCAAGTACGAGACCACCGGGGTCCGGGTCGCGCCGACCCCGGTCTTTCCGCGCGGCGCCAGCAAAGCTTTCGAGCTGCGCGTGGTCGCCGTGTGGGTGACCTTGTTCGCCCTGTTCGTGTTGTTCTTCATGAGCTTCGGGCTCAAGTTCTCGTTTATCGCGGAGCGTTTCCCGGCGCTGGCGGGGCTGCGCCTCACCAAGGACGGCTTCATCCAGGGCGCCGCGCTCACGTTGTTCGTGTGCTTCTTCTCGATCATCGCCTCGAGCGCGCTGGGGTTGATCTCGGCGCTCGGGCGGCTGTCGAGCAGCGCGATCTGCTACGGCATCTCGACCTTCTACACCTCGTTCTTCCGCGGCACGCCATTGCTGGTGCAGATCTTCCTGATCTATCTCGGCCTGCCGCAGCTGGGGCCGGTGCCGGACGCCATTCCCGCCGGCATCATCGCGCTGTCGCTGAACTACGGCGCCTATCTCAGCGAGATTTTCCGCTCCGGCATCATGTCGGTGCCGCTCGGCCAGCGCGAGGCCGGCATGTCGCTCGGCTTGCCCAGATGGGTGGTGTTCTGGACCATCACCCTGCCGCAGGCGACGCGCATCGTGATCCCGCCGACGGGCTCGCAGTTCATCGCCATGCTCAAGGATTCCTCGCTCATCTCGGTGATGGGCGTGTGGGAGATCATGTTCCTCGCCCAGTCGTTCGGCCGCTCCAGCTACCGCTACATCGAGATGCTGACGACGGCCGCGACGATCTACTGGATCCTTTCCATCTGCTTCGAGATCATCCAGTCCCGGCTCGAGCTGAAGTTCGGCAAGGGCTACAGCAAGGCGCGCTGAACCCGCGCTCGGCGGCTTCAGAGCCGCCCGACCGTCGATTGATCCTCGTTGCCGCCGAAATACTTGTCGATCGCCGCGCGAAAGACCTGCTCCTCGGGTGCAGCGCGGGCGAACAGAGTCATGCTGGACCGGAACTTCATGTCGTCCGGCGAGCCCAGGATCGCGTGCGCTGACTTGTTGTCGACCTGAAGCAGCAAGGTCGTGCATTCCAGGAGCCTGGGCCCAAGAACGGCATGCTTGAGATACGCCTCGGCCTCGCGCAGCGAGGAGATCGCGTAACGCTGTGCCATCGCGGAATGGCCGAGCCCGGCGATCTGCGGAAAGATGAACCACATCCAGTGGCTCTGCTTGTGGCCGTTCCTGAGCTCGGCGCAGACGCGCTCATAGACCGGCGCCTGCGCCTCGAGGAAGCGTTGCAGATTGAAGGGATCTGCCATGGCAACCTCCTTCAGCGCCGCTTGATTTCGATTCCGCGTCCCTTGCCGATGCTGCCCTTGCCGAGCTTGGCGCGCACCGCGTCGATCGCGGCTTCGACCTTGCGCCGCTGCACGCCGCTGGGATCGGCGAGGTCGAGAGGGTCGGCGTCCGCCGCGTCCTGGATGTCGCCGACGCCGATGCCGATCAGGCGATATGGAATGCCGGTCGCTTCCTTTTCCAGGAGCGTGCGGCCGCATCGGAACAACGTCTCCGCCAACTGCGTTGGCGCGGGCAGCGACATCTGGCGCGAGATGATGCGGAAGCTCGCGGTCTTCAGCTTGAGGTGCACGTTGCCGCCGGCAAACCCGGCGCGCTTCAGCCGCTCCGACACCTTCTCGCACAGCGGCCATAGCTCACGCTTGAGCGCTTCGAGATCGGCGATGTCGACATCGAATGTCGTCTCCGCCGACACGCTCTTGGTCTCGCCTTCGGGATCGACGATGCGCGGATCCTGGCCGCGCGCCAGGTGCCACAGATGCGCGCCCAGCTTGCCGTAGCGCGCGGTGACGTCGCGCTCCGCCATCGCTTGGATCTGCCCGAGCGTGGTCAGTCCGTCCTTGGCCAGGCTGTCGCTGGTCTTCTGGCCGATGCCCCACACGAAGCGCACCGGCTTGTCGGCGAGAAACGAAAGAGTCTCCGCCTTGCCGATCACCGAGAAGCCGCGCGGCTTGTTGAGGTCGGAGGCGATCTTGGCCAGGAACTTGTTGTGGCTGAGGCCGATCGACACCGTGATGCCGATCTCGCGCTCGATCTTCAGCGCCAGGCGCGCCAGGCTTTCCGCCGCGCTGCTCTTGTGCAGCTGCTCCGTCCCGGTGAGGTCGAGGAAGGCCTCGTCAATTGATAGTGGCTCCACCAGGGGCGTCAGCTCGAGCATCAGGGCACGTACTTCCTTGCCTGCCTTCTGGTATTTCGCCATGTTGGGCGGCAGAACAATGGCCTCGGGGCAAAGTTTCCTAGCCTGGAACATCGGCATGGCCGACCGTACACCTGAGATTCGAGCGATATAACAGGCAGTTGAGACAACGCCCCGGGTCGCGCCGCCTATGATAAGTGGCCTATCCCGTAAGTCGGGGTTGTCGCGCTTTTCGATCGCGGCGTAAAAAGCATCGCAATCAATGTGTGCGATGGTGAGGTCGAAAAGCTCGCTGTGACGGACCAGGCGCGGTGAGCGGCATTTGGAGCAGCGGACGGCCGCTGGAGCGGTCTCGGGCGCCAGCCGCGCGCCACAGTCCCGGCAGAACCCCTGCGGGAATTGGTCGTGCTCCGACAGGGTATTAGGCATCCGACGCGCGCCTAACCAAAAGAGTTAATACAAGGTTGAACGATTTGTTTACCAATGTCCAATTATGCATATGTTGGGTGAAACTGCCCTTGGTGATCGAGTCGTTTGGGGTGGGTGGGTTCGCTAGAATTTTAGGCCGATTTGCACCGGGGAATATCCGGCCGGAGGATCAATGCTTGAGAGGCAACAGATGACGCCGGAGGAAAAGCGCCGCCGCGCATCCGAGAAGACGATTTTGATCGTCGAGGACAACGAGCTCAACATGAAGCTCTTCCACGATCTGATCCAGGCGCACGGCTACAACATCCTGCAGACCAAGGACGGCATGGAAGCGCTGAAGCTCGCGCGTCAGCACAAGCCGGACCTGATCCTGATGGACATCCAGCTGCCGGAAGTCAGCGGCCTGGAAGTCACCAAGTGGATCAAGGAAGACGACAATCTCAAATCCATTCCCATCATTGCTGTCACGGCATTCGCCATGAAGGGCGACGAGGAGAAGATTCGCGAGGGCGGCTGCGAGGCCTACATCGCCAAGCCGATCTCCGTCGTTCAGTTCCTGGAGACTGTCGACCGCTTCTTGCAATAGGTTCGAGTTATCCATGTCGGCGCGGGTCCTGGTCGTTGACGATATCGCCGCCAATGTCCGCTTGCTGGAGGCGAAACTCGCGGCCGAATATTTCGAGGTCATGACGGCGTCGAGCGGCAAGGAAGCCCTCGCGCTCATCGAAAAACAGACTCCCGACATCGTGCTCCTGGACGTGATGATGCCGGAGCTCGACGGGTTCGAGGTATGCAAGCGTATCCGCGCCAATCCGCGCACCCGCTTCCTGCCGGTGGTGATGGTGACGGCGCTGAGCGACCAGGCCGACCGCGTGCGCGGCCTCGAAGCCGGCGCCGACGATTTCCTCACGAAGCCGGTCAACGACCTCGCGCTGTTCGCGCGCGTCCGCTCGCTCGTCCGCCTCAAGATGATCATGGACGAATGGCGCATGCGCGAGCAGACCTCCGGCGCCTTCGACGTGCTGTCGACCGAGTCGGAGCCGGCGGAAGAGGATCACACCGGCGCCAAAGTGCTGCTGGTGGAGAGCTTTGCGCCGGCGGCGCAGCGCATCACCACCATCCTCGCGGCGGACAAGGACACCGTGGAAGTCGCCGCCAATTCCGCCGACGCCATGCAGAAGTCGGCCAAGGGCAACTTCGATCTCGTCATCACCGGCCTGCAGATCGGGCAGGAGGATGGGCTGCGCCTGTGCTCCAACCTGCGCTCCGCCGACGAGACGCGCCAGGTGCCGATCCTGCTCATCGTCGACGAGTTCGAGATGCCGCGCCTGGTCAAGGGCCTCGACATCGGTGTCAGCGACTACCTGATGAAGCCGATCGACGCCAACGAGCTGCTGGCGCGCGTGCGCATCCAGGTGCGCCGCCGGCGCTACCAGGATCGCCTGCGTACCAACTACGAGCGCAGCCTGTCGATGGCGCTGACCGACGTGCTGACCGGCGTCTATAACCGCCGCTACGCGCTACGCCACATGGAAGGGCTGATGAAGCGGGTCGGCGACACCGGCAAGGCGCTGTCGGTGATGGTGTGCGATCTCGACCGTTTCAAGTCGGTCAACGATACCTACGGTCATGCCGCGGGCGACGAGGTGCTGAAGCAGTTCGCTCAGCGCGCCACCCAATGCATGCGCAACATCGACATGGTGGCCAGATTCGGCGGCGAGGAATTCGTCATCCTGCTGCCCGACACCGAAGGCGACAACGCGCTGAAGGCGGCGGAGCGCCTGTGCGCCAAGATCGGCACCACGCCGATGGACGTCGCCGACGCGCCCGACGGCAAGCTCACCGTCACCGTCAGCATCGGCCTAGCCTCGACCACCGTGGCGATGCCGGGCGAAGAGCTGATCAAGCTCGCCGACGCCGCCCTCTATCGCGCCAAGCAAGGCGGCCGCAACCAGGTCTGCGCCGACCCCAGCGCGCTGCTGGTCGCCTAGCTGCCATTCTTCTAGTCTTTCCGGACACGCTTCCAGCCACGGAAGTGGTATGCGTTCATCTCTTCAAAGCGATCGGCGCATTCGATTCCCATCGCGATCCCGCAGTCACAGGGGCATCGGCGCACTGATCTATCTTCCATCGCATTGCCGGCGTGCCGATCGGCGAAGTTGGATCGGGCTGGATATCGACCTGCCGCAGTTGCGTCCATGCTCCCGCCTGTCTGACGAAGGCGTCCCAGGATCGGTACAGCCTCGGCAATCCATCCCGCTGCAGATACAGCGCGCCGACCGGGCGATGCGGAACCCGCTGCCGAACCGACCACCGCACGACGGCCCTCCACATGGCGCGCGGTCGGCGGGCACTGCGCGGCATCTTGCAGATGGCGCGATGGATCTCGCGGGCAAGGGCGGCGACGACATAGGCCAGCCTGACCTGCCAGACGGTGCATGTCTTGAGATGTGCAGCGCCCCATTGCCGGATCAGGCGGTCGCGCGGCGGCCGCAGATTGACGATGGTCGCCGTCTCCGCCATGCGGAGGATCTGCAGCGCCGGGTCATGCTCGAAGCGATCGCCGAATGCCAGGCCCGTGTGAGTCATCTCGTAGTGCATGGTGGGCGTGCGCTCACCCGGCGTATCGAGCAGGCTCGGCAGCCACAGGGCGTGCTCGAGCTCGGCGACCAGGAATGCCTCGCGCGGCTGGAGTTGAAGCGCCGCGAGCACGTCGGCTTGCATCTCGCCCCACATCAGCTGCTCGATCAGGGCGTTCTTGCCGGCGCCGGAGGGACCGGCGACGACGATCACATGGCGCAGCCGACGGCCCGGCGTCCGCTCCGGAATCTTGGATTCGTCGCGCAGCAACTCGCGGCCCCCGTTGATTTGCCGCCAATGAAAAAGGCGCCTGACAATATGCCAAGCGCCTTCGTCTGAACCAGCAGGTCCGCTGATCTTATTTGATCTTCGATTCCTTAAACGCGACGTGCTTGCGCGCCACCGGATCGTACTTCTTGAACTCGAGCTTCTCGGTCGAAGTGCGCGGATTCTTCTTGGTCACGTAGTAGTAGCCGGTGTCCGCCGTGCTCACCAGCTTGATCAGGACCGTGTTGGACTTAGCCATTTCTCAATCTCGTCAGTGCCATAGGGCCAAAAAAGGTGGGCGCACCATAGCCAGGGAACGCCCAAAGTCAAGCCCGCCGGGCAATCTTCGTGCGCTGCCGGGGCGCGGTCTGGGCGCGCAGAACAAGAGAATCACTGCGATAAACCAATAACTTAGCAGGCTCCACCCCGACCGGGACGCGGGCCTGCCAACGCGCCAGCGCAAGGCGGATCAGCGCCCAGGTCACGTCGACGATGGTGAGCCGATCCAGCTCCGGCAGCTTCCACCAGCGCAAATCGAGCAGCTCGCCGTCGCCACTGAGGTCGCCCACCGCGGCCTCGCCGTCGGCCAGGAAAAAGCGGGTGTTGTAGCGCCGGTGCGATCCGACCGGCGTGATCGCCCGCAGGACGAAGTCGAGCTTGCCGAAGTCCGGAGCGCCGCCCGCCGCGCCGTAGGCCTGCCAGACCGCAGCAGTGCCGGGCTTGCCGCTGCCGCCACCCGCCAGGATGAGGCCGGTCTCCTCGTGCAACTCGCGCAGGGCGGCACGCAGGAAGGCGGCTGGTGGGCGCCGGCCGTTGCCCAGCGCCTTGACCACCGCCGGGTGCAGCCGCTCGCGGAAGCCTGACGGCAGGTGGTCGCAAGGATCGACCCGCCCCCCAGGCACGACATAGATGTCAGGCAGAAAGGCGGTCTTGGAATGCCGCCGCCCCAGCAGGATCTCGGGCGCCTCGCGCTTGCCGCGCAGCAGGATCACGCCGGCGGCATCGACCGGCCGTACCACCCTGCCGGCGGTCATTGCGTGAGCAGCGGCGCGTCCTCGTCGTCGCTTTGATCGGTCTGGCCCAGCTGCGGCGGCTCGGCCAGATGGACGGCGCTCGCGAACATCTCCGGCGCCGACACCAGGCGCAGCGCGACGTCGAGGTCGATCGGGTTTTCCTGCTCGCGCGCCGGACAGGTCTTGCGCAGGGCTTCGAGGCCCTTGGTGTCGTCCGGCTTCACGATGTTGCGCCGGTCGGTCGGCACCATCGGCAGCCGGCCGGCGCTGAGGTCCTTCATCACTTCATCGGCGGTGCGGTAGGTCGACGTGCAGACGCTGGGCAGCACGCCCAAGTGATGCAGCGTGTAGCCCGAGGGCGCGTGGAAACGCGCCCAGGTGAGGGTGATCTCGCCCTGGTTCGGCAGCGGCAGCACGGTTTGCACCGTGCCCTTGCCGTAGGTGTTGCTGCCGACGACCACGGCGCGGCGGTTGTCCTGCAGCGCGGCCGCGACGATTTCCGCGGCCGACGCGGAGTTGCCGTCGACCAGCACGACGATCGGCTTGCCGTTGGTGATGTCGTCGCCGCTGGCCTCGAAATACTGGTGGCTGTCGGGGTGGCGGCCGTGGGTGGAGACCACGCGCCCCTCGGTCAGGAACAGGTTGGAGACCGCGACCGACTGGTTCAGCAGACCGCCCGGGTTGTCGCGCAGATCGATGATGAGGCCGCTGAGGCGCGGGCCGATCTCCTGCTCGGCGTCCTCCACCGCGCGCTTCAGGCTTTCGGCGGTTTCGGAGTTGAAGCTGTAGATGCGGAAATAGCCGACATCGCCTTCACGCCGGTAGTTGACCGTCTCCGGCACCACGTGGGCGCGGGTGATCGAGACGATGAAGGGATCGGACTCCTCGGCCCGCCGGATGGTGATGTCGACCGTGCTGTCGACCGGGCCGCGCAGCTTGTCCACGACCTGCTGCTGGTTGAGGCCCTTGGTGGTCTGGCCGTCGATCTCGGTGATGACGTCGTCGTTCTGCAGCCCCATTCGCTCGGCCGGGGTGTAGTGCATGACCGAGATGACCCGCACCTCGTCGTCCTCGACCGAGATGCGCACGCCGATGCCGCCGAAGCCGTCGCGCGCGGCGCGGTTCTCCCGCGCGTTCATCGCGCCGGCATAGCGCGAGAACTGGTCTAGCTTGCCGACCACGCCACTGAACATCGCCTCGTAGACCTTCTCGGTCGGCGCGGTCTTGATCTTCTCGGAATCCTCGGTCGCCTCGTTCAGCACGTCGGCGGTGAGGTCGCCCCAATCCTCGGCATCGTAGTCGGCGTCGACGGTCCGGCTGTAGGCGATCTGGTTCTTCAGCAGCAGCTCCACCTTGTCGCCGGTGCGGCGCGTGGTCAGGTCGGAATCGATGGTGCTGAGCTGCTGCATGCCGGCGAGGGCGAGGCCGCCGATATCCGGCTTGTCGATATAGACCTGATCGATGTCCTCGAAGCCCGCTTCGAACATCTGGCGGGACAGGGCGGACGGGTCGGTGTCGGAGCTGCTGCCGGCACAGCCGGCGATGGCGAACCCGAGAAACGCGAACAGGGCCACGCCACGGGCGCGGCCATCGAAATCAATGGATGGCATTCGAATCGATCTGACCATGAGTTTGAGCCAAACTAGGCCGCAGCCGCCAAGAACACGTTAACAGCGCGGCTACACTACCAAATTCGGCGAGTCATGCCAGCGTCTGTCAAACGACGGGCCTATGATCTTCATGGTAGGTGCCGCCACCAGCCCGACTACCGGCGCTTCCGGTCCTTTCCGCGTGATTTCACCGGTTTAGAGCGCCTTGGACCCTTCTTGGCCGAACGATGAGGGGTGGAGCGCCGCTCCTCGCCGACCAGTTTTCGCACCGCCCGATCATCCTGGTGAGCGCTTCCGCCGGCGACCAGTTCAAAGGTTAACCCGCCGGTCAGCGGCTGGGCGGCCGCCAGCCGGACGGTGATCGGCGCGCCGAGCTGGAAGGCGCGCCCGTTGCGCCGGCCGATCAGGGCATGGGAGCGCTCGTCGTGATCGTAGAAATCCGCCGGCAAGGTGCCGACCGGCAGCAGGCCGTCCGCCCCGGTCTCGTTCAGCGTGACGAACAGGCCGAACCGCGCGACGCCGTTGATCCGGCCGTCGAAATTCTCGCCCACCCGCTCCGACATGAAATGCGCGACATAGCGGTCGATGGCATCGCGCTCCGCCGCCGCCGCGCGGCGTTCGGTCGCGGAGATGTGCTGACCGGTCGTCTCGAGCGTCGTGGCGGCATCCGCCGGCAGGCCATCCTCGCCGAAGTCGTAGGCGGAGATGAGCGCGCGATGCACCAGCAGATCGGAATAGCGCCGGATCGGCGAGGTGAAATGCGCGTAGCGCTGCAGCGCCAAGCCGAAATGTCCGAGATTCTCCGGCGAATAGACCGCCGGCATCTGCGAGCGCAGGGTGAGGGTGTGGATCATCGCCTCGTACGGCGAACCCTTGGCCTGTTCCAGCAGCCGAGTGAAATGCTTGGGCCGGATCACCTGGCCGCGCGCCAGCTTGAAGCCCAACCCCTCGATGAATTGCCGCAACGCCTCGATCCGAACCGGATCCGGCTGGTCATGGACGCGGTACATGCAGGGCTTGTGGCGCTTCTCCAGCGCTTCCGCCGCCGCGACGTTGGCCGCGATCATGAACTCCTCGATCAGGCGGTGGGAGTCGAGCCGGCTGCGCGGCACGATCCGCTCGATGTGGCCGTCCTCCCCTAAGAACACGCGCCGCTCCGGGATATCGAGGTCGAGCGTGCCGCGCGCCTCGCGCGCTTTCAGCAGCGCCCGGAACGCGCCGTACAGCGGTCGGAGGATCGGCTGCATCAATGGCCGCGTGAAGTCGTTCGGCCGGCCGTCATGCGCCTCCTGCACCTGCTCG
Source organism: Dongiaceae bacterium (assembly GCA_035274225.1). Lineage (GTDB taxonomy): Bacteria > Pseudomonadota > Alphaproteobacteria > Dongiales > Dongiaceae > Dongia_A. The sequence goes on from DATEOK010000061.1 coordinate 11,886, forward strand.
TAGGTCAGGCGCGCCTGCGATCGCATCAGGCCACGCATGAAGCGATGGCGCAGCTTGTTGCCCTTGTCGTCGATGACGATCTCGACCGCCATGCACGGCCGGTCCTCGTTCGGCTTCAGCGAGCACCAGCCGTTGGACAATTCCTCCGGCAGCATCGGCACCACGCGGTCGGGGAAATAGGCCGAGTTGCCGCGCTCGCGCGCCGTTTTGTCCAACGCGTCGCCGGTGCGGACGTAGTGCGCGACGTCGGCGATCGCCACCAGCAGGCGCCAGCCGCCTTCGTTCTTCGGATCGGTGTCGGGCTCGGCGAACACCGCGTCGTCGAAATCCCGCGCATCGTCGCCGTCGATGGTGACCAGCGGCACCTGACGCAGGTCGGTTCGCTTGCCGAGCGTCGCCGGCCCGGCTTCCTTCGCCTGCGTCAGCGCAGCGGGCGAGAACTGGAACGGGATCTGGTGTTCGGCGATGGAGATGAGGCTGATGGAGCGTGGTTCGTCGGCGCGGCCGATGCGCTCCACCACGCGCGCCTTGGGTGCGCCGAGGCGCCGCGCCGGTTCCGCTTCGACGATCACGATGTCGCCGCTCCGCGCCGTGCCGATGTCGCGCGGATGGATCGAGAATTCCGTTTTGATGCGTTTGTCAGTCGGCGTCAGGCGGCCGAAGCCGTCCCGGCCTTTCTCGAACAGGCCGACCACGCGCTGCGCGCGGCTCTCCAGGCGGCGGATGGCGCGCGCCTCGTAGACGTCGGCGTCGGTCTGCTTCAGCGACACCAGCACGCGGTCGCCGGCGGCGAGCGGCCGGTCGATCTTCTTGTCGTCGACGATGACGATCTTCGGCTCGGCGTCGTCGGGGCGCTGATCGATCGGCCGCGCCCAGAGGTCGCCGTCGGCGTCGGGGCCGATCACCTGCACGACCGTCACCTCGGGCAACTGACCGGCCGCGGCCAGCTGCTTGCGGTCGCGGTCGACCTGGCCTTCCTTCTCCAGCTCCTTGAGCAGCGCCTTGAGCGGGATGCGGTCGGCGCCTTTCAGGTGGAAGGCGCGCGCGATCTCGCGTTTGCCGACCGGACCTTCGCTCTCGCGGATGAAGGTGAGGACCTGTTCCTTGGTGGGGAAGGGGACATGCTTCGCACCGCGCTTCTTCGCGGCTGCGTCGTCGTCGGCCTGCGGTTTGTCAGGCCTGCGGTGCTTTGAACTCGATTTCAATAAAGGCGAACTCGTACTCGTTGGCGTTGATGACGTTGTGCTCGATGCCGACCGGGCGGTAATAGGACTTCCCGGCCGTCAGTTCCGCGAACTTCTGGGTTTTCCCGTCGTCGAGCTGCAGCTTCCCGGTGGTCAACGGCACCACGACATAGTCGTAGCTGTGCCGGTGCCAAGTGGTCTCTGCCCCCGGCGCGAACCGCCACTCGGTGACGATCACGCGATCATTGTCGACTTGCACGGTGGGCTTGGCAGGCGGGCGGGGCATCGGGAGCATCTTTCTTTTGCCGGCCAATAATACAGGCCTGCCCTCAAATGTCATCCCGGCCGCATGGTGCCAGCAGAGCACACCACGCACCCGTACCAATAAACTGTCATCCCGGACGCGCCGTGCAAGCGACGTGAGCCGGGACCCATGCGTGCTGTCAGCGATGCGGCGACGGCGCATGGGTCCCGGGTCGCGCTTCGCTTGCCCGGGATGACAGATGTGGGGGTGCGGTGAAGAACTACTCAGCGTCTTTCTTCGCGGCCTTCTTGGCGGCCTTGGGCGCGGCCTTCTTCTCGGCCTTCGGCTTGGTGGCTTTCTTCGCTTTCGGCTTCACGTCCTTGGGCGCCGCTTCGCTCAGCTCCGATTTGGCCGCTTTCTTCGCCGCCTTCTTGAACCTGCCACCGCCGCCGCCCTTGGCGACGCGGTCGGCGATCAGGCCGATGGCCTGCTCGAGCGTCACCGACTCCGGCACGATGTCCTTCGGGATGGTGGCGTTGACCTTGCCCCACTTCACGTAGTGGCCGTAGCGGCCGTCGTGCAGCGTAACCGGCTGGTTGTCCTCGGGGTGGTTGCCGACCGGCTTGCCCGGCGCGGCACGGCCGCCGCGGCCTTTGCTCTCCTGCGCCAGCAGATCGACGGCGCGGTTGAGGCCGATGGTCAGCACATCGTCGTCCTTGGGGATCGACTTGTACTTTCCGTCATGCTGCAGGTACGGACCGAACCGCCCGATGCCCGCCATGATCGGCTTCTTCGTTTCGGGATGATCGCCGACCACGCGCGGCAGCGACAGCAGGCCGAGCGCAAGCGGCAGAGTCACCTGGTCCAGCGTCACGCCGCGCGGCAGCGAGACGCGCTTAGGCTTCTCGTCGCCTTCCTCGTCCAGCTGCACATAGTGGCCATACGGGCCCTTGCGCAACGTCGCCTTCTTGCCGGACTTCGGATCGACGCCGAGCTCCAGCGGACCGGTCAGCTCGTTCTCCTCGCCATTCGCGACCGCAAGCGGCCGGGTGTAGCGGCACTCCGGATAGTTGCTGCAGCCGATGAAAGCGCCGGTGCGGCCGAGCTTGATGCCGAGCTGGCCATTCTTGCAAGCCGGGCAGACGCGGGTGTCGCGCCCGTCCTCGGTCGGCGGGAAGAAGTGCGGCGCCAGCGTTTCGTTCAGCACGTCGATGACCGCCGAGCGCTTGCCGATGCCGGTGTCGAGGAAACTGACCGCGTCGTCCATCGACGGCAGGGAATCGTCCTGGTCGTTGGCCGGCTGGTGCAGGCGGCTGAAATCCATCCAGAAGTCGCGCAGCACGTCCTTCCACGCGGCGCGGCCGCCGGAGATGTCGTCCAGCTTCTCCTCGAGATCGGCGGTGAAGCCGTACTGCACATAGCGGTCGAAGAAGTTGGTGAGGAACGCAGTGACGACGCGGCCACGGTCTTCCGGGATCAACCGCTTCTTCTCAAGCCGCACATAGTTGCGGTCCTCGAGCGTCTGCAGGATCGAGGTGTAGGTCGACGGCCGGCCGATGCCGAGCTCTTCCAGCCGCTTGATCAGGCTGGCTTCGCTGTAGCGCGGCGGCGGCTGGGTGAAATGCTGCTCCGGCTTGACCTCGCCGGTCTTGACGTTGTCGTTGGCCCTGAGGTCGGGCAGACGCCGGGCGCTATCGTCCTCGTCGCCGCTCGGATCGTCGCGGTCCTCCTGGTAGACCGAGAGGAAGCCGGCGAACTTCACCACCGAGCCGGTGGTGCGCAGCGTGGTCTTGCCGTCGGCGCTGGCGATGTCGATCGCCACCTGGTCCAGCTCCGCGCTTTCCATCTGGCAGGCGACGGTGCGCTTCCAGATCAGGTCATAGAGCGCCGCCTCGTCGTCGCGCAGATGGCGGCGGATCTTGTCGGGCCGGCGGAACAGATCGGTCGGGCGGATCGCTTCGTGCGCTTCCTGGGCGTTCTTCGCGGTCGTCTTGTAGATGCGCGGCGAGTCCGGCAGGAACTCCTTGCCATACTGCTCGGCGATCAGCTTGCGGCTGGCCTCGATCGCGTCCTGGGCCAGCGTCACGCCGTCGGTGCGCATGTAGGTGATGATGCCGATGGTCTCGCCGTCGATGTCGACGCCCTCGTACAGCCGCTGCGCGATACGCATGGTGTGGCTGGCGCCGAAGCCGAGCTTGCGCGAGGCCTCCTGCTGCAGGGTCGAGGTGGTGAAGGGCGGGAAGGGGTGCCGCTTGACCTGCTTGCGCTCGACCTCTGCAACCTTGAACGGCGCACCGGCGCGGACCTTCGCGGCCGCGGCCTGCGCCGCCGCCTCGTCGGCCAGGTCGAACTTGTCGAGCTTCCTGCCGTCGATGTGGGTGAGGCGCGCGGTAAAATGGCTGCCGTCGGGCGCCGTGAAGTCCGCCTCGATGCTCCAGTATTCGCGCGGCTTGAAGGCCTCGATCTCGGCCTCGCGCTCGCAGATGATGCGCAGCGCCACCGACTGCACGCGGCCGGCCGAGCGGCTGCCCGGCAGCTTGCGCCACAGCACCGGCGACAGGGTGAAGCCGACCAGGTAGTCGAGCGCCCGGCGCGCGAGGTACGCGTCGACCAGTTCCTGGTCGATCTTGCGCGGGTTGTTGATGGCGTCGAGCACCGCACGCTTGGTGATCTCGTTGAAGGCGACCCGCTCGAACGGCACCTTGCCGAGGCCACGCTTGGACTTCAGCGCCTCGATGATGTGCCAGGAGATCGCCTCGCCCTCGCGATCCGGGTCGGTCGCCAGGATCAGCTTGTCGGCGTCCTTGACCGCGTCGGCGATTTCCTTGAGCTGCTTCTGGCCGCGGCCCTCGACTTCCCAGTTCATCAGGAAGTCGTTCTCCGGCTGCACCGAGCCGTCTTTGGACGGCAGGTCGCGGACATGGCCGAAGGAAGCCAGCACGCGGTAATCGCGCCCCAGGTACTTATTTATGGTCTTGGCTTTGGCCGGGGATTCGACAACGACGACTTTCATCTGCGTCTTGCGGCTCTCTAAAGTCATTGCAGGGCTCCGGCAGCCGCCGCCGACGGCCCCTCGAACCAACGTTCAGGAAGCGGCCAGCAGCGAAACGCGATTGCCGGGGTGGCGCTCCAGACGACCCGCGAGGTCGAGTTCAAGGAGCACCTGCCCGATAACGGGCGGGGAGCATTGGCACTGTCGGAGCAATTCGTCAACCGCGATAGGGCTGGGACCGAGCCGTCCCAAGACCTCGCCGCGGGTTTTGTCGACATCTTTCTCTGCCACAAAATCAATGGGTTGGTCGATCCCATTCAAGGGTTGCTCGACCTCAATAGATTGGTGTCGCAGTCCGGTTAAGATTTCCAGAATCTGCTCCGCGTCCTCAATGAGGGCGGCTCCTTCGCGGATCAAGCGGTTGGTCCCGCGGCATCTTGGATCGAGCGGCGAGCCCGGAACCGCCATCACCTCGCGCCCCTGTTCCCCCGCCATCCGAGCGGTGATGAGCGAGCCGGAGCGCAGCGCCGCCTCCACCACCACGACCCCCTTGGAGAGGCCGGAGATGATCCGGTTGCGGCGCGGGAAATGGATGTCGCGCGGCTTGAAGCCCGGCGGCATCTCGGACACCACCAGGCCGGCCTCCAGGATGCGCTCGCGCAAGGACGCGTTCTCCTGCGGATAAACATTGTCGACCCCGCCCGCGACCACGGCGATGGTCCCCGCCTTGCCCGGGCCGGCAGCGAGCGCGCCTTGATGCGCCGCGCCATCGATCCCGCGCGCAAGGCCGGAGACGACGCACCAGCCCGCCGCCGCCAACCCCTGCGCCAGGTCGCGCGCCAGCTTCTGCCCGTTGCCCGAGGCATTGCGCGCACCGACGACGCCGATGCACGGCTGCGCCAGCCGCGTTTCATCACCGAGCAGGATCAGGCAAGGCGGTGCATCCTCGATCGCCGCCAGCGCTGCTGGGTAGTCAGCCTCATTGAGAAAGAGATGGCGCGCGCCGAGCTTCTCGGCGTCAGCCAACTCGGCCTCGATAGCCTTGATGGGCGCGGCGACCAACGGACGTGTCCGTCCGCCGCGCTTCGCCAGTTCCGGCAATCGCGCCAACGCTTCGCCGGCCGACCCGAAACGATGAATCAGCCGGCGATAGGTCGACGGCCCGATCTGCTCGCTGCGCGCCAGGCGCAGGCAGTCGAAACGGTCTTGCTGGCTCAAGGTCTGCTTCTTCACGCCGCGACGCTAGAGAAACATGAAGAGAAATGCAACGCAGGGGATTGTTGGCTGATGCTCTCTCCGGTAACTTGCGCGGCAGTCAGGCGTCATCGGGAGATCTCGTGCGTCTCGTCGCCGCGGCAGCGCTCTTGGCGGTCGGCACCGCGTTGGCGAGTCAGCCGAGCGCCGCCGATCCGAGCGCATGTCCGAAGATGGTGCCGGACGACGCGGGCTCAGTGGAACTTTGCGTCCGGAGTCTCGAAGGCAAAGCCATCGAACGCTACGATATGAAGCAGTTTGATCTGCTCATTGAAGCCTGCGACCAGGCAATCCAACTCAGCCCGGAACGTGATTTCTGCTATTTGATGCGCGGCATCGCCCGCCTGGAAACGGGTGATCCGGATGGCGCGATTGAGGACAATACGCGCGTCATCGCGCTGAAGCCGACGTCCGAGACGGCTTTCTTCAATCGAGGACAGGCCTACTCAACCAAGCGCGAACCGGACCGGGCGATTCCCGACTATGATCGCGCGATCGAACTGAACCCCAAGGTGGCAAGCTACTACTACAATCGCGGCCGAGCCTACGATGCGCTGGAACAGACCGAGCGCGCGATCCGGGATTTCGACCAGGCAATCCTCCTGGCGCCGAATGAGGCGCAGTTTCGCTTTAGAAGGGCCCGCTTCTATCACGAATACGGCGATCTGGAGCGGGCGATCCAGGACTACGACCAGGCCATCGCCTTGACCCCCGATTTCGCGCGGGCCTATTTGTGCCGGGGTGAAGCCTACCGGACACTGGGCGATGAAGTGCGGGCGAAGCAAGACCACGACCACGCGGTCGAACTGGACGCGAGCTTGGCCGACCCCGGTTAGTTGGCGTTCTTCATCCGCTGCAGCACTGCGTCCAGCCCCTCGGACAGCGCATCGAACGCACCGCGCGCCTTCATGTGCGCCAGCACCTGCTCGTTGATGCCGCCGCGCGTCGCGAACTCAGCCGCCAGTGCGGCGAGGCCGTGCTCCTGCGTCGTGGCGGCGATGTTGCCGAGGCCCTGGAACACGGTCCCCACATAGCGGCGCGCGTCGATTGACGGCACGCCATGGCGCATCAGCCATGCCGCGATCTCTTCGGCGAAGGTGAAATAGGATGCCATGGTGGCCGTGGCGCTGCAGTAGGCGCTGAACTGGTCGGCACTGGTCGCCTCGATCGCGGTGCCGATCCGGTTGAATATGCCCGCGGCCACTTGATCCGGCGGGAAGATCGGTGTGGGGCCGCAGCGGTCGGCAACCAGTGGGAGGGGGACCGTGCGCGTCACCGTCCGCGCAGGAGCGACCATCGCTCGCACCTCCTCCAGCGGGATGATCGCCATCAGGCTGATGATGTGGTGATCGGCGCGGAACTTGAGCTCCGACAGCACCTCGGTCGCGACCTGCGGCCGGACGGCCAGCATCACCACGTCGCTGCCGTCCAGCACCGCCTGGTTGGAAGCGGCGATGGTCACATTGGGATGCTTGGCTGCCAGCGCCGCGGCGGTCGCGGCGTTGCGCGGCGAGACCAGGATCGTGTCGCCGCCGCCAGCGGCATTCAGGCCCGTAACGATCGCCGACGTGATCGCGCCGGTCCCGACAAATCCCAGTCTCACGTCCGCCTCATCTCGTGGTGATCGATGGCGGAACGCTAGAGAAACCGCGCCGCGATTGCAACGTCAGGCGCCGCTTGCGCGAACTACACTTTCTCGACCGCTTGGCCGCTCTCGGCCCAGTCCTTGAAGGCGCCGAGATTGCGCACGTCCTTGAAGCCGAGATCCTTCAGCGCCTTGCCGGATAGCGCCGAGCGGCCGCCCGAAGCGCAGTACAAGATCACGGTCTTGTTCGGATCGAACGCCTGATCGTGATACGGCGACTTGGGATCGGCCTTGAACTCCAGCATGCCGCGCGAGACGTGCAGCGCGCCTTTCACCTTGCCGCTCGCCTGCAGCTCCGGCGCGTCGCGCACGTCGACGATCAGGGCGCCCTTGGCCTGCAGCTGCGCCGCTTCCTGCGGCGAGATCGCCGGGATGGCCGCCTTCGCCGCCGCAACCTGTTCCATGATGGAAGCCATGTGTTCCTCCCAAATCAACCCGTGGCGCAAACCATGGCGCAAACGCCGTGCAGCCTCAAGCACACGGACAGCCCGGGTGCCGCGAACGGTGCATTTTTGATAGCAAGTTGATAGTTCGCTGCGTGGTGCGGTCCTCGCGGGGCAGCCGCCGCTAGGGTCCAGCGTAGACCACTTCGAAACGTTCGCACACGATCGGCATGTCGAGGGAGGCTGCGCGGCCGAGCTCGGCGCACCGGCGGCTGAAATAGGCCCAATGCACCTCGCGCCATTCATCCAGCGGGTTGCGCACATAGCCTTCCGCGCGGGCAAAGTCCGCGTCGACGTCTTCATAGCGGCGAACTTCCACACGCCGGGTCACGAGCACCGCGCGCGGTGCGCCGGACCAATCGGTCACCACCGAGACATCGCCGGCGTGCGGCAGCCGTCCCTCATAGTCCCATTGCAGCGAGGCGGTCGCCCGGTTCCGGCCCG
>DATEOK010000062.1:0-4766 GCA_035274225.1 Dongiaceae bacterium
AAATGTCAAGCCAGATCGGCCGGCGGCGCTAGAGCCCAACGCCCTTCATCCCCTCTTCCGTGTAGCGCGCGCCGGCGACCGCGCCGGGCGCGAACATGCGGTCAAGCTCGGCGACGTCCGGCGCGTTCAGCTTGATGTCCGCCGCAGCCGCATTCTCCGCGAGGTAGGTGCGGCGCTTGGTGCCGGGAATCGGCACGACATGCGGATGCTTGCTGAGCAGCCATGCGAGCGCGATCTGCGCCGGCTTGGCCTTGTGCTCGGCCGCGAACTTTTCCAGCGCAGCCACCAGGCGGTTGTTGCGCTCCAGCGCCTCGGCCTGGAAACGCGGGCTGGCCTTGCGGAAATCGCCCTCCGGCAACTTGTCCGGGTTGCTTACCGTACCGGTCAGGAACGCCCGGCCGAGCGGCGAGTAGGCGACAAACGTGACGCCGAGCTCGGCGCAGGCCTGCAGCATCCCTTGCTCCGAATCGCGGCTCCACAGCGAATATTCGCTCTGCATCGCCGCGATCGGATGCACCTTGTGCGCGCGGCGCAGGGTCTCGATCGACACCTCGGATAGGCCGAGCGCCTTGACCTTGCCCTGGTGCACCAGCTCCGCCATCGCGCCCACCGACTCCTCGACCGGCACGTCGGGATTGCGGCGGTGCATGTAGTAGAGATCGATCCGCTCCACGCCGAGGCGCTTGAGCGAGGCATCGCACGCCGAGCGGATATAGGCAGGAGAATTGTCCACCCGCCGCTCATAAGCGCCGGGCTTGCGCACGATGCCGAACTTGGTGGCGAGGATCACTTGGTCGCGCCTGCCCTTGAGGAAGCGGCTGACCAGTTCCTCGTTGTGGCCATGGCCGTAGGTATCGGCCGTGTCGAAGAAGTCGATGCCGGCGGCGAGCGCGGCCTCCAGGGTCGCCAGCGATTCCGTATCGTCGCGGCCGCCATAGAACTCGGACATGCCCATGCAGCCGAGGCCGAGCGCGGAAACGGATTGACCGGTACGGCCGAGCGGACGGTGCTGCATGACATGCTCCTGGGACAAAGGGGATGAAGGGAAAGTAGGAAGCATCCGGCCGAACCGCAAGCAACGCGACAGAGATGTCACGGGCGACTGGACGCGGGCGGCGGGACACGCCAATCTTGCGGCACTTGTCGCGATCAGGAGGGGCGGCCCATGACCACGGTTCTGTGCTTCGGCGATTCCAACACCCACGGTTCGGTGCCGATGCACCATCGCGACGACGTCCGGCGCTTCGGCCCGGAGGAGCGCTGGCCTGGCGTGCTGCGCAAGGAGCTGGGCGGCGGCTTCACCGTGATCGAAGAAGGCCTGCCCGGGCGCACCACCTTGCGCGATGACCCGATCGAGGGTGTCTACAAGAACGGCCTGCCGTACCTGCGCGCGTGCCTGGAGAGCCACAAGCCGATCGACGTCATGACCTTGATGCTCGGCACCAACGACCTCAAGTCGCGCTTTGCGGTCCATCCGCTGGACATCGCGGAATCGGTCGGCGTTCTGCTGGAGACGATCGCGAGGTCGGGCGCCGGCCCCAACAATGCGGCGCCGCGCGTGCTGCTGATCGCGCCGCCGCCGCTGGCCAAACTGACCTTCCTGGGCGACATGTTCTACGGCGGATTGGAAAAGTCCAAGGGCCTCGGCGCCGCCTACCGCCCGCAGGCGGAGAAATTCGGCGCCGCGTTCCTCGACGCCGGAACGATCATCCGCACCAGCGACACCGACGGCGTGCATTTCGAACCGGGCGAGCATGTGAAGCTCGGCAAGGCGGTCGCCGGTATCATCCGCACCCTGGCGAAATGATCTCGCTCGTCATCTTCGATTGCGACGGCGTGCTGATCGACAGCGAGATCATCAGCGCCAGTGCCCTGGTGGAGGAGTTGGCACAGCACGGCATCGCAATCGAGATGAGCCACGTGCTGGAGAATTTCATCGGCCATCCCTATGCCGTGGTTGCCGGCAAGATCGCCGCATTGGCCGGCGCGCCGCTACCGGCGTCGTTCGAGACCGACTATCGCGCGCGCCTGGGGCGCCGGTTCGATGCGGAACTGCGCGCGATGCCCGGGATTGTCGACGTGCTGGACAATCTCGCCGTTTCCTATTGCGCAGCGACGAGCTCCCATCCGGAGCGTGCGCAACGCTCGTTGCGGGCGGCAAGACTTACCGAGCGCTTCGGGGACCGGGTCTACACCACCTCGATGGTGGCGCGGCCCAAGCCGGCGCCGGATCTTTTCCTGCATGCCGCCAAGGCGATGCAGGTCGATCCCCGACAGTGCCTGGTGATCGAGGACAGCGACCTCGGCATCGCGGCGGCACAGGCGGCCGGCATGACCGCGTGGCAATTCACCGGCGGCGGCCATTACCAGGCCTGTCATCGCATTCCCACGCCCAACCTCGCACCCGATCGCAGCTTTCACGACATGGCGGACTTCTTCGCCGGCGCACCGCAGTTGAGACACTGACGCTCTTCCCCAACGCCTCGGCGTCGGGCTTGGTTGTGCTGGTCGCATTTTCTGCGCCGAACCGGTATCCACTTCGGCGGAAAATGCTCTATGGTCTCCGCCCACGAGGGGCGCATGGCGAAGAAACCGGACAGCGAAGCCAGCAGGCTCGACGAAGCGGCGCGGGCCGGTTGGCTGTACTACATCGCCGGCAACACGCAGGACGAGATCGCGATCAAGCTCGGCGTCTCGCGCCAGACCGCGCAGCGCCTGGTCTCGCTCGCCGTCAGCGAGCGCCTGATCAAGGTGCGGCTTGATCACCCGATCGCCAAGTGCCTCGACCTGTCGCAGCGGCTGATCGCCAGGCATGGGCTGCAGCTGTGCGAAGTAGTGCCGTCGGATCCGACCTCGCCCTCCACCACCCTCGGCGTCGCCGAGGCGATGGCGGCGGAGCTGGAGCGGCGGCTGGCCTCGCAGCATCCGATCGTGGTCGCCATGGGCTCGGGCCGCACCTTGCGGGCCGCGGTCGAGCAGCTGCCGCCGATGGAATGTCCGCAGCACAAGATTGTCAGCCTGGTCGGCAACATCGCACCGGATGGCTCGGCCTCGTTCTACGATGTCATCATGCGCATCGCCGATGCGGTGAAGGCACCGCACTATCCGCTGCCGCTGCCGGTCATCGCGTCGACCGTGCATGAGAAGGCGCTGTTCCTGGTGCAGAAGTCGGTCATCAGCGTGATCGATCTTGCGAAGCAAGCCGACGTCACCTTCGTCGGCGTCGGGCAGATGGGCGACAGCGCGCCGCTGGTGCAGGACGGCTTCGTCAGCAATGCCGAGATGCGCGCGCTGATGAAGGCGGGCGCGGTCGGCGAGATCGTCGGCTGGGCCTTCGATGCCGCTGGCAACCTGATCGAGGGTCACACCAACGACCGGGTGGCGAGCGTCGCGCTCGACCAGCCGGCCGAGCGCCTGGTCGTCGCCGTCGCCATGGGCGTGTTCAAGGCCAAGGCCCTGAAGGCCGCGCTCGCCGGCCGGTTCATCACCGGTCTCATCACCAATGAGATCACGGCCGAGCTGTTGCTCTAGCGCCGGGCGTTCTCCCACTCCGTTTCCATAAATACATCAAGGCATTAGCCAGTTACATTGCGATGCAGCATGGATTTCGCCTTGACTCTGTCTGTTCTGAGTTTGAGTATATGCTCGCCTAATTAGCAAATGCTCACTCATAAGAGCTGGATGGGAGGATACCAATGAAACCGATGCTCCGCGCCCTCTCGGGCGCGTGCGTGCTGGCTGTTATGGCGTTGCCGGCAGCGGCCGAGACCAAGCTCACCATCGCGACCGTGAACAACGGCGACATGATCCGCATGCAGAAGCTGACCGGTGACTTCACCGCGAAGAATCCGGACATCAGCCTCGAGTGGGTCACGCTGGAAGAGAACGCGCTGCGCCAGAAGGTGACGACCGACATCGCCACCAAGGGTGGACAGTTCGACGTGCTCACCATCGGCACTTATGAAGTGCCGATCTGGGCCAAGAAGGGCTGGCTGGTGGCGCTCGACAATCTCGGCGCCGACTATGACGTCGACGATCTGCTGCCGGCGATCCGCTCCGGCCTCTCCGCCGATGGCAAGCTCTATGCCGCGCCGTTCTATGGCGAGAGCTCGATGGTGATGTATCGCACCGACTTGTTCGAGAAGGCCGGGCTGAAGATGCCGGATGCGCCGACCTGGGACTTCGTCGCCGATGCGGCGCGCAAGATCACCGGCGACGGCGTCTATGGCATCTGCCTGCGCGGCAAGGCCGGCTGGGGCGAGAACATGGCGTTCCTGACCGCGACCGCCAACTCGTTCGGCGCGCGCTGGTTCGACGAGAACTGGAAGCCGCAGTTCGATCAGCCGGAATGGAAGAACACGCTCGACTTCTACACCAAGCTGATGAAGGACGCCGGCCCTCCGGGCGCCTCGTCCAACGGCTTCAACGAGAATCTGGCGCTGTTCAACTCGGGCAAGTGCGGCATGTGGATCGACGCCACGGTCGCGGCCTCCTTCGTCACCAACCCGAAGGAATCGAAGGTCGCCGACAAGGTGGGCTTCGCGCTCGCCCCGGATAACGGCCTGGGCAAGCGCGGCAACTGGCTGTGGGCCTGGTCGCTGGCAGTGCCGGCCGGCTCGCAGAAGACCGAGGAAGCGCAGAAGTTCATCTCCTGGGCGACCAGCAAGGCCTATCTCGAGCTCGTCGCTTCGAAGGAAGGCTGGGCCAACGTGCCGCCGGGCACCCGCACCTCGCTCTACAACAATCCGGAGTACCAGAAGGCAGCG
>DATEOK010000063.1:0-2268 GCA_035274225.1 Dongiaceae bacterium
GCAGAAGCCTGCCCAGGAATTAGCGCCGATCGTGGGTCAACCGGCCGGGCGTGGGCGGCGAAGCAGGCGGTCCGGATCGGGCCGCGTGTTGTCGTAGTTGCGATGGTAGGACGCCGCCGCATCGGTTTTCGGGGTGTAGTCCCAGGGCGCGATCCGCCCGGTGGTCAGTGCGGCATGGATGGCGCGCCGCTGCCTTTGGCTGGCGATCACCTCCGCCCGGATGCGCCGGAAGTCCCAGCGCCACTCCGCCTCCTTCACCAGCGCGTCGACGTCACTTTGATGCCCCGGCTCCAGCGCCAAGTTGCGCAGCTCCTGGGAATCGCTGGCGAGATTATAGAGCTCGGGACCATCGGTGACCGAATGGACGAACTTACGCGCGCCGCGGCGGATCATCACCACCGGGGCGTCATAGCCCTCGCCCATATATTCGCCGATCACTTCGCCAGGCTTGAGCGCGCCGCCCTTCAACGCAGGCGACAGGTCGCGGCCATCGAGATCGGCGCGGCCGACACGCGCACCGGTCAGGCCCGCCAGCGTCGGCAGCAGATCGAGGTGAGAGACTGGCCCGTCAATCCGACGCCGCGGCTTGATGCCCGGGCCGGCGAACAGCAGCGGCACGCGCACTGCGCGCTCGTAGAACGTCATCTTGTACCACAGGCCCCGCTCGCCCAGCATGTCGCCGTGATCGGAGGTGACGGCGACGATGGTGTTGTCGGCAAGGCCGCTGACCTCGAGCGCGCTCAGCAGCCGCCCCAGCACATCGTCGCAATAGCTGATCATGGCGTAGTAGGCGCGGCGGGCACGACGGATCTGCTTGACCGAGATCGCAATCTCATCGCGGTCATAGAGCGCCCACATGCGCCGCTCTGCCGCGTTGCGATCCTTCGCCTTGCGCTTGCCCTCGGCGGGCGGATCGATCTCGATATCCTGATAGAGATCCCAGAACCGCCGCGGCCCCTGATAGGGATCGTGCGGATGCATGATGGAAAGCGTCAGCATGAACGGCCGCCCATCGGGCCGGTGCGCGGCGGCGTGCAGCCAGTGCACGGCCTGCTGGCACGCCTCCTCGTCATACTGCAGCGACAGCGAGTGATCGCAGGGCCCCGCCTCCGCCACTGAGTGCAGCGTATGGAACCAGGGCTGCACTTTTGCCGGCTGCTCCCAATCCGGCACCCAGCCGAAATCCGACGGCGATAAGTCGGTGGTCAGGCGCTCTTCATAGCCATGCAACTGATCGGCGCCGGTGTAGTCCATTTTGCCGGAGAGGCAGGTGCGATAGCCGGCATTGCGCAGATGGTGCAGCAGCGTCGGCACGCTGGCCGGCAGCTCCGTCGCGTTGTCGTAGGCGCCGATGCGGCTCGGCAGCCGGCTGGTCAGCATCGCGAAGCGCGACGGCGAGCACAGAGGCGAGGCGCAATAGGCATTCTCGAACAACGTCCCGCGCGCCGCCAGCCGCACCATGTGCGGCGCTTTCACCACGGGATGACCATGGACCGGCAGCGACAAGGCTGCCATCTGGTCGAACATCACGAACAGGATGTTGGGACGCGGATCGGAACGGGGCATCAGGGACTCGGGACGGGGAGCGCAGCCGATCATCCGCTGGCCGGCGCGCTCCCGTCAATCGCGATCGCGCCGCTACCAGCGCTGATGCACCTCGGCCTTGATGCGGGCATCGTAGATCCGCTTCACCGCCGCCATCTCAGGCTCGGTCAGCGACGGCAGGTCCATCGCGCCGGCATTGCCGGCTGCCTGCTGAACGTTCTTCGCGCCCGGGATCGCCACCGTGACTGCGTCATGCATCAGGATCCAGCGCAGCGCCCATTGCGCCATGGTCGCAGGCGCCGAAGCCGATGGGCGCGACCTTCCAGCCGGTCCGCCCGAATGTGCGTTTTTCCATGATGCCGCCTTCTATCTAACGAAGGCGGTCACCATAAGAGGAACAGAAAAGCGATGGAAGCGACTATCCCACCGTCACTTTCAACTCGCCCACGCCGTCCACGCCACCGTGCAGCACGTCGCCGCGCTTGACCGGGCCGACGCCGGCCGGTGTGCCGGAGAAGATGAGGTCGCCGGCGCGCAGTTCGAACAGGCCGGAGAGATAGGCGATCATCTCGGGCACTTTCCAGATCAGCTGGTTGAGGTCGCCCTTCTGCCGCTCCTGGCCGTTGACCTTGAGCCACACTGCGCCGTGCGCCGGGTGGCCAATCACCGAAGCCGGCACGATCTCCGAACACGGCGCCGCGGATTCGAACGCCTTGCCGACTT
>DATEOK010000064.1:0-4234 GCA_035274225.1 Dongiaceae bacterium
CTCTTCGTAAACAATTCCGTGGCGGGAACGTTGCTAGCGCCGGAGTAGGCGCACGGTCTGCCAAACGGCCAAACCGGTGCGCGCCATCTTCAGAAACGGCCGCGCGCGCTTAAACGCGCCGCCCGCTAGCAACAGGCCGGCAGGCAGCCAATAGCGACGAACCAGCGAGATGCCGACCGTTGCGATCCGCGCAAGGCGCTCGCTCGCGATCTGCAGATCCTGCGTGGCATCGCGAATCGCCGCACGCTCCAACGTCGCGCGCGCAATCAGCAGCTCGCGCGAGGCTTTGAGATCGGCGGCGCTGCTATGCGCGGCGGCGCGTCTGGACATCGAAGTCCACCTCGTCGGTCTCGAATGCATTCGAGAGTTCGTCGGTGTCCTTGGAAAGCTCCCGCAGCGTGTGCGAGAACAAAGGCGATCCGATCTTGGCCTTGTAGCGCAGCACCAGCAGCGACGCGGCTGCCGCGGCGACATAGAAGACGAGCAGCCCGCCGATCGCGAGCAGCCTGTTGTCGTCCCAGAACGCCACGACCACCAGCAGCGACAGCATCAGCAGAGCCATCGAGGCGAAGATCAAGGCCAGCGCAGTCAGTACCAGCATGAGCCAGATGCGGCTCTTCTCCTCCATCAGCTCGACAGCAAGCAGGCCGAGCCTGGTCCGCACCATTCCGACGAGGATGGCGAGGATGCGCCGGCCGGATTGGACGATGCCGTCGGTCGCGTGCACGGACATGGAGGGGCGCTCGTCGGAGCGCAGGCTCATCGCGTGCGGCCGATCAGGAGTCCCAGCAGCAGGCCAACGCCAGCGCCGACGCCGACCGCGGTCCACGGATTGTCATGCACATAGTCGTCGGAGTCGGAGGCGATCTTGCGCGCCTTCGCCACCGCGTGCTTTTCCATCACGCCGAGCCGGGCTTTCGCCTTCTTGAGACTCGCTTCGGCCTGGCCCTTGAGCTCCGAAAGCTTTTCGCCCCCGTCCTCGGTCGCGGCGGAGAACACGTCTTCCATCGCCTCGACGAGATTGGAGAACTCATCCATCAGGTCGTCGTAGGCGCGTTCGGTGTTGCTGATCTTCTGGCGTCTCGACATGGTCGGCTCCTCTGCACGCTCGTCCGATTGTGAAAATTTGCCGAAAACGAAAGCAGGCGGGCCCACGCCCGCCTGCTTTCCTGCCATAATGCAGGTCGGCTACTGTTTCGAAACCTCGTACGCTGGCATTTGTTCCAGCTTTTCCTTGGTGAGGTTAACGACCGCCCGGTCCTTGCCATCCTGGCTCGCCAAGGTCACGTCCTTCCAATCCAGCAGCACCGGATGGGTGGCGATGCCGAGGAAGCCGCCGACGTCGACCACCACGCCTTCGACCTTGCCTTCCTTGCCGAGCACGACTTCGCCGATGTCGCCGACCTTCTTGTCCTCCGGACTCTGCACGTCGAGGCCGATCAGCTTGCTGGCATTCAGCGAGCCGTCGGCATTGATGATCGCGGAGTTGTCGGTGGCGTCGGTGTCGGCCGTCGCAGTGGCCGTGGCGTCAGCCGTCGTGTCGGCCGGTGCGTTGGCATCGGCCACGACATAGCGCTCGCCGGATTCGGTGATCACCTGCTTGCGCAGCGCCGGATCCTTATAGGCGTAGGCCGTAGCCGCCTTGGCACTGTCCTTGGTGAGCGCCGACACGATCTTGCCGTCTTCGCCGGTCTTGAGATCCGACCACTTCACGGCCAACAGCTTCTCGCTTTCGAGCCAACCGCTGACGTCGATCACGACCGAGGCCACCTTGCCTTTGGGCGTGACCATCACGCTGTCGATCTCGCCGACCTTGTCGCCGTTGGCGTCGTAGACTTCCTGGCCGATCAGCTTGCCGGCGTCGACTTCGCCGGCCGCGGCTTGCGCGATCTGCACCGCGTTGGTCTCTGTCAGGATCGCGTTATCGGCCATCGCATAGGGCGCAGCACCAAGCACCGCGGTAACCGCACCGCTCAGAAGCAGGACTCGTTTCATTTTAGACTCCAATGGTGATTAAACTTCGCAGCTATGAACAGACCAGTGACGTTTCAGTTGCGAGAGACCACCGGAACCTCACAAGTGGGCAGGTGTTGATCCGTGAGTGTGCATGATTCATCACAACGAGAATGGAGCGCATCATGGATCAGCAATCTTTTGACAAGCTGGTCGGCGACGTTTCGAAGCATTTCGCGACGCCAGAGGCGCTGCGCGCGGAAGAGGATCTCACGCGCGACCAGAAGCTCGCATTGTTGCGGCAGTGGGAATACGACCTGCATCTGCTGCAAGTCGCGACCGAAGAGAACATGACCGGCGATGCGCCTCCGGGCGCGAATGCCGAGATTCTCCGGCAGGTGCACGCCGCCGCCGAGGCGCTCGGCGCCGAGCTCGACACCGAAGGCGGCGGCGCCGCGAAGACCGGCGCGGTGATCAAGGAAGAGAAGCCGAAAAAGGTCAGCTCGGCGCGCTGATCGGCTGGTCCGGACTTGGCCCGGGCTGGGGCTGTCCCGGCCCGGGAACCGGCGGCGGCACGGGATCACCGGGCCGATCGGCGGGCGGATCGCCCGGTGCCGGCGGGGCCGGTGGAATCGGTGTCGGTGGATTGGCGATCCAACTCAACATTTGACACGCTCCACTGCCGCACTGCTCTGCGGCGTGCGCTGCAGTCTTGGCCATCGCTCCGCGTGGTGGTCAGCAGCGCCCCGCTGTTTCTGCGATGGCTCGGATAAGGGCGAGGATGTGCGCTCCTTTGCGGGACGATTCTCGAACAAGCGCCAATGTCTCGAATCATCGGCATCCATGACCTTGGCCCTCCGCTTCGGTTTCGTCCTGAGAGAACAGCCAATGGAGAGCGCCGTTGCCGGGGCCGCGGGGAACCGGCCCCCGGCAACCGACATTGATGTCTACAGAAGCTGTGCAAGCCGACGTGGGCACATGAATTTCTTCGACCGCGCCGCAACCCATATGGCCCGCCTGATGGGTCATGCGTCGATCTTTGCCCTTGCCTGCCTGGTCATCGTGATCTGGGGCGCGACGGGGCCGTTCCTCGGCTATTCCGATACGTGGCAGCTGGTCATCAATACCTCCACCACCATCGTGACGTTCCTGATGGTGTTCCTGATTCAGAACACGCAGAACCGCGACAGCCATGCGCTGCATCTCAAGATCGACGAATTGCTGCGCGCGCTGGACGCCGCCGATACACGGCTGGTCGATCTCGAGGAGCGCAGCGAGCAGGAGTTGGAGCGGTTGCAAGAGCACTACAAGGCGCTGGCGGCGAATCCGGCAGCGATCGGCGAAACCTGCACGCCGACGCAGAGCGCCAGCGACAGTCGTGCCGCCTCGGAGTCTCGGAACCAATCCGTGCGTCGCCGCATTCAAGACCCACAAACCTGAGAGGAGCCCGCCATGCTTGGGACCATTCTGCTCGTTCTTCTGATCCTACTGCTGATCGGCGCCGTGCCAGCCTGGCCGTATAGCCGGTCCTGGGGTTATGCGCCGAGCGGCCTGCTGACCATTCTGGTGGTCGTGGCCATCGTGGCCTTGTTGACCGGCTACATCTAAGCGCCGGGTCTATCCCCGCGTCCCCGTTCGCCGCAGCGCTTCGCCCAACTGGCGAGCGCCGCGGGAGCGGGACTTGCTTTCGCCCTTCGGCTCTCCCTCGGCCGGCTCGCCGCCGGTCTCGGTCCCGCCCTCCAGCTCCATCAACTGCTTCAGATGCTCGCGCGCGCGGCAGAGGCGCGAGCGCACGGTGCCGACCGGAACGTCGAGCTGGCGCGCCACTTCGTTGTAGTCCATCTGCTCCACGCAGATGAACCAGATGATCTGACGATGCTGCCAGCTGAGCGACTCGAACGCGCGCTGCACGTCGCGCATCTGGTGGCGCGCCTCCTGCCCGCCTTCGATCGGCGTGGCGCGCTCGATCACGCCGTCCTGCGTCAGCAGCGGCCGGCGCTTCTTGGTCTCGTTGACGAAGATGTTGTGCAGGATCGTCATGAGCCAGGACCGGATGTTGGTCCCCGGCTGGAACTTGTCGATATTGTCGATCGCGCGCACCAGGCACTCCTGCACCAGGTCGTCCGCCTTCTCAGGATCTCGGGCAAGGAACATCGCATAGCGGCGGAGGCGCGGAATCTCTAGCTCGATGAGTTGGCTGAGCTCCTCATTCAGCATCCCGACCGTACTCCCATGTGCATTGACTGTGGCAGGCGGGACGGCAATGCCGTCGCGGCGTCGA
>DATEOK010000065.1:0-10130 GCA_035274225.1 Dongiaceae bacterium
CCGACACCATCAACGGCATGACCGACACACTGGCGACGTTCGCGGACCAGGTCTCGAACGTGGCCCGCGAAGTGGGCGTGGACGGTCGACTCGGGGGCCAGGCCAACGTGCCGGGTGCGGCCGGTACCTGGAAGGACCTCACCGGTAACGTCAACCTGCTCGCCGCCAACCTGACGACGCAGGTGCGCGCGATCGCCGAGGTGGCGACCGCCGTGACCAAGGGCGATCTGACGCGATCGATCCAAGTCGATGCGCGCGGCGAGGTGGCCGAGCTCAAAGACAACATCAATACCATGATCGACAACCTGCGCCTGACCACGGACCGCAACACCGAGCAGGACTGGCTGAAGACCAACCTGGCGCGCTTCACCAACATGCTGCAGGGCCAGCGCGATCTCGGCATCGTCGGCCGCATGTTGCTGTCGGAGCTGGCGCCGCTGGTGAATGCGCAGAACGGCGTCATCTACCTGATCGAGAACCAGGAGCAGCCGAGCCTGAAGCTGCTGTCGGCCTATGCCGACCACGGCCGGGACGGCCATCCCGACCGGTTGGCGGTCGGCCAGGGCTTGATCGGCCAGTGCGCGGCGGACGGCCGCCGCCTGCTGATCAGCGAGATGCCGTCCAATGTCGTGCCGATCGCATCGGGCTTGTTCACGGCGCTGCCGAGGAACGACATCGTCTTGCCGGTGCTGTTCGAAGGCGAAGTGAAGGCCGTGATCGAGCTTGCCTCGGTCAACGTGTTCACCGGCCTGCAGATCTCGTTCCTCGATCAGCTGACCGCCAGCATCGGCATCGTGCTCAACTCGATCGAAGCGACGATGCAGACCGAAGGCCTGCTGACCCAGTCGCAGAAACTAGCGGCCGAGCTGCAGGCGCAGCAGCGCGAGCTGCAGCAGACGAACGAGCAGCTGGAACAGAAGGCGCAGCAGCTGGCCGAGCGCAATACCGAAGTGGAACGCAAGAACCAGGAAATCGACCAGGCCCGCCGCGCGGTGGAGGAAAAGGCCGCTGAGCTGGCGTTGACTTCGAAATACAAGTCCGAGTTCCTGGCCAATATGTCGCACGAGCTGCGCACGCCGCTCAACAGCATCCTGATCCTCGGCCAGCAGCTGTCGGACAACCCCGATGGCAACCTGTCGCCGAGGCAGGTGGAGTTCTCGCGCACCATCCATGGGGCCGGCACTGACCTGCTCAACCTCATCACCGACATCCTCGACCTGTCCAAGATCGAATCCGGCACGGTGTCGGTCGAGGCGGAGGAGGTGTTCTTCAGCAACCTCGTCGAGGTGATGGCGCGGCCGTTCCGCCACGAGGCGGACAACCGTAAGCTCACCTTCGAGACCCACATCGATCCGCGTCTCGACCGCAGCATGATCACCGACTCCAAGCGCCTGCAGCAGATCCTGAAGAACCTGCTATCCAACGCCTTCAAGTTCACGGAGCATGGCGGTGTCCAGCTGAGCATTTCCGAGGTCGCGGGCGGCTGGACGCCGGATCACCCGGCGCTGCGCCATGCGCCATCGGTCGTGGCGTTCGAGGTCTCCGACACCGGCATCGGCATCATGCCGGAGAAGCAGAAGATCATCTTCGAGGCGTTCCAGCAGGCGGATTCGAGCACCAGCCGCAAATACGGCGGCACCGGCCTTGGCCTCGCCATCAGCCGCGAGCTGTCCAACCTGCTGGGTGGCGAAATCCAGCTGCGCAGCGTCTCCGGCCAGGGCAGCACCTTCACGCTCTACCTGCCGCTGAAGTATGTCGGTCCGGCGGCGGAGCAGAGAGCCGCGCCTGCGATCGCGGGCAACGGCTCGATGGCGCTCGCGATTGGCCGTGCGCCGGAACTGCCGACCGAGCAGATGCCGGATGACCGCGGCAACATCCAGCCCGGCGACCGCGTGCTGCTGATCGTGGAGGATGATCCGCACTACGCGCGAATCATCGCCGACCTGGCGCGGGATTCCGGGCTCAAGATCCTGATCGCGCACCGCGGCGCGGATGCCCTGAGCCTGGCGCGCGAATTCCGGCCGAGCGCCGTCTCGCTCGATGTCTTCCTGCCGGACATGCTGGGCTGGACCATCCTCAGCCAGTTGAAGCAGGACCCGACGACGCGCCACATTCCGGTGCAGATCGTGACGCTGGACGAGGACCGACAGCATGGCCTGGCCCGCGGCGCCTTCGGTTTCGTGACCAAGCCGTCCAGCCGCGAGGGCTTGGCGGAGGTGATGTCGCGCATCGGCGAGTTCATCACGCCACGGCGCAAGCGGCTGCTGATCGTCGAGGACAACGCCGCCGAGCGGCTCAGCATCACTGAGCTGCTGGGTCACGAGGACATCGACATCGTCGCGGTCGAGACCGGCGCGGCGGCGCTGGAGCGGCTGCGGTCGGAGCAGATCGATTGCGTCGTGCTCGATCTCAGGCTGCCGGACATGTCCGGGTTCGACGTGCTGGATCAGTTGCGCGCCGAGGCCAGCCTGTCCGATATCCCAGTGGTCGTGTTCACCGGCCGCGAGCTGTCGCCGGAAGAGGATGCGCAACTGCACACCATGGCGCGCAGCGTGGTTGTGAAGGGCGTCGAATCGCCCGAGCGCCTGCTGGACGAGACCGCCTTGTTCCTGCATCGCGTGGTGAAGGAGCTGCCGCCGGAGAAGCAGCGCATGCTGGAACGGCTTTACAGTTCGGACGAGGACCTGCTCGGCAAGACCGTCCTCTTGGTCGACGATGATGCCCGCAACATCTTCGCCCTCAGCTCCGTGCTAGAGCGGCGCGGCATGAAGGTGCTGACGGCGACCACCGGCAACGAGGCGATCTCGCTGCTGGATTCGACGCCGGAGGTCGCGATCGTGCTGATGGACATCATGATGCCGGAGATGGACGGCTATCAGACCATGCAGGTGATCCGCGGCAATGCGGAGTTCCGCCGCCTGCCGATCGTTGCGCTGACCGCCAAGGCGATGAAGGGCGACCGCGAGAAATGCCTGGAAGCCGGCGCGTCGGATTACCTGGCCAAGCCGGTCAATACGGAACAGTTGCTTTCGGTCCTGAGGATGTGGCTGCACCGCTAGGAAGCATGGCGATGAACGCGAACGAGCCGGTCAACATTCTTCTGGTCGACGATCAGCCAGCGAAGCTGCTGAGCTACGAGGTGATGCTGCGCGACCTGGGCGAGACCCTGATCAAGGCCTCGTCCGGCCGGCAGGCGCTGGAACAGATCCTGAGGAACGACATCGCGGTGGTGTTGATCGACGTTGTCATGCCGGACCTCAACGGGTTCGAGCTGGCGGCGATGATCCGCGACCATCCGCGGTTCCATACGCTGTCGATCATCTTCGTCTCGGCGATCTCGGTCACCGAGGTCGACCGGCTGAAGGGCTACCAGTACGGCGCGGTGGACTATGTCTCGGTGCCGGTGGTGCCGGACCTGTTGCGCGCCAAGGTCAGGGTGTTCGCAGAGCTCTACCGCAAGACGCGCGAGCTTGAGCGGCTGAATGCCGAGCTGGAGCGCCGGGTGGAGGAGCGGACGGCCGCCCTGGCGGAAGCCAACGCCAAGCTGGAGCAGCGGGTCGAGGAGCGCACCCGCGAGCGCGAGGCCGCGCTGGCGCAAGTGCACGAGATGCAGAAGATGGAAAGCCTCGGCCAGCTGACCGGCGGCCTGGCGCACGATTTCAACAATCTGCTGATGGGCATCCTCGGCAGCCTTGACTATCTGGCCAAGCAGCCATTGAGCGACCCCAAGGCGAAGCACTTCCTGACGGCGGCGCGCGAAAGCGCCGATCGGGGCGCCGCACTGACCAAGCGGCTGCTGGCATTCGCCCGGCGGCAGGAGTTGCGCCCGGAGCCGGTCGATGTACAGCGGCTGGCCGACAGCATGGGCGAGATGCTGCAGCGCTCGCTCGGCCCCACCATCCAGATCGAGATGAACTTCGACCGCGACCTTGCCCTCATCTCTGTCGACCCGAACCAGTTCGAGCTGGCGATCCTCAACCTGGCGCTCAACGCGCGCGACGCCATGCCCGACGGCGGGCGCTTGCACATCACGGCGCAGAGCGAGACCGGCGCGACCGGTTTGCCCTCGCTGGAGGACGGCGACTATGTTCGCATGACGGTCACCGATACCGGGACCGGCATGGACGAAGCGACGCTGAAACGCTGCAGCGAGCCGTTCTTCACCACCAAGGAAGTCGGCCGCGGCACCGGCCTGGGCCTGTCGTCGGTGCTGGGACTTGCGGTCCAGTCCGGTGGCGGCATGCGCATCTCAAGCACCTTGGGCAAAGGAACCACGGTCGAGTTGTGGTTCCCAGTCGCGGCGGGCGCCACGCGCATCGAGCGCATCGAAGCGGAGCCCGCGCCGAACGGCGTCATGCCGCACTATCGCGTGCTGGTGGTCGACGACGAGCCGCTGGTCGCGCTGCTCACCGCCTCGATGCTGGAGGACCTCGGACACGCTAGCCAGGTGGTGCCGTCGGCCATGTCGGCGCTCAATGTCCTGCGCTCCGACCGCACGATCGACGCCGTCATCACCGACTACGCCATGCCCGACATGACCGGCGCCGAGCTGGCCGTCCAGATCAGCCGCCTGCGGCCGGAGCTGCCGGTCATCCTGGCGACCGGCTATGCCGATTTCCCGAACAGCAAGGCGCAGAGCCTGCCGCGCCTGTCGAAGCCGTTCGGCTCCCACGAGCTCGCCTCGATCCTGACCACGCTCAATCAGCGGTCGATCGCGAGCTGACGCCGACCCACTCTGGCGCGTATTTGTCACTGGTCCCGCTAACCACGACGATCATATGATCCGCCGAGATGCGCCGATCCTCGGGGGGAAGTCATGGCGGTTCCGATCTATTTCGCGACCAATCGCAATCCGCTCAAGAACGATCAGGTCCCGAACAACTTTGGAACCGATTTCAATCCGGCGGGAGAGGTGGTCTTCGGCCGCGCAACCCTGCAGTCCGTCGCGGACGAGAGCGAGCTGGGAAACTCGAACCTGGCGATCGACCAGCTCAATCCCGGCGACTTCCTGCCCGGCCTGCAGCGGGCGATTGTCGGCGGCGAAGATCATTTGCTGATCACCCTGCATGGCTTCGACTACCGGTTCCGCGAGGCGATGATGCGCGCGGGCTATATCGGAGCCTGGTTCGCCAAGGCTAGGCCGGCGGTCGCCTCGACCATCATGGCGTTCAGCTGGCCCTCGCTCGGCAGCCTGACAATCGATGCGTACAAGAAGGACTATCAGAGTGCGGGCAGTTCGGGTGGCGCCTTCCGTCGTTTCCTGCTGGCGCTGATCCCGCTCTTGAAGGCCTACCGCGCCGCCGATGCCAACCGGCGCGTTACCTTGATGGCGCACAGCATGGGCAACCACTTTCTGCATGCCGGCCTGACCGCGGCTGTGGGCAGCGCGCCCGGCCAGGTCTCGCCCGACGCGCTTGCCGAAGTGGTGGACCAGGTCCTCCTGCTCGCAAGCGACGAGGATGCGGACGCGCTGTCGAGCGGTGTCGGGCTCTCGTCGCTGGTCGGCGTCATGCGCCAGGTAGCCGTCTATTACAACAACCAGGACATCCCGCTGACCACCATCAGCCGCGCGACCCATGGCGTCGGCCGCCTCGGGATCGACGGCGCGCCGGACAAGCGCAGCTTCGCGGGAAGGAACATCACCTTTGTCAATTGCTCCGCCGCCAATCCCAAGCTCAAGAACGGCGAGCGCATGGATCCGCAGTGGCACCAGTATTACCGCCTGATCCCCGAGGTGAGGGACGACCTCTGCGCCGTCATGCTGGGAAAGACCGAGTTTCCGCGCCGAACGCGCCGCGCGGCCGAGAACTACTACCGGCTCAATCTGCAGCGGCCCTAAACGACGATCGCCCCCGTTGGGGGGCGATCAAGATCCAGTTCATTTGTCCGTAGAAGCGGCGAAGGCCTCAGTTGCCCATCGCCAGGGTCGAGTCGATCTTCAGGACCAGGCAGTCGGTGCGCTTGGCCTTGAGGCTGCGGCAGGCGGCTTGCGCGTCGGTCTTGCTGAGACCGGCCACGCGGGCGCGGTAGAGCTTGCTGCCGTTGTTCATCTTCTGGGTGTCGATGATGATGCGGGCGTCGGCCAGCAGCCGCGATTCCGCATCGGTCGCCGTCTGCGCCGCCTTCTGCGCGGCATTGTATTTGGAATAGGCGCCAACCTGGATGCCGTAGTCGCCGTCCGCCTTCCACACGACCGTGGTCGACTGCGTGTCCGGCACGAACGGCTCGGCTTCCGCGACCTTGACCAGCTTCGCGCCGGCGACCGGCTTCAGCGCCGGCGTGGCGAGCGCAATCGTGGCTTCGGCCGGCTTGGGCTCCGGACGCGTGCCGGGCTTCAGCAGCGGGGCCAGGCCCTTGAGGCCGGCGAGCTTCACGGCGGTCACGGGCTCGTCGCCGTCTTCGACGGAGGCGGCCTGAGCCGGCTTGATCAGGATATTGGCGATGACGTCCTCGACCACCGACTCGGCTGCCGTGTCGGCCGGGGCGGGCGCGGCCGCCTTCACCTGGCCGCCTTGCGGGGCCTTGGCGGCGATCAACGTGCCAGTGCCACGCTGGGTCTTGAAGCCGCTGGTCAGCAGGTCGGCGACCTTGCGGTCGCGCATCGAGGGGCTAGTGCCGCCCAGCACGACGACGACCAGACGGCGGCCATTACGCTCGGCCGAGCTCGCGAGGTTGAAGCCGGAGGCGCGGATGTAGCCGGTCTTGATGCCGTCATAGCCTGCGAAGGACTTCAGCAGCTTGTTGTGGCCGCGATAGGTGACGCCGCGATACTTGAAGCTGGTGCGCTTGAAATAGCCGTAATACTGCGGGAAGTCGCGGATCAGCGCGACCGACAGGGTCGCCATGTCGCGCGCGGTCGTCCGCTGCTTTGGATCCGGCAGGCCGTTGGCATTGCGGAAGGTGGTCCGCGTCATGCCGAGCATCTGCGCCTTGTTGGTCATCAGGCGGGCAAAGCCGGCTTCGCTCCCGCCGAGATGTTCGGCGATCGCGGCCGCGGCATCGTTGGCGGAACGGACCACCAGTGCCAGGATCGCGGTCTCGACCGAGATGCGGTCGCCGCCGTCGACGTTGAGGTTGGTCGCTGCCATGCCGGCGGCGTATTTCGAGAAAGAGATGGTATCGGTCAGCTTCACCCGGCCGTCCTGCATCGCCTCGAACAGCAGATACAGGGTCATCATCTTGGTAAGGGAGGCGGGGTAGGTCGAGGTATCGGCGTTCGACGCCGACAGCACTTCGCCGGTCGCGGCATCGACCACGATGCTCGACTGCACGGGACGCGCTTCCGCGGCGGAAACACCGCCCAGAATCGCCAACGTCACCGACAGAGCCAACGCGAACGTGATCCGGAACAGGGACAAACTGCCGCGTCGTGCCTTGACCGCGAATTGGGACGCCATCAACACTTCCCCTCAAGCCGACAAACGCGGCGCAATCTGTTAACGGATGATACGAATCCGACTGAATCCTGTCTATACCAAGATGTTGGTTTATGGCCCCTTAACGCAAAAATGAGTCAATCATTCCACGGATATGTGGCAGATGCTGAGAGTCCTGGTCAAAGTAACCTTAATGGCTTACCTCGTTGGGGGGTGCGCGTACCATCCGCGCACCGATGTCGACAACCCCGCGGTGCGCAAGGTCGCGTGGTTCAGCTATCTCGACGGCAACGACATCCGCGAGCGCTGCGCACCCGGCGCGCCCGATCGTTTCCGCCTTGTCTACAACGGCCAATACGAGAAGCAGATTCGCTCGTACGAAATTACGCAAGCGAGTCCAAATCCGGGCGGTGCGTATTTCATCGCGCGCGCCATGGGACCGACCAACCTTGCGGAAGTGTCGCTCGATGATCTGCTGGCGCCGTGGCGGTGGAACAAATCGGAATCGCAACTGAGCGGGCAGGAGCTCGACCAGTTCCGCGACCTGCTGACGCAGAGCGGATGGGGTAGCGGCGCGCCGCAGGGCAAGATCCTGCACTCGCGCGACTTCTACTGGGTGGCGTCCGGCTGCCGGAACGGCGAGTTCCATTTCGACGCCTGGGTGCACGCCCAAGGCGATTTTCCCGAGGTCAAGTTCCAGGAGTTCCTGCTCGCCCATGACAAGACCAACGTCGCGTTCCGCCAGCCGGTCCAGGTCCTGCCGCGCGACCGCACCGAGCAGGGCCGGCCGCGCGAACGCTCCGCGACGATTTTCGCGCTGACCGTGTCCGGGGAAGGCATCGGCGGCTTGCTCAACGCCTTTTGAGCGGCGATTTGATCCAATGGTCCATTGATGGTGCGCTTGGAATCACCCACGTTCATCGTGGTTGATTGCCGGCGTTCGCGCTCTATCTTTTAACTTGGCATTGACATCCAATATTATAGCAATGTGGAGAGCGGACACCGACGAGGCTGATGGCGCAATGGCACCGCGTGCGAGCGGACCGGACCAGAACAACGACGATGACGTGACCGGCGGCACCGGAACCGGTACCGGCACGGTCGTCAAGGCGCGCCCCAAAACCAAGAAGCCGTCGATGTATCGCGTCCTTCTGCTGAACGACGACTACACGCCGATGGAGTTCGTCGTCCACGTGCTGGAGCGGTTCTTCAACAAGAGCCGGGAAGCGGCGACGGAAATCATGCTTCACGTGCATCATCGCGGTGTCGGTGTGTGCGGCGTCTACACCTACGAGGTGGCGGAGACCAAGGTCACGCAGACCATCGACTTCGCGCGCCGGCATCAGCACCCGCTGCAATGCACGATGGAGAAGGAATGAGGCGTTCTGCCATGAGGCGGACGCCGGTGGAGTGAAGGAGAGGGTAGAATGCTGTCGCCGAATTTAGAGCAAACCTTGCGCCGGGCCCTCGCCTACGCCAACGACCGGCGGCACGATTACGCGACCCTCGAGCACCTGCTGCTGGCGTTGGTGGACGACCAGGACGCGATCGCCGTCATGCGGGCCTGCAACGTCGATGTCGAGCGCCTGCGTCGCGATCTCAGCGACTATGTCGACAACCAGCTGGGCAACATCGTCGGAACCCACCATGCCGAAGCCAAGCCGACCGCCGGCTTCCAGCGCGTGCTGCAGCGTGCCGCGATCCATGTGCAATCTTCCGGCCGCGAGGAGGTGACCGGCGCCAACATCCTGGTGGCGCTGTTCTCCGAGCGCGAGAGCCACGCGGTCTTCTTCCTGCAGGAGCAGGAGATGTCGCGGCTCGACGCCGTCAACTACATCAGTCACGGCATCGCCAAGGCGCCCGGCCGCTCTGAGGCGCGGCGTGTGCGCGGCGCCGATCCCGAGGCGGAGGGCGCCGGCGGGGTGAAGACCGGCAGCGATGCGCTCGAGGCCTATTGCGTCAACCTCAACCAGAAGGCCAAGGACGGCCGCATCGACCCGCTGATCGGCCGCGAATCCGAGGTCAACCGCACCATCCAGGTGCTGTGCCGCCGCACCAAGAACAACCCGCTCTATGTCGGCGACCCGGGCGTCGGCAAGACCGCCATCGCCGAAGGCCTGGCGCGCCGCATCGTCAACGAGGACGTGCCGGATGTCTTGAAGAACGCCACGATCTTCGCGCTCGACATGGGCGCGCTGCTGGCCGGTACGCGCTATCGCGGCGATTTCGAGGAGCGCCTGAAGGCGGTGGTGAAGGAGCTGGAGGCGACCGAGGGCGCCATCCTGTTCATCGACGAGATCCACACCGTGATCGGTGCCGGCGCCACCTCCGGCGGCTCGATGGACGCGTCGAACCTGCTGAAGCCGGCGCTGCAGTCCGGCCTGCTGCGTTGCATTGGGTCCACGACCTATAAGGAGTACCGGCAGTATTTCGAGAAGGACCGCGCCCTGGTCCGCCGCTTCCAGAAGATCGACGTCAACGAGCCGTCGCTCGAGGATGCGGTGAAGATCCTGCGCGGCCTGAAGCCGTACTACGAGAAGCATCACTCGGTGCGCTACACCCAGGAAGCGATCCGCGCCTCGGTCGAGCTGGCGGCGCGCTACATCAACGACCGCAAGCTGCCCGACAAGGCGATCGACGTGATCGACGAGGTCGGCGCGGCGCAGATGCTGCTGCCGGAATCCAAGCGCAAGAAGACCATCACGGTGAAGGACGTCGAGGCGACGGTCGCCACCATCGCCCGCATCCCACCCA
>DATEOK010000066.1:0-7038 GCA_035274225.1 Dongiaceae bacterium
TCGCCGCCACCTTGCCGTGGCCGGAGCGTGCATGGTCGCCATGGCCGTGGGTGACGATGGCGCGATCCACCGGCCGTGATGGGTCGATGAAGAAGCCGCCCGGCTCGCAATAGAGCCCGCCGGGGACAGCCTTCAGCCAGTGCTGGGGGTGCAAAGCCATTGAGTTGAGCCGTGAATCTTGAGGGATTCAATTTCGTTGTGTTGCCAGGGCTTTAACCTATGATGATCCGGTTTTGTTCCGCAAGCCGATATGGACCAGATTGATCGCCCCAGCCTGCTGCCGCCCCGCTTCGCTGCCTGGTTCCAGGGCCGCGGCTGGCAGGTGCACGACCATCAGCTGGCGGTGCTCCGCGCCGTCCAGGACGGGCGCTCGGCGCTGCTGATCGCGCCCACCGGCGGCGGCAAGACCCTGGCCGGGTTCCTGCCCAGCCTGGTGGAGCTGGCCGACGCCGATCCCAAGGAGAACCGGACCGGCATCCACACACTCTACATTTCGCCGCTCAAGGCTTTGACAGTAGACGTGGCGCGCAACCTGGATACGCCGATCGCAGAAATGGGGCTGCCGATCGAGGCCGAAACCCGCACCGGCGACACGCCGCAGAACCGCCGTCAGCGCCAGCGCAAGCATCCGCCGCACATCCTGCTGACAACACCGGAGAGCCTGGCGCTGCTGCTGTCCTATAGCGAAGCGCCGGACTACTTTGCCTCGCTCAAGACCGTGATCATCGACGAGCTGCATGCCATCGCCGACACCAAGCGCGGACAGCTGCTGACCCTCGGCCTCGCGCGGCTGGCACGCCTCGCGCCGCAATGCCGATTCCTGGGCTTGAGCGCGACCGTCGCGTCGCCCGAGCGGGTGGCGCAGCACCTGCAGTATGGCGCGCGGCCGCTCGACATCATCCGCGGCCGCGATGGCGCGCAGCCGGTGATGAACATCTTGATTCCAGAGGCGCGGGTGCCGTGGAGCGGGCGCATGGCGCTGCACTCGGTCCCGGCGCTCTACGAGGAGATCAAGAAGCGCAAAACCACTTTGGTGTTCGTCAACACCCGCGCCCAGGCGGAGCTGGTGTTCCAGGGGCTGTGGCGGCTGAACGACGACAACCTTGCCATCGGCTTGCATCACGGCTCGCTGGCGGTGGAGCAGCGGCGCAAGATCGAGGCGGCGATGGCGCGCGGCGCCTTGCGCGCCGTGGTCGCGACCTCGTCGCTCGACCTCGGCATCGACTGGGGCGACATCGATCTGGTGATCCAGGTCGGCGCGCCCAAGGGCGCGAGCCGCCTGCTGCAGCGCATCGGCCGTGCCAACCACCGGCTGGACGAGCCGAGCCGCGCTTTGCTGGTGCCGGCCAACCGCTTCGAGGTGCTGGAATGCAAGGCGGCGATCGAGGCCGCACTGGAAAAGGATCTCGACGAATATCCGCCCCGGCCCTACTGCCTCGACGTGCTGGCGCAGCACATCTTGTGCCTGGCCTGTGCCAGCTCGATCCACCCCGATGAGGTCTATCTGGAAGTCACAACGGCTGCACCATACGCGGCACTTCCGCGCGCGGAATTCGACCAGGTATTCGCTTTCGTGCGCGACGGCGGCTATGCGCTGAAGGCCTATGACCGCTGGAAGCGGTTGCGCAAGATGCCGGATGGCGGCTGGCGCGCGGCCAACATGACGGTGGTGCGGCAATATCGCATGAATGTCGGCACCATCGTCGAGGCGCCGATGCTGAAGGTGCGCCTCGGCCGCGGGCAATTCCTGGGCGAGGTGGAGGAGTGGTTCGTGCAGGGCCTGCTGCCGGGCGATACCTTCATGTTCGCTGGCCGCCTGCTGCGCTTCGAAGGCATCCGCGAGATGTCGGTGGTCTGCTCTCTCGCCAAGAGCGGCGAGCCGAAGGTGCCGGTCTATGGTGGCGGGCGGCTGCCGCTGACCACCGGCCTGGCCGAACGCGTGCGCGCGATCCTGGAGGACCGCAGCCAGCAGCGAGACCTGCCGGACGACGTGCAGGAGTGGCTGCGGCTGCAGCGCTGGCGCTCGGTGGTGCCGACGCGCGCCAAGCTGCTGATCGAGAGCTTCCCGCGCGGCAACAAGGAATTCCTGGTGGCTTATTGCTTCGAAGGCCGCATCGCGCACCAGACTTTGGGCATGCTGCTGACGCGGCGCATGGAGCGCATGGGGCTGAAGCCGCTCGGCTTCGTCGCCACCGACTACGTGCTCGCCACCTGGGCGCTCGGCGCGCCGACCCAGGAGCAGGTGGACGCATTGTTCGGAGAGGACATGCTGGGCGACGATCTCGAGGAATGGCTCGACGATTCGTCCATGCTGCGGCGTTCGTTCCGCAACGTCGCGGTGGTGGCGGGGTTGATCGAGCGCCGCTATCCCGGCGAGGAGAAGAGCCGCAGGCAGATCACGTTCAACGCCGATCTCATCTACGACGTGCTGCGCAAGCATGAGCCCGACCACATCCTGCTGCGCGCGACCCGCCAGGACGCCGCCTGGAACCTCGCCGACGTGCAGCGTTTGGGCGATTTCCTGAAGCGGGTGAAGGGCCGGATCGATTTGCGCCGCCTGGACCGGGTGACGCCGCTGGCGGTGCCGGTGCTCATCACCCTCGGCAGCACCGAGGTCGGCAACGAGGCGATGGACGCCTTGCTGGAAGAAGCAGCCGCCGACCTGATCGAGGAAGCGACCAGCGGCGAGCCCGGGCAGGAGGCGATGCTGTGACGCGCGCCGGGAAGAACCCGTACACTCTACAGTCATGGCAAGGCTTGGCCTTGCCATCCGCGAGTCTGGTAGGGCAAGAACACGCCGTTGCGTACAAACTCGTGGATCCCAAGGCCAAGCCTTGGGATGACGGAGAATATAGAGTGCATCTGTGAAGCACACCCTCGCCATCTCCTGGCACGGCCTCTCCCTGCAGCTCGACCTCGACGGTGCGCTGTACTGGCCGGAGGAGCGTCTGCTGGTCGCCGCCGACCTGCACCTGGAGAAGGGCACGTCCTACGCCAGCAGCGCTGGGCGCCTGCTGCCGCCGTACGACAGCGCGCAGACTGTGGCGCGGCTGGAGCGGCTGATCGACGACTATCGGCCGCTGCGGGTGGTGGCGCTGGGCGATTCGTTCCACGACCGGCGCGGTGCAATGCGGCTGGATGGTGGCGTCGCCGAGCGGATCCGCGCGTTGAGCGACCGGGTCGACTGGATCTGGATCCACGGCAACCACGATCCCAAGCCGCCGCAGCAGCTGGGCGGGCGCGGCGCGGTGGAGATCGCGATCGGCCCGCTGGTGTTCCGCCACGATACGCACGAAGGTCGGCAGGCGGAGGGGGGCGAAGTCATCGGGCACTATCATCCGGTCGCCTCGGTCTCGACCCGCGGCCGCTCGTTCCGCCGGCGCTGCTTCGCGATCGGGCGCGACCGCCTGCTGATGCCGGCGTTCGGCGCCTATGCCGGCGGGCTCAACGTGCGCGAGGTCGCAATACGCCGTCTGCTCGATGCCGAGGCGCGGGTGGCGCTGCTCGGCCGCGACCGCCTGCACCTGTTCCCGATCGCGGCGACATGGCCCGACGCCACGCTTCCGGCGTCCCTGTCCGGCGAATAGCCGCGGGCTGCTGGATTTGCGGCCTCTTGATGGCTACATTCAATCCTACCGAGCAGAGTCCGAGTCGCCGTGCGTTTGAGATCATGTGAGGGTCGGGGCCATGATTCGTGGGGGATGTTGGTCGTTGCCTTGTTCCGGGCTGTTGGGCGTGTGCCTGCTGTGGCTTGCAGCGCTGTTCGTTGCGCCCGCGGCCCTGGCACAGGAAGCGCCGGCCGCTGCCGCGCCCGAGCGCGCGCTTCTCACCAACGAGCAATGGACCGGGGACCTGGACGGTATGCGCAAGCGCCGCGCGATCCGGCTGCTGGTGCCGTACAGCAAGACGTTCTACTTCGTCGACAAGGGCGGCAAGCAGTTCGGCATCACTTACGACGTCGGGCATGCGTTCGAAGAGTGGCTGAACAAGCGCGAAAAGACCAAAACCCTCAAGATCGCGGTCGTGTTCATTCCGGTCGCGCGCGAGCAGCTGCTGAGGGGGCTGGTCGATGGCACGGGCGACCTTGCGGCCGGCAATATCACCATCACCGAAGAGCGCGCGAAGATCGTGCAGTTCGGGGAGCCGTTCGCCAAGGACATCAAGGAAGTGCTGGTGACCGGGCCGACCGCGGCGCCGATCGCCATTCTCGATGACCTGGCCGGGCGCGAGATCTTCGCCCGGCGATCGAGTAGCTACTTCGAGCACCTGCAATCCTTGAGCAGTTCCCTGGAGGCCAAGGGCAAGAAGGCCATCGTGATCTCCGAGCTCGACGATGAGCTCGAGGACGAGGACATCCTCGAGATGGTGAACGCCGGCCTGCTGCCCTGGGCGGTGGTGGACGAGCACAAGGCGGCGATCTGGACGTCGATCTTCACCAAGCTCACCGTGCGCAGCGACCTTGCCATCAACCAGGGCGGCGAGATCGCCTGGGCGATGCGCAAGGACGATCCGCAACTGCTGGCGGTGGTGAACGAGTTCACCAAGTCGCACAGGATCGGCACGACCTTCGGCAACATCCTCAAGAAGCGCTATCTCGGCAGCGATAGCTTCGTCAAACGCTCGACCTCGACCGAGGAGCTGGAGAAGTTCGAGACCATCGCGCAGATATTCCAGAAATACGGCCAGCAATATGATTTCGACTGGCTGATGATCGCCGCCCAGGGCTATCAGGAATCGCAGCTGGACCAGACGGCGCGCAGCCCGCGCGGCGCGGTCGGCATCATGCAGCTGATGCCGAAGACCGCGGCCGATCCCACGGTCGGGATCCCCAACATCGAAAGCGCCGACAACAACATCCACGCCGGCGTGAAGTATCTGCGCACCCTGGTGGACAAGTATCTCGACGATCCGGCCCTCGACCGCAAGAACCGCACCTTGATGGCGTTCGCCGCCTACAATGCCGGCCCGGGCAACTTGAGGAAATTCCGCAAGCTCGCGGGGGATTCGGGACTCGATCCCAATGTCTGGTTCCACAACGTGGAGCATGCGGCGGCCGAGATCGTGGGCCGCGAGACCGTGCAGTATGTCGGGAACATCTACAAATACTACGTGGCCTACCGGCTCGCGAACGAGCGCAATGAAGAGCGGGCCAAGGCGAAGCAAGGCGTGGCGCCGGCGGCGCAGTAACCTCAGAAGCGGTTGACCGGAATCTTCAGGTAGGAGATGCCGTTACCTTCCGGCTGCGGCAGCGCGCCGGCGCGGATGTTCACCTGGACGGCGGGCAGCAGCAACGCCGGCATGTCCAAGGTCTTGTCGCGCGCCTCGCGCATGGCGACGAACGCATCCTCGGTCTTGCCGGCAAGGTGCACGTTGTCGACGCGTTGCTTCGCGACGGTGGCGCAAGGTTGGGGTTCGCGGCCGTCCGGCGGATAGTCGTGGCACTGGTAGAGCCGCGTCTCCGGCGGCAACGCCAGGATGCGCTGGATCGAGCGGTAGAGCTGCCTTGCATCGCCGCCGGGAAAGTCGCAGCGCGCGGTGCCATAGTCTGGCGCGAACATGGTGTCGCCGATGAAGGCCGCGTCGCCGATCACGTAGGTGATGCAGGCCGGGGTGTGGCCGGGCGTCGCCGTCACGCGGGCGGTGAGGCCGCCGATGTTGAATTCCGCGCCGTCTGCGAACAGCCGGTCGAACTGCCGGCCGTCCGAGGCGAAGTCGGCGCCGAGATTGTAGATCGCGCGGAATGTCTCCTGCACCGTCGGAATCTTCGCGCCGATGCCGAGCCTGCCGCCGAGCTGTGCTTTG
Organism: Dongiaceae bacterium; assembly: GCA_035274225.1. GTDB lineage: Bacteria > Pseudomonadota > Alphaproteobacteria > Dongiales > Dongiaceae > Dongia_A. The sequence continues at coordinate 5,803 of DATEOK010000066.1, forward strand.
ACGTACGGCGCCGCGGTCAGGTGATCGGCATGCGCATGAGTTTCCAGCACCCACTCGGTGCGCCACCCGCGCTGCTTGACCGCCGCGATCAGCGCATCCGCGCCTTCGCTGCCGGTGCGCCCGGACTTGATGTCGAAATCGAGCACCGAATCGATGACGGCGCAGATGCCGGCGCGCTCATCGGCCACGACGTAGCTGTAGGACTTCGTGTCCTTGTCGAAGAAGCTGAGGACAGTCGGGGTGCTCATGAAGCGCGCGCTCTCGTTGTCGTGGTTGTGGTGGTACCGGATGGACTGGAGTCGCACCAGCGCTATTCCGCACAGCGGAAGCCGCTCGGCGAAATTCCATCGTTTCTCCATGAATCCTTCATGCCGCTGCAGGGCGCGCGGCACGGAAGCGAAGCAAATGGCGGGAAGAAGGGTGGTGCCGTAGGAGGGATTTGAACCCCCGACCACCCGCTTACGAAGCGGATGCTCTACCGCTGAGCTACTACGGCAATCCAGGCAGGAACGTCGCAGACCAGCTTTTCGAAATGGTTAACCGGCCCGAACGCGGCGGGACACTAGTTCACGAGGCGGGCCGCGTCAACCGATGCGCCGAGCGGCGCCGGCTTGCCGGCCTTGGCATCGCCCGGGGCAGCCGCGGGCTGGGCGACGCTGCCGTGGGGAATTGGACCGGCTGGCGTGGCCGCCACGGGCTGGGGCGGAATCACCGTTGCGGGCGGAGCGGCCGGCACCGGTGCTTCCACCGCGGGCAGCTGGTCGAGGACAATCCCGCCGAGGGCCGCGCTCTGGCGCGAGACGCCGCCGGCCGGTCGCCAGACCAGGCTATCGATGGCATCGCAGCGCGGGCAGCACAATTGCCAGCCGACCGCTTCCATGCCGCCGGCACCCAGGGTGCCGCAGGTCTCGCACACCCAGTCGTTGCTGGCGCGCGCCTCGGCCGCCATGTCCAGCCATTGCCGCTCGCCGCTGGACCCGGCGCCATGCTCGCCGGCTTCCAGCCGCGCCATGCGCCGGCAGGTGTCGGCACTGATGCCGTCCCCCGCCTGCTCCAGCTCGATCAGGCGTTCCAGGTGCTTGCGCGCCTCGCCCCACACCTTGGCGGTCAGGGCGGCGTCGGCGCCGATGCGATGGCTTTCGACGTGATCTGGGTTCTGCTTCACCAGCTTCTGCACGCGCTGGGCGCGATCAAGCGGGGTGTCGCCGCCGACGGCTTCCAGATAGACGCGGCCGA
>DATEOK010000067.1:0-11802 GCA_035274225.1 Dongiaceae bacterium
CAAGTGGGAGAGCGCGCGCAAGAACAACCCGGCGGTCAGCCACCCCGTCGTGCGCACCCATCCCGAATCCGGCATCAAGAGCCTGTTCGTGAACGAAGGCTTCACCACCGCGATCGAGGGCCTCAACGCCGACGAGAGCCAAACCCTGCTCGAGTTCCTGATCGCACACCAGACGAAGCCGCAGTTCGTCTATCGCCACCGCTGGCAGACCGGCGACGTGCTGTTCTGGGACAACCGCGCGACCCAGCACATGGTGGTGGCGGACTACTGGCCGCAGCACCGCCGCATGCACCGCGCCACCATCCTGGGCGACCGGCCGGTGTAGAGCTTATTGCTGAGCGCCCCGCAGCCCGGCGGAGACAATCCGCCGGGCTTTCTTCTTTGGGCTCAAAGTTTGTCCGGTGGATAGGGAGGCACGTTCGGGTCGGCCAGGCTGATCGCAAGATCGACATTCACGCCGTCGCTGCTGAGCGGGAAGAAACCGGTCTCGTTCGCGCCGACGGCGCCCTTCGCGCCCTGCAAGTCCCTCTTGTGCCACTCGTAGTAGGCAAAGACCGGAGCCTGCGTTTCGACCAGCCGCCGGTAGCATTCAAGCAGCAGCGGCTCGACCGCGAAGCTGCACTCCTCGATATAGCGATTGGTGAAGTCCGATCCGTTGTCCTCGACCACCTGGGTGCCGACCAGGCGATAGCGGATGCGCATCGGCGACGGCTCGATTTCCGCGATCACCAGATAGGGCAGCAATCGCGGAATTTCGATCGGATCGATCGCCGCGCGCGTCGGCAGCAATCCATCGCGGCGCTTGCTTTGCCAATAGCGATGCAACGCCCCAACCCGCGGGGAGGTGATCTGTCTGGCCTCGATCAAGGTGGAACGGGATGCCATGTCCCCGCCGCTTCGATTGATGACGCATTGTGACGCGTCCAGGCGCCAGCGTCCACCAGCGAAGCGAACAGGATCTAGCTGCGCGGCGAGGCGTCGTATTGGTATTTCGTGACGTCGTTGGCGCCGATGCCGAGCAGCTGCACGTCGTAACCCCAGAGATCGGCGACATAGCCGAGGACGGCGCGCGCATTGTCTTCCGCCAACGGCACGTCGTTATGCAGGTTGTGCGTCAGCACCAGGCGCCGGCTGCCCTTGAGGTCGACGTCGGAGACCTGGATGTTGGGGTCGCGCTCGCCCGGATCGTATTGACGGGCCAGGGCGCGGCGCACGCGGGCATAGCCGCGCTCGTCATGGATCGCATCGACCAGGTAATGCGGCGCCTCGCTCTGGTCGGCCAGCTTGAACAGCCGCATCTTGCGCATCAGGTTCGGGCTCAGATACTGCGCGATGCAGGAATCGTCCCGGAAGTTGGCCCACACCGTCTTCAAGGTGCCCATGATATCGCCGTTGCCGGCGATCTCCGGCAGGTATTCGCGGTCTTCCGCCGTCGGCTCGGTCACGATGCGCTCGATGTCCGACATCATGTTGAAGCCGAGGGCATAAGGATTGAGGCCGGAATAGCGCCGGTCGTCGAAATCCGGCTGGAACACCACGTTGGCCTGGCTCGACAGGAACTCGAGCATCGAGCCTTCGCTGATCTTCCCGAGATCAAAGAGCCGGTTCATGATCCGGTAATGAACGTAGGTCGCGCAGCCCTCGTTCATCATCTTGGTTTGCTTCTGCGGATAGAAATACTGCGCGATGTTGCGCACGATGCGCACCAGCTCGCGCTCCCAGTCCTTGAGGGTGGGCGAGAACTTCTCGATGAAGTAGAGCAGGTTCTCTTCCGGCAGGCCGAGCTTGCGCCGCGCCAGCTCCATCTCGGGTGTGACCGCGCTTTCGCTCTTGGGCTTCTTGGGCAGGGTCCGCCACAAGTCGTTGTAGGTGGTCCGCTGGTGCTCCAGGCGCTCCTCGGCCCGCTTCTTTTCGGCCGCGAAGCTCGGGCGTGGGCGCCGGCCATAGCGGTTGACCGAATTGTCCATCAGCGCATGCGCCGCATCGATCACCCGCTCGACCGCGGCGATGCCATGCTGCTCCTCGCAACGCGAGACATAGGCCTTGGCGAAATTCAGATAGTCGAGGATGCCGTCCGCGTCGGTCCATTCCTTGAACAGATAGTTGTTATTGAAGAAGTGGTTGTGACCGAAGGCGGCGTGGGCCATGACCAGCGCCTGCATGGTCATGGTGTTCTCTTCCATGACATAGCAGATGCAGGGATTGGAGTTGATGACGATCTCGTAGGCAAGGCCCGAATAGCCCTTGCGGTACATGGTCTCGTCGCGCGTGAAGCGCTTGCCGAACGACCAGTGGTGATAGAACACCGGCATGCCGATGGAGGAATAGGCATCGAGCATCTGCTCGGAGCTGATCATCTCCACCTGGACCGGATATGGGTCGAGCTTCAGCTCGTTGATCGCGATGTCCGCGATCGCATCGTACGTCCGCTTTAGGGTGTCGAAGTTCCACTCCCCGGTCTCGAAGAGCAACGCGCTGTTCGGGCGCGGACCCGCAATGGCGGAGCGGTCAGACGACATCACGCAACCTTCTGGTTCTTGGCGAACAGTTGATGGAAGACGGGGAAGATATCCGACTTGGAGAACACCCGCTTCATGACGAAATTGAGCGTGACGTCGGCCACCGTCTTGTAGTCGCGCCACAGCAGGCTGGCATTGCCTTCGGAGCGGAACATACCGGCCTCGCGCTCGTCCACCACCTCGATATAGGCGAAATACTGGCATAGCGGCAGCAGCTCGTCGCGCAGGATGCGCGTGCAGGTCTCGCTGTCGCTGGGATAGTTGTCACCGTCCGAGGCTTGCGCCGCATAGATGTTCCAGGCGTCGGTCGGGTAGCGTTCCTCGATGATGCGCTTCATCTCGGCCAAGGCGCTGGAAACCACCGTGCCGCCGGTCTCGGCGGAGCGGAAGAACGTCTCTTCGTCCACCTCCTTCGCTTCCGAGGTATGGCGGATAAAGACCACGTCGACATGATCGTATTTGCGCGACAGGAACAGGTGCAGCAGCAGGAAGAACCGCTTGGCAAGGTCCTTCATGTATTCGCTCATCGAGCCGGACACGTCCATCAGGCAGAACATGACGGCGCGCGCGTTCGGCTTCGGCGTCGGCTCATAGCGGTTGAAGCGCAGGTCGACCGGATCGATGAAGGCAATGCGCTTCATGCGCCGGTCCAGCTGGCTCTGCACGACGCGCAGCTCGGCGAGCTTCTTCTCCTCGGCCTCGGTGCGCGGGTCCTTGGCTTCCAGATCGGCAATGCTCTTGGCGATCATCGTCGCTTCGTCGAGGGTCGGCCGGTGCAACGAGATGCGTCGGGCCAGGCTGTGCCGCATGGTGCGCACCAAGTTGATGTTGCGCGGCGAGCCGCTGGCGGTGAAGCCGGCGCGCGTCGTCTGGTAGGCGACAGTCTCCTTGAGATACGTCTTGATGAGGTCCGGCAGTTCCAGCTCGTCGAACAGGATGTCGAGATACTCGTCGCGGGTCAGGGTGAAACGGAAATCGTCCTCGCCCTCGCCATCCGGGCTGCCTTCCTTGCTGCGCCCGCCGCCGCCACCCCCCTCTGGCTTGGGCAGCTGGTCTCCAGCCACGAACTCCTTGTTGCCGGGATGGACGTGCTCGCGGTCGCCGCCCTGGTTGGAGTGATGGAAGCGCGGCTCCTGGATGCGCTTGCGCGGGATGTTGACCACCTCCTTGGTGTCGACATCCCCCAGCGCGCGGTCCTTGATGGAGCGGACCACCGCTTCCTTGATGTTCTCCCGCACCATCCGGATAAAACGCTGCCGGTTGGTGTGACTTCTGCCTTTCGGGTTCAGCCGCCGGTCGACGATGTTCATGCGCTCTCCCTCGGCGGACCCTCTGGCTTAACCAGCCTTGTTCACCCGCATATACCACTCGACCAGGCGGCGGGTCTGGCGCGCGGTGTAGCCGCGGCTGACCATGCGCGCGACGAAGTCGGTGTGCTTCTTCTCGGTATCTTTGTCGCCCTTGGTGGAGAAGCTGATGACCGGCAGCAGGTCCTCGACCTGCGAGAACATGCGCTTCTCGATCACCTCGCGGATCTTCTCGTAGCTGGTCCAGGATGGATTCTTGCCGGCGTTGGCGGCCCGCGCCCGGAGAGCGAACTTCACCACCTCGAAGCGGAAGTCCTTCGGGTTGGCGATGCCGGCCGGCTTCTCGATCTTCGAGAGCTCCTGGTCGAGCATTTTGCGGTCGAACAGCTGGCCGGTGTCGGGGTCCTTGAAATCCTGATCCTCGACCCAGGCGTCGGCATAGGCGACGTAGCGGTCGAACAGGTTCTGGCCGTAGTCGCCGTAGCTCTCCAGGTACGCCTTCTGGATCTCGTTGCCGATGAACTCGGCATAGCGCTGCGCCAGCTCGCTCTTGATGAAGTCGATATACTGCTTCTCGGTCGCGTCCGGATATTGCTCGCGCTTGATCGCCTGCTCCAGCACATACATCAGGTGAACCGGGTCGGCGGCCACTTCCTCGATATCGAAATTGAAGGTCTCGGACAGCACCTTGAAGGCGAAGCGGGTGGAGACGCCGTTCATGCCTTCGTCCACGCCGGCGACGTCGCGGTATTCCTGCATCGACTTGGCCTTGGGGTCGACGTCCTTCAGGTTCTCGCCGTTATAGACCCGCATCTTGGAATACAGGTTCGAGTTCTCATGCTCCTTGAGGCGCGAGAGCACGCAGAACTGCGACAGCATATCCAGCGTCCCCGGCGCGCACGGCGCCATCGCGAGATCGCTGGTCTGCACCAGCTTCTTGTAGATCTGCGCTTCCTCGTTGGCGCGCAGGCAATAGGGCACCTTCACCACGCAGATGCGGTCGATGAAAGCCTCGTTGTTCTTGTTGTTCTTGAAGGTCTGCCACTCGGCCTCGTTGGAGTGCGCCAGCACGATACCCTGATAGGGGATTGCGCCCACGCTCTCGGTGCCGACATAGTTGTTCTCCTGGGTCGAGGTCAGGAGCGGATGCAGCATCTTGATCGGCGCCTTGAACATCTCGACGAACTCGAGCAGGCCCTGGGTGGTCAAATTGAGGGCACCGCTGTACGAATAAGCGTCAGGATCGTTCTGGCTGAAGAATTCCAGCTTGCGGATGTCGACTTTGCCGACCAGGGAAGAAATGTCCTGGTTGTTCTCATCGCCCGGCTCCGCCTTGGCGATGCCGACCTGCTTCAGCTTCGATGGATAGAGCTTCACCACGGTGAACTTCGAGATATCGCCGTCGAATTCGCCCACGCGCTTCACCGCCCAGGGCGACATCAGGCCGTGCAGATACCGGCGCGGGATGTTGTACTTCTCCTGCAGCACATTGCCCATGCGGTCGGGATCGAACAGCCCGAGCGGGGATTCGTAGACCGGGCTCACCTGGTCGCCGGCCTTCAGCACGTAGATCGGCAGCTTTTCCATCAGCGCCTTCAGCCGCTCGGCGAGCGATGACTTGCCGCCGCCCACCGGGCCCAGCAGGTAGAGGATCTGCTTGCGCTCTTCGAGACCCTGCGCTGCGTGCTTGAAGAAGCCGACGATGCGCTCGATCGTCTCTTCCATGCCGTAGAAATCGGAGAAGGCCGGATACTGCTTGATCGACCGGTTCATGAAGATGCGGCCGAAGCGGGCATCCTGTGCGGTGTCGATCACGACCGGCTCACCGATCGCCGCGACCATGCGCTCGGAGGCGGTCGCGTAGGTGGTCGGATCTTCGCGGCAGAGCATCAGGTATTCGCGGAGCGAGAACTCGGTCTGCCTGCGGCTCTCGAACAGATTGGTATAGAGGTCGAAGACGTCGGATTGGTGGTTCATTGCGCACCTGGGATGTGATGGCGTGATGACGTGCATGCAAATGCGAGGCCAGCGGCGCCCGCTTGAGTCTTTTGGAAGAGGTGGAAGTCGATTGCGGCGCATGAGAGGGCAGGCGCGAAGAGCTGCGCGCTGCGAAATGCGGCGTCAAATTTCGAGTACAGTCGAGGAAGGCGTTCGGAAGCGCCCGAACGACGAAGTCCGGTCCTACTGGCGGTCGCTAGACCGCCGCTGCGATGAAACAACGCCAACATCGCTGGAGTACCCTCGAACCGCTGCGCAATCGGTCGATGCGTGGCAAGCCCGGCTCGCACGCGAGCCGATCTCGAACATCTCTGCAATTCGCTGTGTCTCTACCGGGCACATGCAACACGCTCCGACCCAACAACACGTCCCGGTGACCTGGGTTCCGGGACCCGCACTACGGTCTAGCATCGGTCAACTGTGCGCTCTTCCAGGCCGAGTCAGTATCCACAATTACGGTTAACAAATACTAACCCGACTCGGCCTCATTGGAAGTGTAACGCTGGACACGTCTCCGTGAGAGAAAAAAAGTCCAATGAATCAGCATGGGCGTTCAAAGCTCGTGACATGTGTGCGCACGGCAACGGCTTGTGATTGCTCGAAACGCACCATCGCACTGCGCGTCGCGTCTGCTCTCACTTCATCAAATTGGTTAGGCCAAATGCCTGCGCAAGAGCATCGCGTCGGAGTGCCACGAACGTGACGGCGTGACATTCGATCATCGAATTGTGGCAGCGCGGTGGAGATGGGCGGAGGTGGTTGGCGTCCCCAACGGGATTCGAACCCGTGTCTTCACCGTGAAAGGGTGATGTCCTGGGCCTCTAGACGATGGGGACGCAAGAGAGGCTACAAGCCGAACGTTTCGGCGCGGCTTGTTTATCCGCTTTGCTCGCTCAGATCAACCGAGACTAATATATTGAAATGGCTGGAAAATTCAAGCAGCCCAGTCAGCCGGCGGCAAATGCCGCGTCCTCGATCTGGATTTGCACCTGGTCGCGGCCCTGCCAGCTGTCGAGTTTCATGCGCCCTGCGACATGAAGCGCGGCGCCGCGGCTCGCCAGCAGCGCGCGGCCCAACTCCTCACCGGCGACGCGGAATGCGATCGCCTTCAGCCGCCCGCCGTCCGGACCGCTGAGGACACAGCGCACATGATCGGTGCCGACGATGTCGGCCATCGCGACGCGCTGCGCGGGGAAGACGAAGCGCGGCTCGGCGTTGCCGGCGCCGAACGGCGCGAGGCGCTCGAGGGTCGCGATCAGGTCCGTTGAGGCGGCCCGCGCCTGCAAGGCGCCGTCCACCAGCAAGGTCGGCATCAACGGCGTGCCATCGAGGTCGTCCTTGAAGCGCGCGGCGATGAAAGCCTGCAGCGTGCCGAGTTGTTCCTCGCGCGCCTCGAAGCCGGCCGCCATCGCATGGCCGCCGCCCTTCAGCACCAGGCCAGCCTCGCGCGCCGCGATGATGGCCTGGCCCAGATGCAGCCCTGCGACCGAACGTCCGGAGGCCTTGCCCACGCCGTTCTCTAGGGCGATCACGCAGACCGGCCGCTGATAGCGCTCCTTCAAACGGCCGGCGACGATCCCGATCACACCAGGATGCCAACCTTGGCCTGCGAGGAATAGCAAATGAGGATTGTCCGCCGCCTGCGTCTCGGCTTGGCGCATCGCGGCCTCCTGCACCTCGGTCTCCAGTGCGCGCCGCTCTTCGTTGTAGGCATCGAGCTGGCGCGCGAGGTCGCCGGCCAGCACTGGATCCTCGGTCGACAGCAGCCGCGCGCCGAGGTCGGACTGCCCCACCCGGCCCCCCGCGTTGACGCGCGGGCCGAGCAGGAAGGCGGCGTGATAGGCATCGACCCTGTCGGTCACGCGCGCCACGTCGCACAGGTTCTTGAGGCCGAGGTTGCTGCGCCGCGCCATCACCTTCAGCCCCTGCGCCGCCAGCGCACGGTTCAAGCCGACCAGCGGCACCACGTCACACACGGTGCCCAGCGCCACCAGGTCCAGCCATTGCAGCAGGTCCGGCTCCGGCCGCGCCGTGTTGAACCAGCCGCGCCGGCGCAGCACGCGATTGGCCGCGATCACCAGCAGGAACACCACACCGACCGCCGCGAGCGTGCGATGCGGAGTGCTCTCGTCCAGCCGGTTCGGGTTGACCACCGCGAAGGCCGCCGGCAGCGCCGGCTCGGCGACGTGGTGATCCGCGACGATGACGTCGAGGCCGATGCCCTTGGCCTCTTCCAGCGCGGCGAAGGAGGTGATGCCGCAATCGACGGTGATGACGAGCGCGGCGCCTCCAGCCTTCAGCGTGCGAAAGGCCGGGGCGTTCGGCCCGTACCCTTCGCGCATGCGGTCCGGCACGTAGAGCAGCGCGTCTCCGGCGCCGACCGCGCGCAGGAAGCGTGACAGCAACGCCGCCGAGGTCGCGCCATCGACGTCATAGTCGCCGAAGATGGCGATGCGCTCGCCGCGAGCGACTGCGTCAGCCAGGCGCTCCGCCGCCTGGTCCATGTCCTTGAGCTCGGATGGGTCGGTCAGCAGGTCGCGCAGCCGCGGTTGCAGGAAGCCCGGCGCGTCCTCCAGCGATTGGCCGCGCGCCGCCAGCATGCGGCCGATGATCTCCGGCACCTGGCAGCGCTGCGCAATGGCAAGGCCGAGTCGCTCGTCGCCCGGCCGCTCCAGCCAGAAGCGGCCGCACAGCGACTTGCCGACGCCGAGATAGGGATGCGCTTCGGTCATGGCGCCAGAAGAGCGCCGCGCGGGTGATTCTACAAGCTCGCCTTGATCTTCCAGTTGTGCTCCGCCTCGACCACCCGGACGGTGCCGGACTTGGAGCGCATCACCATGGAATGGGTGGTCGCCGTGCTCGCGCCGCGCCGCACACCCTTCAGCATGGCGCCGTCGGTGACGCCGGTGGCGGCGAACATCACATCGCCCTTGGCGAGGTCGGTCATCGAGTATTTGCGATTAAGGTCGGTGATGCCGAGGCGGCGGGCGCGCCCCTTCTCGTCGTCGTTGCGGAACAGCAGGCGGCCTTGCATCTGGCCGCCGATGCAGCGCAAAGCCGCCGCCGCCAGCACGCCCTCCGGCGCGCCGCCCGATCCCATATAGATGTCGACGCCGCTGTCCGGCCGCGCGGTCGAAATGACGCCCGACACGTCGCCGTCGGAGATCAGCATGATGCGGGCACCGGCCGCGCGCACGCGGGAGATCAGCTCGGTGTGGCGCGGGCGGTCGAGGATGCAGGCCACCAAGTCGGCGATCTCCATGCGCTTGGCCTTGGCCAGCTGCTTGAGGTTCTCTTCCGGCCCGGCGTCGAGGTCGACCACGCCGTCGGGCAGGCCGGGCCCGATCGCGATCTTGTCCATGTAGGTGTCGGGCGCGTTCAGGAACCCGCCCTGCTCGGCCATGGCGATGACCGCGAGCGCGTTCTGGCCCCCCTTGGCGGTGATGGTGGTGCCTTCGAGCGGGTCAAGGGCAATGTCGATCTTCGGTCCGCCCGCGCCGACCTTCTCGCCGATATAGAGCATCGGCGCCTCGTCGCGCTCGCCCTCGCCGATCACCACCGTGCCTTCGATGGCAAGGCTGTTGAGGGCGGAGCGCATGGCGTCGACCGCCGCCTGGTCGGCGGCCTTCTCATCGCCGCGCCCCATCAGGCGCGAGGCGGCCAGCGCCGCCGCTTCGGTCACGCGCACGACTTCCAAGGCGAGGTTTCGGTCCATGAGTGCACTCCCTGTTCATTTCCGGCGTATCGGCCGGAACGCCGTCACGCGAGCTGTTCAATGGGCAGAACGTGCGGCGGTTCCAAGATTGAATTGATGCTGCCTAAACGCCGCACTACCCGGTCGATGGCGGCCTCGGTGGTTTCGTGGGTGGTCAGCACGACCGGGACGGTGTCGCCGCGGGCGCGCTGGATCATCGCCTCGAGTGACACGTTCTCGTCCCGCATTGCCGCGGCGATGTCGGCGATCACGCCCGGGCGGTCCACCACCATCAGGCGGAGGTAATAAGGCCCGGCATGGCTGCCGGCCGGCGCAGTCGGCAGCTTTTTCAGGCTCTCCGCCGGCGCCGAGAAGGCGGGCAGGATGCGGTCGCGCGCGATGTCCATCAGGTCGCTGACCACGGCGGAGGCGGTCGGCCCCTGCCCGGCGCCGCGGCCGATCACGACATTCTGCCCGACGAAATTGCCGTTGGTGACGACTGCGTTATAGACGCCGTCCACCTTCGCGATGACGGCCGCCACCGGCACCATGCAGGCATGCACGCGCTGCTCGACGCCATGCTTGGTCAGGCGCGCGATGCCGAGCAGCTTGATGCGGTAGCCGAGCTCGTCGGCATAGGCGATGTCCATGGCCGAGACATTGCGGATGCCGCTGATGCGCACGCCGCTGAAATCGATCTGGCAGCCGAAGGCGACGCTGGTGAGGATGGACAGCTTGTGCGCGGCATCGACGCCGTCGACGTCGAAGCTGGGATCGGCCTCGGCATAGCCCAGCTTCTGCGCCTCGGCGAGCACGTCGGCGAACTCGCGCCCAGTCTCGCGCATCTGGGTCAGGATGTAATTGCAGGTGCCGTTGAGGATGCCGTAGACCTGCTCGATGCGGTTGGCCGCAAGGCCTTCGCGCATCGCCTTGATCACGGGGATGCCGCCGGCGACCGCCGCCTCGTAGGCGAGCGCGACACCCGCACGCTCGGCGGCGCGCGCCAGCGCCGTGCCGTGATGCGCCAGCAGCGCCTTGTTGGCGGTGACGACATGCTTGCCCTTGGCGATCGCTTTTTCGACCAGCGCCTTGGCGAGGCCGTCGGCACCGCCGATCATCTCCGCGACTACGTCGACGTTGGGATCGTCGGCCAGCGCCAGCGGATCGGCGGTCCAATGCAGGTTCTGCAGGTTGATGCCGCGGTCCTTGCCCTTGTCGCGCGCCGACACGGCGACCACTTCGATGGCGCGCGGACAATGCAGCCGCAGGATCTCGGCGTTGTCCTGGAGCAGCTTGACGACGCCGCTGCCGACCGTGCCGAGCCCTGCGATGCCGACACGCAGTGGCCTGTTGTCGCCCCGACCCGTGGACACCGAATTAGCAGCCATGATCGGCACGGATCGGCTGCCCGATCCTTCCTGTGTTTGTCATCGTCGACCCGGATCAGTAAGCAGTGATATAGACTTCAACGCGGCGATTGCCCGCTGCGCCGTTGGTCGCCGCTTCCGAATAGAGCGGCTGCGAATCACCGGCAGCCCCTGCTCGGATCGCCTCCAGCGGCACGCCGTATCGCATCAGTTCCTGCGCCACCGCGGTGGCGCGCGCCTCGGAAATCCGCTGGTTGGCCTGCTGATCGGCGCTGGTGCCACCTACGCTGGCATGCCCGATGACGCTGACGATGCCGCCATAGGCGCGCTGGATCTCCGCGATCTGTTCGATCACGCGACGATCGTCGGACCCCAGATCGGATGATCCGTCGCGGAAATAGATCAAGCCCACCGGCTCGCCGCCGTAGCGCTGCTGACCCTGGTTCGGCGCCGGACCCGGCGCTGCTGCCGCGACCTGCGTCGAGTTGTAAGCCTGGCCATTCGGCTGCGGCGGGCTGACGCCGTACGCCTCAGGCGCCTGGGCCGCCTGGTTGGACCCATAGGACGGCTGCGGCGCAGCAACGGGAGCCGGCTCTGTCACCGCCTGCGGCTCTGGATAGGTCGGCTCGACCGGCTCGACCGGTTCCGGCGCGGACGCGACCGGCGCGGGTTCGGGCTCCGGCTGCGGCTCGGGCTGCGGCTCCGCCTGACCCGTGGTGCCCTGAATGGTCTGTCCCTCGCCTTGCGGCTCGGCATAGGTCGGCGCCGGTTCCGGTTCGGCCACCGGTTCCGGTGCAGGCTCCGCAGCCTGCGTTTCGGTCGGCTCGGTCGGCGACGCTTCCGGCGCCGTCGCGTCGGAGGTCTGCGTCTGGACGCCGGGTGCGGCGATCGGCGCCAACGCCTCCTGCGGCGGCTCG
>DATEOK010000068.1:0-7167 GCA_035274225.1 Dongiaceae bacterium
TCCTTGGTCGTGAAGAACGGCTCGAATGCGCGGTCCAACACTTCAGCCGGCATGCCCCTCCCGGTGTCGGTCACGGCCAGCATTACGTAGTCGCCCGGTGTTACTTCGGTATTGTGGGCGGCATAGTCCCCGTCCAGATGCGCATTACCGGTTTCGATCGTCAGTTTCCCGCCTGCCGGCATGGCATCGCGTGCGTTGACGGTCAGGTTCAATAGCGCGTTCTCCACCTGTCCCCTGTCGGCAAGTGCCGTCCAAAGCTGCGGGTTGAGCTTCATCTCGATCTCGATGTCTTCGCCCAACGTGCGTCGGAGCAAGTCCTCCATCTCGGCCGCAAGGTGGTTGAAATCCACCTCCTCCGGGATGAGTGTTTGGCGGCGGGAGAAGGCAAGCAACCGCTGAACCAAGGCGGCGCCACGCTCAGCCGCGCGCAACGCCGGTTCGAGCGCGGATTGCAGGTCGTCCTGCGCCCGATCCAGCACCAGATCGAGCGCCCCGATAATGACGGTCAGCAGGTTATTGAAGTCGTGGGCGACGCCGCCCGTCAGCTGGCCCACCGACTCCATCTTCTGCGCTTGGCGCAGCTGCGCTTCGGCTTCGCGCTCAGCGGTGACGTCGCGCAGAAATCCGGTGAAGATCATTCGTCCGTTGACGTCGGTCGCATTGACGGCCAGCTCGACCGGGAACTCCGACCCATCGGCTCTGAGTCCGATCATCTCCAGGCGCCGGCCCAGGATTTCGTGCTGGCCCGACGCAAGGTAGCGCTTGATTCCAGCCCGGTGCTGATCGCGAAATCGCGCCGGCATGATCAGATCTGCCATCTCCCGGCCAAGCGCGTCCGCCCGCCTGATGCCGAAGATCCTCTCAGCAGCGGAGTTGAACTCGAGGACGCAACCCTGTTCGTCAATGACGATGACTCCGTCGAGGGCCAACTCGATGACCGCACTCTTCTGTGTTTGGCTCGCGCGCAGCGCGTCTTCGGCGCGCATGCGCTCGGTCACATCCAGCAGGCTCACCAAGACACTATTGAGGCGTGGGTCATCCGATGGAAACGCCATGCTGAGAAAAATATCGATGCGTCGGCCGTTGAGTGTCTGTCCGGGCGCAGTCCCCTTAAAGAATGCTGCGCCTTCGGCGATGGCAAGCAACTCGTCGTGGAATACGGCAAGGGTCTGCGGCAGGAAAACACGGTCCAGAGAGCCGAGCAACTCCGCCTTGTCCCGCGCCTCGAACAGCTCGAGCGTCGCGCGATTGACGTCGCGGACGCGCACTAGGCCGGCGGCTTCGATGACAAACTCCGGATGCTCCTCGAAGTAGCGCCTAAAATCGCGCACCCCTCGCGCGCGCAGAGCGTCGAGGGCGGCGACGACCAGCGAGAAGTCCTCGTCCCAGATGCTGACGGCGGCTGTATCGAAAATGCGGCGATAGCGAGCCTCGCTCGCCTCGATGAACCGAGCCTCGCGTTGCGCCTGGGCGATCCGTCGGTCCATGAATGCTGCAGCCAAGGCGAGGGCCAACAGCAATGCGGTCGTGGCTCCGACGGCGGTGGCCAGGTACTCATTCGACAGGCCGTTGACCGTTGTGGGCCCGACCGGCGCGATCGCTTCGAACCGCGCAGCCATCATGCCGGTGAAATGCATGCCGGAGATGGCCGCGCCCATGACGATGGCGCTGCCCAGCTGCTGCCACAGGCGTTGCGGGCGCAGGGTCAGCCACAGCGCCGCGGTCGCCGCGGCGATGGCGATGACGACCGACAGGCCGACGAACACCGGCTCGTAGCTGAGCCGCGAGTCCATGCGCATCGCCGCCATGCCCGTGTAGTGCATCGCGGCGATCCCGATGCCGGCGAGGATCCCGCCGCCGAGGACCGCGGGCCAGCTGCCGCGCTGCCGATAGACAACGAACAGCCCGAGGCCGGACATCGCGATCGCGATCACCAGCGACAGTGCCGTGATGGCAAGGTCATAGGTGACGCTGGTGCCGAGCTCGAAGGCGAGCATCGCGATGAAATGCATCGACCAGATGCCGCCGCCCAAGGCCACGGCGCCGGCGAACCACCAGCCGACCTGCGTCCGGCCGCGCGTCTCGCGAACCCGGCCGGCGAGGTCGAGCGCGACGAAGGACGCCAGGATCGCGACCGCGATCGCCAGCACGACCAGTCCGGGATCGTGATGGCTGTGCAGCGCCGCCGCTCCAGACAGGATGTCAGCTTCAGGCATTGTCGCAATTCCAACTGCCGGCGCCTGCAATGGTGCGGATCATGTTCACAGCAACGGTAGCATCGCCCTGGCGCAAGAATGAATATGAGACCGGATGGTTTCTCGCATCCGATCCGCCTTCCGTCCTATGCCTGACATTAACGATTACCGATTTTCTGCGCAATCGCCCGGCATGGAAGATTCCGGAGCAACGCCCCCTATCCCAAATCGCATGAGATGCCGAAGCGGCGCGACTGTTTGCTCCCATCGAGCAGTGCAACGAGGATCGAGACCATGGCGCGCGTGACCGTCTCAAGCCGGCAACCGGTCGAATATTTCATGCTGCAGAATCCGCGGCCCGAGGGACCCAGCCTCGGTACCTATGCCGGACATCCCATCCCCGCGACGGTGGTCGACCTGTTCGGCAAACGCTACGCCTATGCCGGCGTCGCGCCCCGGCTGCGCGACGGCCGCTACGATGTCGATGCCGTGGGCAAGGACGAGTGGCTGGTCGAGCCAGGCCTGGTCTATCGCGGCGCGACCGCCGGCCGGAGGGGCTCCGTCTGGCCACGCCTGTGAGAGGCGTCCCGCGATCCCGGCGCGTTGCCGGTTGCATCGAAAGGCGAGTCCCCTACACTCGACCGGTCTCGGCGCTTCTCTGATGAGAGAAGGAGATCGCTCGAATGCGCGGCGAACCGATGGTGTTGGGCGCGATCAGCAAGCTCTATGCCGCTGCGCTGGCGCGCGAGATCCACGATTTCAGCAACGGATGCGTGTCTTTCGTTTCCAGCGCCCGCGACGTCAGCGGGCTCGACCTCGCCTAGCGTCATGCCGAGCTGGGATCCGAACCAGTATCTCAAGTTCACCGACCACCGCCTGCGCCCGGCGCTCGACCTGATGGCGCAGATCGCGCTCCAGGCGCCGCGCAGCCTCTACGATCTGGGCTGCGGCCCCGGCAACATCACGCGGCTGCTCCAGGAGCGCTGGCCGCAGGCCGCGGTGACCGGCGTCGATTCCTCCGCCGACATGCTGGCCAAGGCGCGCAACGAAGCGCCAACGGTCGCGTTCGAGCAGGCCGACATCGCGCGCTGGTCGGCGCCGGCGCCGGCCGACCTTCTCTACACCAATGCGACCTTGCATTGGCTCGACGATCACGCCGCGTTGCTGCCGCGCCTCGCCGCGCAGCTGGCGCCGGGCGGCGTGCTCGCCATCCAGATGCCGGACAACCGCCAGTCGCCCTCGCACCTGCTGGTGGACGAAGCCGCCGCCACCGGCCCGTGGCACGAGACGCTGGCGCCGATCCGGCCGGTCTACAGCTCGATGCAGTCGGCCGACGCCTATTACCGCATCCTCGCGCCGGTGACGCGCCAGCTCGACATCTGGGAAACCACCTACCTGCATGTGCTGGAGGGCGATAATCCGGTGGTGGAGTGGACCAAGGGCACCGCCTTGCGCCCCTATCTCGACGCGCTCGCCGAGCCGGAACGCGGCGCGTTCCTTGCCGCCTACGCCACCCGCATCGCCGCCGCCTACCCCAGGCAGCCCGACGGCCGCACCCTGCTGCCGTTCAAGCGCATTTTCATCGTCGCGCAGGCCTGAAACGCGCCTAAGATGAGGCACCGTGAAACGCCTCGTTCCCCTCGCCCTCCTGTTGCTCCTGGCCGGCTGCGCCGACTGGGATTGGAAGCAGTCGGTGCGCAGCGCGCTCGAATCCGCCTGCAACAGCGTCGGCAACTGCGCCGTGCCCTGCGACAGCAACCCGACCGAAGGCTGGTGCCAGTAGCCGCGCTCCATGTCTTTTGATAGAGTAGCCGGTCTTTATCCATCGTTAGGACGCCGCTGCTAGAGTAGCGCGCATCTTAGCGACGGCTGGCGATCCGTGGTTGCCTATACGACGAACTCCGATGTGCGGTCGAACATGGTCCGCACCCTGCACCGCTGGTGGCTCGATCACTGCGCCGGCGACATTCCCGATCGCGCCGATTTCGAACCTTCCGACCTGAAGCCGCTGCTTCCCAATCTTTTCATGGTCGACGTCGAGCATGAGCCGTTCCGCATCCGCTATCGCCTGGTCGGCACCCGCGCGACGGAGGTGACCGGCTTCGACATCACCGGCCACTACTTGGACGAACTGATGCCGTCCGATGGCGGGGAGCCGTGGATGGCGCACTATCACCACGCTTACACGACCCGCCGCCCGGTGTTCGGTGCGGTCGACGCCACGACTCGCGGCGGCGGCGTGTTCGTTTACGAGTTCGGCCTGTTTCCGCTGCGCAAGGGCGGCCGCGCGGTCGACCAGTTCGTTTCGATCGAGGACTACTTCGATCTCACCTCCACCCTGACCCGGCTGGTGGAATGGCGCGACGCCAAGGCACGCCAAGGCCGCGACCAGGGCTGACAACCCGCATAGGCTGGCAGCCCCACAACAGACTCTCTACCATCGGCGGGGGACGATACCGGGAGCGTTGGCGTGACCGACGAGAAATTCCTGCGATTCTGGCCGCGGACGCGTCAGCGCGGGTTCTGGCGCTTCGCATGGTGGCGCGTCGCGCTGATCGGCGGCCTCTGCGCAATCGTGATCGGGCGAACGTTCGCGACCAGCGAGAGTACCGCTTTCCTGAGGGGTTTCGCCGCCGGCTTGGTTTTCTTCGCGTTGCTGGGGATGAGCTTCATACCGGTTGTATGGCGCGCGCGAGAAGCGCGGTACCGCCGACTGTCCGGTGATCAGGCGCGCTCCGCATTTGATTGATCTGCGGCATTTCGGCAACGCATGAATGTCGTCTGCGCTGCTTTCCGGCCGGACCTTGTAAAAATCAGGTCAAGTCCCGGCAAAACCTTACCATCGCTTAACCGCAGCAATTCACAGGCAGTTCACGACCAGCGTGCTCCAATGCGGGTCACGTTGAGGGCTGTCTTGGGGAAGTGCAATGAACCGGTCCATGGAGTCCGCCGCCCGGCGGCATATCGCGGAACTCGAGGCACGCGTGACACAGCAAGGCGCCTTGGTCGATGGCCTGGTTGCCAGCAACCGCGACGCCAGCGCGGCAACGCGGACGCTTCGCGTCCTCGAGGACGCGCTCTCGCTCACCAAAGAGCACCTGCGCTTTGCGCTGCGGAACGACGCGACGACAGCCGAGCCGCAACCCGCCTGCTGAGGCCGCGCTACAGCCCGAGCCTCAGCCGGATCGCATCCGCCGCCGGCCGCCTGTCGTCCAGGTTGGTGGGCGACAGCTGGCCGAGCTGGATGCGCATCTCGTCGAGCGCATGCTGCAACAGCTTCAGGCGCTGCAGCGCCGCCGCGGTATCTTCGCCGAACTGCTGGAGGCGCTCGATCGAAAGGCTCTGCTGCTCTATGCGTAATTCCATCCTGCGAATATGCATCAGCGCGGGATTGGCATCGGATGACATGGCTTTCCCCGGAAATATGCACCACCGCAATCCTGCGATTGCGGCGGTGAATCCGAGCTGAACGCCGCTGGGAAGCGGCTCCTTATGATTTGACAAGTCTAAGCAGGAGCCGCCGCGCGGTGGTGGGCTGGAAGCGCGCTTTGAATGGCGCCCACCGGCCCTGCAGCCACAGGGATGCATGCCCCGCCAGGCAGTGTGCGCACTACTGCGTAGCGGGCGCCGGCGTCTTCAGCTCCAAACCGGCGCGAGCCAAGCCTCGCGCGATCTCGTCGATGATGCCGCCGTCGAAATTGCTCTCCTGAAGGCTCGCGATCGCCCGGTCGCCGAAGTCAGGCGCCATCGACCGGATGCGCTGCACCGCCTCTTGCGCCGCCACGCGGTCGCCCAGTGCGCCATGTGCCATGGCAAGCGAGATTGGGCTGAAGATATCGCGCGGCAGATCGATCTGCGAAGCCTCCAGCAGCGCGCTCTTGTAGTCTCCGCTGCGGTAGCGGTCGAGGAACAGGATGTAGCGGTAGGCGTCGGACAAGGCCGGATTCATCGCGAAGGCCTCACGCAGCATGGCGAGCCCGCGGTCCCATTCGCCGTGCAGACACAGGCGGCCGCCATAGCTGGCCCTGAGCTGCGTATTGTTGGGATTGAGCGCCAGGCCCTTTTCCGCGGCGTCGAACGCGGCTGCGACATCGCCGAGATTCCAATAGGCCGTGTGCAGCGCGAGGTAGGCGGTCGACGCATTGGGATCAACCTTCACCGCCTCTTGCGCCAGGTCGAGCGCCGTCATGCGTCGCGTCCGATCGCCGCGGTCGGTGCCGAAGGCGATGCGGTACTCGTCGGAATAGAGCAGCGAGAGCGCCGAATAGGCATACGAATAGAACGCATCGTCGCGAATCGCCCGCTCGAGGCATGCATGCGCAACCGGAAAATCGCCGACCGATTCCTCGCGCCGGTAAAGCTCGCTCACGACCACGCATTCGTACGAGGTGAGATGCTCCGGCGGCTTCGCCTTGATCTCCTTGATCTGGTCGTTGAACAGCGCGCCGTACGGCTGCGCGATGCTGCGCGCCACCAGGCTCGCGACCTCGCCCTGGCGGTAGAAGATCTCCGAGGCGGACAGCGACCCGTTGGACCGCACCGACCAGACATAGCGCCCCGACCTGGCCTCGATCAGGGAAATGATCGAGCGGAAGCGCTCGTCGGCGGTGTCGACCTGGCCGCTGACGATGTAGTCGATCCCGAGGGTCTTGATCAGCGCGGCGGGCGCATGGCTGCGATCGTCGTAGCTGGTCTCCGCGCCATAGACGCGAATGTTCTTGAATCGCGTCAGGTCCGAGATGACGCCGGCGGTCAAACCATAGGCGAGGTTCGATCCGGATGAATCCGCCGCGCCGCCCTCGAACGGGAGGACGAAGATCGCGGGGCGGTGCTCCGGCGCGGCGCTCTCCTTCAGCGTCGCGGATCGCCGTCCAATCAGCTCCGGCTGCGCGATCACAACCGCGGCCACCAGCGCAGCAACGAGGGCCGCCGCCATCGCCGGCGCCCGGCTCGATGACCGCCAGCCCCAGGG
>DATEOK010000069.1:0-14386 GCA_035274225.1 Dongiaceae bacterium
GGCCGTATCGCCGTTGTCGCTCTCGGTGCTGGTGACCGTGACGCTGAGGGTGAAGTCTGCGGAGTCGCCGGCCGGCGGCGTGATGGTGAGGTCGGCGAAAGACCAGCCCGCGATGTCGACGCTGATGTCGCCGGGCGAGGCGGTGAAACTGTTGGTTCCATCGCTGAGGGTGGCGCCGACAGGAATGTCGCCGATGACCACCGACAGGGTTTCCGAGCCGTCATCGTCGACCAGCGCCGGATCGATGCTGAGCGCGATCGCGGTGTCCTGATCGCCGGTCACGTCATCGACAGCCAGGGTCGGCGCGTCGGCGACGGCGGCGACCGTCACGGTCAGGTCGGCGGTCCGGACCGCGAGGTCGTTGTTCTCGGCTTCGACGCTGGTGGCGATGACCGTCAGGGTGAAGTCGGCATCGCTATCGGCCGGCGGCGTGATGGCCAGGGACGATAGCGTCCAGCCGGTGATGTCGGCCGTTGTGTTGCCAATCGTGGCGGTGAAGCTGTTGGTGCCGTCGCTCAAGGTCGCGCCGATCGGAATGGCGCTGATCTCCAGCGACAGCAGCTCGGATCCGTCCGTGTCGGTCAGTGTGGGTTCGATCGACAGCGCGATCGCCGCATCTTCGTCGCCCAATGCCTCCGCGACGGTCAGGTCGGGCGTATCGGCGATGGCTGAGACTGAAACCGACAGGTTGCCCTTGATCGTCGCCACGTCGCCGTTGCTGGCTTCGGTGCTGATCGCCGTCACGGTCAGATTGAAGTCGACGCCGCTGTCGGCCGGCGGCGTGACGGTGAGCGCCGACAGGGTCCACAGGGACACATCGACACTGGCGTTGCCGGGGGTCGCGGTGAAGTTGTTGGTGCCGTCGCTCAGCGTGGCGCCGACGGGGATGGCGCCGACCAGGACCGACAGCGTCTCAGAGCCGTCGAGGTCGGACAGCGCTGTCTCGATGTCGAGCGCGATGGCGGTATCTTCGTTGCCGGAGGCCGGCGCAATTTTCAACGTCGGTGCGTCGTCGACCGCCGTGACGTTGATGCTGACCTCGGCGCTGGAGAAGTGACCGGCACCATCGGAGATCTTGTATTTGAAGCTGTCGCCGCCCGAATAGTCGGCATCGGGATCGTAGGTGAAGGAACCGTCACCGTTGAAGGTCAGGGTTCCATGCGCCGGCCCGCCCACCAAGGTCGCGGACAGCGGATCGCCATCCGCGTCGGAATCGTTCGACAGCACGCCCGGCAGGTTGATCACCAGCGCCGTGTCTTCGTCGATGCTGTAGGAATCTGAGACGGCGATCGGTGCGTGATTGACCGGTCCGTCGTTCAGGGTCGTGAAATCCTGCGTTGGCGCAGCGCCCGCGAGCGCTATGGTCTCGGACGTGGGGACATCATCGAACGCGTCATCGCGCAAGCTGCCTGCGGCATCGGACTCTGTATCGAGCCCTTCCGCTTCATCCTCGCTGTCGTCGCGCCGCGGCGGCGGGATGGGTTCGATGGGCGTGAGAATCCGCTCCACTTCGCTCCAGCCGGCGGCGGGTGCCAAAGCCTGTTCGAGCGTCTCCGCATAACCGGCGAGGAACCGATCGACCGCCTCGCCATAGAGCACGAGCACGCTGCCGTTCGACAGAGTCACTTCGATCTTGCCGTCGACCACCTCGGCATGGGCATCGGTGAAATCGACCGCGATGCGCAATGCGATCCTGGAGGTGACCTCGATCTCGATGCGCTCGCCGGGCGCGGGCGCCTCGACGACGACCGGCGACGGCGCGTCCATGTCAGCCGGATCCTGCCCAGTCCGCGCGGCAGGCGTCGGCTGGCTGGGGGCAATCGATGGCTCGGACTGCGCCACGCTGTTCGGCTCGCTTGTGAAGATTGAGGCAGAAACCCTTGAGTTTCTGGACTTCAGCAGAGCCGAATTAAGGTGCTGTAAATAATTATCTCACATTTGAGTAATATGCGCTCGATCAGCACCGGGGTGTGCCGAATACTAATCCAGAATTCCTAAACCAAAGAAATATCTCAGGAGCCGCCTTCGTTTTATTGGCGTTTCCGGTGTCCGACCAGGCTGAGCCACAGCAGCACGAAAAAGCCGAGCGCGGCCGCCGGCCAGTGGAACCAGACAGTCTCGAGCCCGTCGGACATGTCGAGGACGAACAGGAACAGGATCAGCACCAGCGCGGCGCGGACCAGGCGCGGCAAGGCGCGGAAGCGCGCCCATAGTCGCGCGCCTTGGCCCTGTGATTGCCCGATGGCTACTGCTGCCGGCCGCAAGTCCGCCGCCGCGGGGCGCGCATCGCCGTCCAGCACGATGCGATAGCTGACGACCGGCTCCGTCACGTTCTTGACCGCCTGCTGGCCGAGATGCTCGAAGCCGATCGACAGCTTGTTGCGCACCAGGTCGTAGACCGGGCCGGAGATCAGGATGCCGCCGGGCTCGGCCAGCTCCTGCAGGCGCGCGGCGATGTTCACGCCCTCGCCATAGAGGTCGTCGTCCTCCACCATCACGTCGCCGAGGTTGATGCCGATGCGGAACCACATCTGCTCGGCCTCCGGCAGGTCGCGGTTGCGGACGCCGAGCTCGCGCTGCACCTCGATGGCGCATTGCACGGCCTCGACCACGCTGGAGAACTCGGCGATCACCGCATCGCCCCAGGTGTTGATGGTGCGGCCCTCATGGCGCTCGACCAGCGCATCCATCGCCGCGCGATACTGCCGCAGCGTGCCGATGGTGCGCGTCTCGTTGTTCTCCATCAGCCGCGAATAGCTTTTCACGTCGGCGCACAGGATCGACGTCAGGCGCCGCTTGACCTTGGTGGTCATGATTGGCCTCGTATGGGAGACCGGCGCCGGCGCCGGCTCGCGAACAATTTCCGTCATCAATAGCCCGCTCATTATGAATTGCGGCGGTCGTCCCGCCTACCTATTTCGGTTGCTAGCAGAACAGCTCGAACTGCCGGTCCGGCTCCTTGGGGGCGGCGAAGCGCGTGCAATCGAGGTCGTATTCGCGCTTGTCGAGGCCGTGACGCCGCGCCGCCGTCTCGACCCGGAGGCGGATCATGTCGGCATAGGGGCCTTCGCCCTTCATGCGCGTTCCCCATTCGCTGCGATAGGCGATGCCGCCATGGCACTGGCTGATCAGGCTCATCGCGTGCTTGGCCTTGCCGGGGAAATGGGCGAGCAGCCATTCGACGAACAGGTCCTTGATCTCCAGAGGCAGGCGAACGAGCGTCCAGTTGACCCACCTGGCGCCGGCCACGGCGGCCGTCTCGATGATGGCTTCGATCTCATGGTCGGTGATCGCCGGAATGATCGGCGCCACCGAAACTGCGACCGGCACGCCGGCGTCGCTCAAGCGCTTGATCGCGTCGAGCCGGTTGGTGGGCGTGGAAGCGCGCGGCTCCAGCTTGCGTGCCAGGTCGCGGTCGAGAGAGGTGACCGACATCGAGACCATGATGAGATCGCGCTTCGCCATGTCGGCAATCAGGTCGATGTCGTCCAGCACCCGCGCGCTCTTGGTGGTGATGCCGACCGGATGGTTGAAGTCGCTCAGCACCTTGAGGACGCTGCGCGTGATGCGGTATTTCCGCTCGATCGGCTGATAGACGTCGGTGACGGCGCCGAGCGCCAGCACGTCCGGCTTGTAGCCGGGCTTGCGCAACTCCTTCGCCAGCAGTTTCGCCGCATCGGGTTTGGCGAACAGCCGGCTTTCGAAATCGAGCCCCGGAGACAGGCCGAGAAAAGCGTGCGTCGGCCGCGCGAAGCAATAGACGCAGCCATGCTCGCAGCCGCGATAGGTGTTGATTGAGCGATCGAACGGCACGTCCGGCGACTGGTTGTGCGACATGATGGTGCGGGTGGAATCGAGCGAGACCTTTGTCGCAAGCGCGGGGGGTTCGTCTTCCGGATCGCCGCTCGCCCGCGCGGTTGGCGTGCTCCAGCCGTCGTCCTCGAGCGGCCGCTCGCCCAGCTCGTAGCGGCCAGGGCGATTGCTGACCGCGCCGCGGCCCTTCATCGCCTGATTGGGCAACGTCGGGTCGGGGACCAAAGGCAGGTCCAGATCAGGTTCGGGTTTCGGCATGGCCGGACTCTGCTCCGCTTGAGAGAACAAATCAAGAACAAAGCAGGCAAACTGCGGTTGCTTTGGTGTCACGCAAATTCGCGCCAGTAAGAGTCGTATGGGTGAGGGCCGAGTGCTACCAGTCGGCGACGCCGGCGACCAGCTTGTCCATGATCGCCGGGCCCTCGCTCAGGACCACGCGGCGCCAGGACAGGTCGTGTGGGTTCATGATGTTCATGTAGGCGTCGCGGAAGTGCGCGACATCCGGATCGTTGCGTCCTTCGAAGCGCACCCAGCGGTCGAGGCAATCGCCGCGGAGGATCGAGTATTCATCCGCTGTTCCGAACTCGACAACGCCGCCGGCGACCCGCGCATTCGGCAGTTCCTGGCGGATCGCCTGCGACAGCAGTCCGCGATATTGAGGCGTCGCTCCGGACTTGAATGCGGACGTCTCGATTTCCTCGCGGTTCCACCAGCGGGCCGCAGCGGCGTAGTCCGGACTGCCCTTGTCGCCGGTGATCAGGTAGACGACCTCGCCGAAACTCCCGACACCGGTGTGCCAGTCGGCGAAGCCGACCATCGCGGCTTGCGCGAGGTGCTCTGTGAGGATCCGGCGGAACAGGTGGTTGGACCATTCCGGCTCCTTGCCGGCATAGAACAAGCCGTCGGGATGATGGCACTGGCCCTCCAGCATCTCGTTCTCGAGATGCCAGCCATGCTCATCCAGGTAGCTCTTGTAGGCGCGATAGGTTGCCAGGCTGCGGCGCGCATCGCTCGGGTCGATGTGCAGGAACGGCGCCAGCGCATCATAGGCGGGATTCTCGCGCTGGTACCCGACATTGTCGCGGATGAAGTTGCGGTTCAGATCGACGTTGTTCTCGGTGGTGCGGGTCTGGTGCGAGAAGGCCCAGGGATTGATCGCGTGCACCAGGATGATCTTGACGTCGGCCTGCGCGTTGGTCCGCGACAACAGCCAGCGATGGAGCACGGCCGAGCCGGTGAAACCCTCGCTGCCATGCGTCCCGCTGATCGCGAGCGCGGCACGCGTTGCATTCTCCGGGCCCAGGACGGCGACATCGCAGGCGAGGTGCTCGCCCTCGATACCCTTCACATCATCGCGGCCATAGCTGTGGATATGCGCGCCGGCATCGGCGGCGGCGATCAGGAACTTGCCGCGCGCCTCGGCATAGCTTTCGGAAAAGCTGTCGAACGACATCGCACCTTCCCCCAAGAGGCAACCAACTCACATGATGCCGGACGCCAGGCGATACGGCCAGCGTGTTCTACACGATGGCTTTAGCCGGCGCGTGGCTTGGTGAGGGCGGTCAGGGTCTCCGCGAGATCGATCGGGAACGGGAACACGACGGTCGAGCTGCGTTCGCTGGCGATGTCATGCAGCGCGGACAGATAGCGCAGCTGCATCGCCTGGGGCACCGGCGCCAGGATGCGGCCGGCATCGACCAGCTTTTGCGCCGCCTGCTGCTCGCCCTCGGCGTTGATGATCTTGGCGCGGCGGATGCGCTCGGCCTCGGCCTGCTTGGCGATGGCCCGGATCATGCTCTCGTCGAGGTCGACCCGCTTGATTTCCACGTTGGAGACCTTGATGCCCCAGGCATCGGTCTGCTTGTCGAGCACGTCCTGGATGTCGGCGTTCAACCGGTCGCGCTCGGACAGCATGGAATCGAGTTCGTGCTTGCCGAGAACGGAGCGCAACGTGGTCTGCGCCAGCTGGCTGGTCGCTTCCATGAAATTGGCGACCTGGATGATGGCTCTCTCGGCGTCCACTACGCGAAAATAGATCACGGCGTTGACCTTCACCGAAACGTTGTCGCGCGAGATCACGTCCTGGGTCGGCACGTCGTTGACGATGATCCTGAGATCGACACGGACGACCTGCTGAACGAAGGGGACGATCAGCACCAGGCCCGGGCCCTTGGTGCCGGTGTAACGGCCAAGTGTGAAGACCACGCCACGCTCATACTCGCGGAAGATGCGGATGGCTGATGCCACAATGAATCCGATCAGGATGAGGATCGTTGCGACGAACGCCAGGGTGATGGTCATGATTGATGCCTCCTCGGCCTATCGATCTTCGAAGCGCTCCACCAACAGAACCAGACCGTCGCGGTCCCGCACATTGACGCGCTCTCCGGGTTCGAGCGCCGTGCCAGCGCGGGCACGCCAGACCTCGCCGGACACACGCACCCGTCCTTCGCCACCGGTCCATTCGACAACGCTGCCGACCGCCCCGATCAGCGCCGCGCCGCCCGTCACGACCGCCCTGCGCCGCGAGCGGACCAGCATGGCAAGCGCCAGGATCAGCAGTCCGGCGCTGACGACAGTGCTGGCGACGACGACCGAGATCGAGAGCCCGAAATTGGCGGAGCCGGGCTCGAACATGATGATCGACCCCATGACGAAGGCGACAATTCCGCCCAGTCCAAGGATGCCGTATGAGGTGACGACCGCCTCCGAGGCCATCAACGCGATGCCCAGCAGCACCAAGGCAACGCCGGCATAGTCGATCGGCAGCACGCTGAAGGCGAACAGCGCCAGGAGGAGGCAAATGCCGCCCATAACGCCGGGCAGGATTACGCCGGGGTTGGAGAGCTCGAAGATCAGCCCATAGACGCCGATCAGCATCAGCAGATAGGCAATGTTGGGATCGGTGATGACGCTCAAGAGCCGCGTGCGCCAGTCGAGCGCTACCTCCGTGATGGCGAGACCGGCGGTTGCGAGTTTTCGCCGCTCGCCACCGACGATCACCTCGCGCCCATCGATCTTCTGCAGCAGCGCCGGCACGGTCGGCGCAATGACGTCGATCACACCCAGCTTCAACGCTTCCTCGGCGGGCAGGCTGGCTGCGCCGCGTACCGCGGATTCGGCCCAGTCGGCATTGCGGCCATGCAGCTGCGCCAGGCTGCGGATATAGGCGACGGCATCGTTGACCATCTTGCGCGTTTCCGCATCGCCTTCATCGGGCGGTTGCTTTGGCGTTTCCTTGGCGCCGTCCTTCGTCCCGGTCTTGTCCGCCTCGTCGGGCTTCCTGTCGGGCGCAGTCGGCTCGCGGCCCGGCATCTCCGGCATGCCGCCGATCACGATCGGCGTCGCCGCGCCCAGGTTGGTGCCCGGCGCCATCGCGGCGACCGAGGCGGCATAGAGGATGTAAGTGCCGGCGCTGGCGGCGCGCGCGCCGCTGGGCGCCACATAGACTGCGACCGGCACGGGCGAGGCCAGCTCTGCGCGGATGATCTTGCGCATGGCGACATCGAGGCCACCCGGCGTGTCGATGCGCAGGATGACAAGGCCGACGGCCGCTTTATCCAATGCCGCCAGTTGCCGCTGCACATGGTCGGCGATGGCGGGACCGATCGCGCCCTCGATATCGATGACGAGGGCTTGCCGCGGAGCTTGCTGCGCCGGCGTCGACGGCGCGATGAGCGCTGCCAGCAGCAGCATCGCCACGCCAGCCAATCGCCGGCCGAACCATGCCAGAGGTGCGTCGACGACACGCCACATGGTCGCGCTCAACTTTGTCGCACGTATTGAATGTGATGCCGCCGGCGGCATTCCGCAAGATTGTGCTGGAGTATGGGTAAGATGCTGAGATTGAGGCGTAATTGGCCTAGAATGAGCGCGTGATCAGGGACGAACCCATAGCCGGCGCTGACCTGGGCCGCATCCTGGATGCACACCGCCGCTATCTTGAGACCGATCGGCGGGAGGGTGCGCGCGCCGATCTGAGGGGCGCCGATCTTTCAGGCATGAGCTTGGTTGGAACCGACCTGCGGCGCGCGCGGCTGGCTCATGCACGACTCGACGCTACCGATCTCAGCCGCGCCGACCTGCAGCATGCGAACCTGGCGGGAGCGAGCCTGCGCGGCGCGCGCCTTGGTGCAGCCAATCTGGCAGAGGCGCGGCTGAGCGGCGCGCAACTCGCGGGCGCGGATTTGAGCCAGGCGCGGATCGAAATGGCGGAGATGGAATTCGCACTGCTGGCAGAGGCGATCCTGGCCGGCGCGCGCCTTGCCGATTCCGATCTCAGCGGGGCCAATCTGACGGGCGCTGATCTGAGCGGCGCCGATCTACAGCGGGCCAATCTGCGCGGTGCGGATCTGAAGAATGCGCGGCTCAATCGGGCGGATCTGCGCGCGGCGCGGTTGGGCGGTGCGATCCTCAGCGGCGCCTCGTTGCGCGATTGCGACCTGTCGGGCGCGTATCTGCGGGTGGCGAAACTGGACGCCGCCGATCTCGCCGGGGCCGATCTGCGGGATGCGGTCGGATTGACGGTGGCGCAGATTGCGTCGGCCCGGCGAGATGACCGGACCAGGCTGCCGCCCGATCCGGGCTGAGAAGGAAGCGATGGCTGATTCCGATCAGGTTGCCGTGCTGCGTTCGGGCGTTTCTGCCTGGAACAGCTGGCGCGACCAGCATCCCGATGTCGAGCCCGATCTGTCCGGCGCGCCTTTGCGCGGACTCGATCTCGCCGGGGCCAATCTGAGTGCAGCCGATCTGCGCCAGGCCGATCTGCGCGGCACGATCCTGCGCGGCGCGGCATTGGCGCGCGCGCAGCTGGACGGCGCGAACCTGTTCAAGGCCGTGCTGGAGAATTCGGACCTCGACGGCGCGGTGCTGCTGGGCGCCCAGTTCCTGAACTGCGCTCAACTCCTCACGGCGCGCAACTGGGCCAATACGCAACGCGATTCCGCACTTGCCTGCGGCGCAGCGATTCCCAAGGCATAGCCGCCTACGCCTTCACGTAGTTGCGCCAGAAATGCTTCTGCTGGAAGCCTAGCTTCTCGCACGCCTTCTTGTTGGAGAGCAGGGTCTCGAACTCGCCGAGTTTCGCCTTCACCGGCACCTTGGGATAGAAGCGCTTCAAGAGCTCCGCGGTCGGCAGGTCGGACGAGGTGTCGCCGCTCGCGGCATTGAACACCTGGAAGCCGAGGCCATCGGTCTCGATGCAGCGGTGGCACAGTTCGCCCAGGTCGCGCGCATCGATGTAGCTCCAGGCAATCTTCTTGCGGAAGCCCGGGTCCTGGAACCATTTCGGGAACAGCGCGTATTCGTGCGGCTCGATCACGTTGCCGATGCGCAGGGCATAGATGTCGGTGTTGGTGCGCTGGGCGAAGGCGCGCGCGGTCTGCTCGTTGATCACCTTGGACAGGGCGTAGCTGTCCATCGGGTTGACGTCGTACTCCTCGTCGAGCGGGAAATAGTCCGGCTCGCGCGGCGTATCGGCGAACACCACGCCATAGGTGGTCTCGCTCGACGCGACGATGATCTTCTTGATGCCGAGCTTCACTGCCGCCTCGATGATGTTGTAGGTGCCCATCACGTTGATGCGGTAGAGCTCGTTGTCTGGCGTGATCATGATGCGCGGGATTGCGGCGAAATGCACCACCGCGTCGATCGGCTTGGCGCGCAGGTCGGGGTCGAATTCGTGCAGGCCGGTATAGCTGGTGAGCGCGTTGAACACCTGGCCGGAATCGGTGATGTCGGTGATGAGGGTGCGCGCCTTGGGATTGTCCAGCGGCTTGGCGTCGAGGTTGAGGACCTGGTAGCCATAATCCAGCAACACCTGCAGGGCATGCTTGCCGGCCTTGCCGCTGCCGCCGGTAAAGACCACTCGTTTCATGGGCGCTTCCTCCCGCCGAAATCGCGAATGCGCCATCTATAGCGGGCAGGTCGCGATCTTGGAAGGCGGGTCGGTGAGGGCTTTCCCCTCACTCGAAATCGAACGTGCCGGTTTTCTCTTGGGGCAGGTCGGTGGACCGCCAGGTGAAGAAGAACAGCACCGTCTTCTCGTATTGGTGCGAGTAGCCGAATTGCGGGTCGGCGATATCGATCAGCTTGCCGTCGGAGGTGCTGTAGCCGAAAGCGGCGATCTTGGCGACGCCTTGCCGGACCCTGTCCTTGTAGATCGCGATCTGCGGGATCTTGGCGGCCTGGCCCGCGAACGGGATCGGCGCATCGAACGTGTCGATGCCGACCAGGGTCTGCTTGTCGTCGATCGAGAGCGCGCCGGCGCGCACCTCCACCACCGCATCGGCCTTGCCCTTGTCGCTCACGAGGTTGGCTCCGTTGCGCAGCAGGCGGTCCTTCATCTCGCCGGCGGCATACTTTCCGTCGGTCCCGTCCAGCTGTTCTGCATCGACAAAGACCTTGGTGCCGGCCGGGATCTTGAGGTTGACCTGCGCGATGGCGCGATCGACCGCGGTCGAGATCAGCAGCTGCTCGGTCGCCGTCCGCTGCGGGCTTGATTCGCGCACCGTGGCGCAGGCGCCGAGCGCCAGCATCGCCAGGATCAGCGCGATGAGTGTGAAAAGGCCGGCGCCGGCACGATGCATTGTGCGCCTCGATCGTTCAAGCGTCTGCGGATTGCAGCCACGGGATAACCGCCGCCAGGAATGCGGCCGCCAGGAAGTAAACGCCTCCCCCGTGGATAAGTTCCCTGGGTCGCATGGGCCGGGATCGCGCTTTTCCACGTGTTCCGCGCTGCGGAGTTTGTGCTTATACTCGGCAACGCTGAAGGTGCGAACCGCACCAGCCGGCCCATCACACCGGCTGAGCCACCATCGAAGAGGGCTCGTGGCAGATAACATCGCACCGACCGGACAGAACCGGCCCGAGGATGTCGAACACGATCGTCGCAAACGCGACGAAGCGGCGCTGTCGCCGATCAGCGCGCTGTTCCTGGTCAGTCCTCCGCGTCCCGAGAAGGGCGTGTAGAGCATGCCCAACGCCCGCATCATGCTGGTAGAGGATGAGCGGATTGTCGCCCTCCATATGCAGGTGCTGCTGAACGGCTTCGGTTACGACGTCGTGGCCAACGTCGCCAACGGCGAAGAAGCGCTGCAGAGGATCGAGGAGACAAAGCCGGACCTTGTGCTGATGGATATCAACATCGAGGGCGAGATCGACGGCATCGACACCGTTGCACGCATTCCGGCCAGCCACCATGTCGCGGTTGTCTATCTCACTTCCTATTCCGACGAAGCGACGCTCGAGCGGGCGCGCGCCACCAAGCCGTACGGCTACCTGCTGAAGCCGTTCTCGGAGCGGGAGTTGCGCGCCACCATCGAGATGGTGCTGGAGCGTAGCGGCACCGAGAAAGCGCTGCGCGTCAGCGAGGAGCGCCTGCGCCACGCGCAGAAGATGGAGGTGGTGGGCCAGCTGGCCGGCGGTGTGGCGCACGACTTCAACAACCTGCTCGCCATCATCTACGGCAACCTCGACCTGCTCGATGAAGCGCTCACGGACCGCCCCGACCTGCAGCAGATCGTGCAGCACACCATCAATGCAGCATCGCGCGGCGCCAGCCTGACGCACCAGCTGCTGGCCTATTCGCGGCTGCAGCCGCTCGATCCGCGCGTCATCGACGTCAGCAAGCTGATCGTCGACATGACCAAGATGCTGAACCGCACCCTCGGTGAGACGGTCGAGATCCGGACCCAGGTACCGGACAACCTTTGGAAGACGCTGATCGATCCGAACCAGCTGGAGAATGCCTTGCTCAACCTGTCGGTGAATGCACGCGACGCCATGCCGAACGGCGGCAAGCTGACGATCGAAGCGCAGAACACCATCCTCGACGCGGCCTATGCGGAGGAACATCTGGAAGTGATACCCGGCAGATACGTGATGCTGGCGGTGACCGACACCGGGACCGGCATGAGCAAGGAGGTGGCGCAGCGCGCACTCGAGCCGTTCTTTACCACCAAGCCGACCGGGCAGGGCACCGGCCTCGGCCTCAGCATGGTCTATGGCTTCGTCAAGCAGTCCAAGGGCCACATCAAGATCTACAGCGAGGAGGGCCACGGCACGGCCGTGAAGCTCTACCTGCCCGCCGCCGCCACCGACCAGGAAGACAGCCGCGTCGCCGTTGACCTGAGCGAGCTGCCGGGCGCCAGGCCGGGCGAGGTCGTGCTGGTGGTCGAGGACGATACGATGGTGCTGCGGCTCGCGGTCGAGTTGCTGACTCGCCTCGGCTACCAGACGGTCGAAGCGCGCGACGGCCCCGAAGCCACGGCGGTTCTCGAACGCGGCGGCCGTATCGATCTCCTGTTCACCGACGTGGTGCTGCCCAAGGGCATGAATGGCACGGTCCTGGCGCGCGAGGCGCAAAGACGGCGGCAGGACCTGAAGGTGCTCTACATGTCGGGCTACACCGCCGACGCGATCATCCATCACGGCGTCCTGGAGAAAGGCGTCCATCTGCTGACCAAGCCGTTCCGCAAAGTTGAACTCGCGCGCAAGGTGCGCCTGGTCCTGGACGAAGACGGCTGAACTCGCGCTTCTTCAGTGCAACTCCCATCGCAATGATGTGGCGATCGTCGTGCCGGCGCTGCATGGCTGCATTGATGCCAGCGAAGTCGTGGCGTTCAAGTTCGCGCTCAACGGCAGCAACATCTTCGACAAGGCTTATGTCGCGTCGTGTTTCGGCGAGTCCAATTACTTCTATGGCGAACGGCGCGGTGCTCGGGACGGTGACATACCGCTGGTAGCGGTCAGCCGCGAACACCTCTTCCCCCTTGTGGGGGAAGGATGCGGAGCCTTAGCGAACATAGTGAGCTTAGGCGGAGCTGGATGGGGGGTGCCGCCGCACGAACAGTAGTCAGAACGCACAAAGGGTGCTTGCCGCTGAGCCAAGCCTTGCGAAGCATCCTCGTCTACGATGGTGCGGCGGCACCCCCCATCCCAACCCTTCCCCCACAAGGGGGGAAGGGGGCTTACCGAGTCAGCCGCGGTCGAGGGTGAACAGTTCCTGCGGCTGCTTGACGCCGCGCAGGGCGTAGCGGCCGACGGAGACCAGGCGCGCGCCGTTGCCGAGCGCGCTGGCGAAGGCGGCGGAGACCAGCATCTTCTGGTCGACCGAGCGGCACATGGCGGCGATGCGGCTGGCTTCGTTCACTGCAGGGCCGACCACCGTGAAGTCGAGGCGGTCTGGGCTGCCGATGTTGCCGAAGAACACCTCGCCGATGTGCAGCCCGACATACATGCGCGTGGTCGGCAGCTGCTCGGCGCTGCGCCGCTCGTTCAGCTCGAGGGTGCCCTGCTCGGCGGCGCGCACGGCGTTGATCGCGGCAGTGCAAGCCTTGGCGCGGTCATCCGACGTGAAGATCGCCAGCACGCCGTCGCCGATCAGCTTCAGCACGTCGCCGCCCTGGTCGCGGATCGCCGACACCACCACCTCGGCATAGTCGTTGAGCAGCGGAATGATCTGCTCCGGCGCGGCGCTGTCGGTGATTTTGGTATAGCCGCTGAGGTCGCTGAACCACAGCACGGCCTCGATGCGGTCGGCGACCCCGCGCTCGATCCGGCCGCCCAGCACCAGCTGGCTGGCATCGCGGCCGAGATAGGTCTCCGCGAGGTAGCGCGCGACCCGGCTCAGCGACACGCTCTTGACCGCACCGACCAGGAACGGGACCAGGCGCTTGATCGCCGCGATCTCGTGGTCCGTGAAGCCACGGTCGAGATCGGTGTACCAGGCCGAGTACAGGCAATCCATATCGCCGATCGTGCCGCTCGGCCCGAATCGGGTCAGGACCCCGAGGAACTCCTTCATGCCGGCGTCGCGGTCCTGATCCAGGTTGTAGTAGCGCGCGGCCGTCTCCTCGGTCAGCCGCCGGCGCATATGGGTCTCGCCCGAGATGAACAGCTCATAGAAGGTGCTGCGCTGCCAGTTCTCCGCGACCTCGCCGCCCTGGTTGGTCCGAGCATATTCGATGAACGCGACTTCCCGCTCGTTGCGGCGCCAGCGGACAGCGTGGCCTTCATGCGTCGGGTGCAGCGTGTCCACCACCACGATCAAGCTGCCGAGCGGCAGCCCCGCGGCTAGGGCGCGCTCGCAGAAGCCGGCCAGCATCGCGGTCTCCTCGGTGCCGGCAAGGCCGGCCTCGGTGACCCAGGTGGCAAGGTCGTGGAGTTTCTGATCGTCCATCGACCAAAGATAAGCTATTTCCGATGCTCTTCCAGCCGCGGCATCAGCTCGACCAGGTTGCAGGGCCGGTGCCGGTTATCGAGCTGGTGCCTCAGGATCTCCTCCCAGCCGTCGCGGCAGGCGCCGGGCGAGCCGGGGAGTGCGAACAGGTAGGTGCCGCGCGCGACGCCGCCGGTGGCGCGGCTCTGGATGGTGGAGGTGCCGACCTTCTGGAACGAGATCCAGCGGAACAGCTCGCCAAAGCCGTCGATCCTTTTCTCATAGATCGTTTCGAAGGCTTCGGGCGTCACGTCGCGGCCGGTGACGCCGGTGCCGCCGGTTGCGATCACGACATCGATCTCGGGGTCGGCGATCCAGGCGCGCAGCCGGTCGGTGATGGCGGCGAAATCATCG